>CALCZA010000082.1 GCA_937906475.1 uncultured bacterium
GGGCTTCGGGTGGCCTGAGCCGCACTTTGAATCACCTGAGCCCCGGCGATCGGGTGCAGCCAAGCAACCGCGGCATCGACAACAATACGATCGTCGCGCACCTCGAAACGGTTGGCCCGCGGCACCACCGCGAACGCCGTCGCCGACTCGGCCGCGCGCTGCAAAATACGCTCACCGAGTAGCAGCGTCCGTTCGATCTCAGTCTCCTGCAACTGGGTATCGATACTGCCACGCTACAAGGCCGGCCGCCGGTCCTATCAAGAGCCAGTCAAGGCCAGCGGCGCGCGGGTTGTGATTTGAACCGGATACGGTACGCAAGTTCCGGCTAGAAGCGGATGCCGCCGCCGAAGATCAGGCCGGAGACCTTGATGTCGGTGTCGATCGTGTTGTTGTCAATGATGCCGTCGAGCGCAATGTTCCAGTAGCGATAGCCGACGAACAGCTCGACCAGGGGGGCCGGGTGCAGAACCAGTTGCGCCTCGATGTCGAGTAACTCACCATCGACGTCGTCGATATCTGCCGACATGTAGCCGGCTTCGGCGAACGCGCTGACGATGCCTAGATCCACGTCGGCCCGCAAGAAGGCGAGCGGCAGCGGGCCGCTGACGTCGACCTGCTCACTTGCGATCGACAACGCATCGGTGACGTCAATCTGCAGATCGAAGTAGTCGATGGCCAAGCCGGGAGAAATGCTTACCGGGCCAATGCCGATCTCGAATGCTAAGGACACCTTAGCATTCATCATATCCAGCTCACTCTGCACCGGCACGCCGCCAGCGAGCGCGGGGATGTTACCGAAGTCGGACAGCAGGACACCGCGACCTTGGTCTTCAAAGCTGAAGGCCGAGACGGTCAGCACCGGAACACCAAAGTCGATCTGGGCGCGGCCGTATGGTGAACCCTGAGAATCACCAAGGCCAAAAGCGGACTCGAAGTCCTGCTCAACGGCAACTGTGTTGCCGTTGGAATAGCCAATGTCGCCATCCAGCGACAGATGAGCGTAGCCAGCCTGCACTTCCAATGTTGGAATCGAGCAAGCGGGCAGAGCCATCAATGCGAGGCTCGCAAGAACGATTAGACGATTGCGCATAGGTCAGAAGGTCGCCGTAAGCGTGAGGGTATCGAGGTTGAAGTCAAAGCCACCGGTGAGGCCGTCGACCGTGATCTTAGCGACCGCCGTCTTGTCGCAGACGATCGTCGCGTTGACCGCCGTGGTGCCGTCGTTGATCACCGGCGTGATCGTGCCGCGCGAGTATATTCCTTACCAGCCAATTCGTCCGTGACCAAGCCCGGAATGGTGAAGGTCAACTTGCACGGCGGCGATGAACCGGTATCCGTGATCAGTGTCGAATCAACAGCCGGGATGGCGGCTGAGCTGCTCATAGGTTGCGTTGCGTAATGCGTGCTGCCATTGGATCGTTTTGCCGTCTGAAAGTGGGCGCGCTGCGTTGTATCGTTGTTGCGATGGCGAGTTGGGCGCATTTGCTATGGCTAGCCATCAAGAGTTGAAGCTCGAAGGCATCGATTGTGGCGGCAAACAAGCGCTTCAGTAACCGCTTCGGCAGCATCGATAAGATCGCCCGCCAGACCTGCCATGGATATTTGCCGGCCCGTGTGTGCCGGTGCAAACGATGGTTTGGGGCTCGACAAGATCCGCTTCGATCTTAGATTACGCTCATGATCAAGGCGCCATTATTTGCCCTGCTGGCTCTGTTCGTCGGTTGCAGTGCTTCGACGGGTGGCGGCAGGCTCACCAACACAAAGCATGAGAGCGGATCTGCAGCTGCAACGGGCTACCTCGTTACCGATGCCGTCAGTAAAGAGGACATCAAGGTTGGCGATTGGGTGTACTTTTACGAAAACGGCAACAAGGAAAAACAGGGAAGCTACGCCCAAGGTAAGAGACATGGCGCCTGGACGTTTTGGTTGTCTGACGGCTCATCGCCTTGGATTGCCATCTACGAGAATGGTGAAGGCCCGCGCAATGGCATGTTCGTCGACCGGTATGACAATGGCCAGAAGCGGCGAGAGGGCACCAGCAAGAACGGCCATAATGAAGGCAGCTGGACCTACTGGCACAAGAACGGCCAAAAGTCTAACCAGGGCGCCTACAAAGATGGTAAGGCCGAAGGCGTGTGGACTTTTTGGGACGATAAGGGCGCTGTCACAAAGACCGCGAACTACCGGGACGGCAAGGTCGTCGAGTAGTTAGTCGGCAGAGCCGCTGGTTGCCAAGCACTGATTCTTCGCTGGCGACCAAGGGCACTGTGCCGATCCGCAAGGCACCTACCGCACGTCCGACGCTGGACGGCATTGGGTCGCGTCGAGTTCTGGCCTGTCGACGCGGCAAAGATCGTCGCTGCTGGTGTGCGCTCCCAGAAGCCGTCGACACCGCCTGATTGGCCAAGGCCTCACGCCTAGGCAACAACAGCATCGCAACTTCGAAGCTGCGCGAGCTACCAATCGAGCTTGACTGCCGCCTCCGCCAACCAGAGACGCCGACTCACAATCACTGGAGATCGTGGCGACGTTGCGAATAACGTCAAGGCGACTCTGTAACCGCGACAAGCATCCTGGCCAACAGCGGCCAAACCTAGGTTCAAGCTTGGCAACCACCGTCAGGAAGGCCACTGAATCGCGGCGCACACTAGCACCTCGAAGCGATCCATTGCGCCTCTCCACCATCGCGACGAACCGCGCCGGCGGAGAGAGCAACACCATTTGGCGACACGCTAGATCGAGAAGACCAAACGCATACCGTACTCCGAGCCAGAACTCGAGGGTGCGTAGCCTTCACGGCTAGCCGAGCGCAACTCACTACCCTTGGTCGTCCATGCTCCACCGCGCAAGACGCGTGGACCACCAGGCACAACCTTGACGGCAGCGCTGGTTGGATCAGCGAAGTAACAGTCTTCGCACCACTCCCACATGTTGCCATGCATATCGAACAGGCCCCAAGGATTGGCGCTGAAAGACCGCGTCGGCTGCGGGCTTGTGGCCCTCTTCGACTTTGCAGCAGACCCGTAAGCCCACTCTGAGTTGAAGCTAGCGATGTCCGCCGTGACGTCATCACCAAAAGAGAATGCGGTGGTCGTTCCAGCACGGCATGCGTAAGCCCACTCATTTTCACTGGGCAGTCGCCAACCTGGTGAACCCATGTTGTTAATGTCGGTCACGAACTCCTTAGCGGCGTGCCAGGAAACTCCCTGAACCGGCAAGGACGAACTAGCCGTGAACTCACAATCGACAGGCAAGTCTGAGCAAACCGCACGCCATTCCGCAATCGAGACTTCTGTCTCACCCATGTAGAACGGCTTGGTGATCTCTACCTCCTGTGAGACTTCATCATTATCGCGCTCAAGCTCGTCATCCGGTGAACCCAATTGCGCCGAACCCGGCTCAATTAGGACAAGGACCATCCCCGTAGGAATGTGACGAACACGGCTAGGAAGGCCTTGCCAACCGCTCGCAGTTCCAAGTGACTCAAACTCACCCTTGTTGCCCGTAAGGTCATACAACTGCACTGTTGCAGATGTGGTCTCGGCGGCGGAGACACCCTTAGAGCAGGACGGCAAGGCAAAAGTGATCAGCACAGCGCCAACACAAGCACTCCGTGCCGCAAGGCTGACCATTCGTGGTCTATTGATGTATAGCATTAGATATTCTCAACTTTGTTAATTTGGCTACCTCGCGCTTGCCATGAGCCCGCGCGAAATCTCTGGACCAGGTAAAGCAGCAAGAAAGCAAACCCGACTCCCATCGACCCATACTCAAAGGCCGGCGCGATTCGCGTTGTCGATGCCAGCAGCGAGTCCGGCACTTCAGGTTGGGACGAATCAACACTCGCGAGAAGAGCGGATTCGCCTTTTTGACAGCAAGCAGCAGGCTCGCCTGTTGCCGCAGC
>CALCZA010000083.1 GCA_937906475.1 uncultured bacterium
TTGCTCAGTAGCATCCAAGAGTAGAAGCTACTTCACTTCGAAGTCGGAGAGCATAGGTGAAACAAGCTGCGGCTCGGACCACCCGAAACCAGCGATCAGTCATTGGTCATCGGCGACTTCGAAGCGACCAATTCGCCGCGAAACACGCTCGGCCCAATAAACGGACACTGCGAGTTTTTGGACAGAACGCGCTCGGCGCAGTTTACGGACACTGCGGGCCTCAACCGTGATGTCTAGCGAGGAGCGAACTCTAGGCCCAGCTTGCCATCCGAGCCCTGCCGAACGACCACAATCAAGCGGCCCAGCCCCTTCTGAACTGGGACCACGGCTATCGACTCTGAGTTCACGACCTCAATACGTTCAACCAAGTCAGGGATCAGGAATTCCTGATCGGAACCTACGAGTAACCACTCGACTGACGGCGCCAAAGAAGGCAACTGATCTTGCGCTGGAGGAATACGAATACTCGTCGGCATCACCAACTTGTTGTCCACACGCACGTGGAGCTGCCTGCATACAAATACCGGCTGCTCCGACAAGCGATGCAATCCCAGTGGAATGGCAACCCCCTCGGCACCGACCAGGGCATAAGCGACCCAGGGGTCCCGCGTCACCGAACCCGACACAAAGAAGCGACCATCTGCGCCAACTGAGGTCCATATGTCGGCCGGACCAAAAGCGAACGGGCCTGCCTCGGCCCCACCTCCGCGAACAGACACTCGGACATTGAATTCTTGAGCTCCAACAACTTGGCACTGGCCAGCCAATTGGCCCACAGAAGCACTCACACGCAGTGTCTTCTGTTCTCCGGAGGCAAGACTGACCGACTCAATATCGAGAGCCCAAGCACGCGAAAGCCTTGCTGCGCTTACCCTCTCCCGACTGCCAACATCATAGCTGCCGGGTGGTAGGTTTTTGAAAATCAGCCTACCACTGCTGTCAACCTGGCACGATGGCTCCCAGCTACCGATGGCACAGACGATCTCAGCTGCGTCATCGCTACAATCCACAACTAGAGACGCCGAGCAATCCACCTGCACGTCAATCAGTGCAACTGACGCCTTAACCTTTGAAATCAAGGGCCCGCTCTCGCTCCCCAGCCTGATCGAGATGTCGGATTCGGGGGCACTATGATACTCCACAATCCCCAGAGGTGATGGGATCGCGGTGACGATCAACACTTCTTCTTCACCATCTCGCACTTGACAGATCGCAACGTTGCGCAGTAACGGCGAACTACCATTCATCAATCGCAGCTTGCAGGTCGGATCTTCCTCCAGCTGGACCTGAGTAGAACTTGCAGACAGGCTGTTGAATGGGTCATACAGAAACGCATCTGCATACCCAGACACAGACACCCTTAGCCTAGTCTGGCCGAGGTGCCGCAGAGCAGCGGGAAGAACGTAGTTTGCATCGTAGACGCCGCGATCATCGGCAAGAACCGCACTGGTGCCGACACGCTGCCAGGGCTGAGGCACATCGATCCGCTCCTCGATAGCCTCCAGGCGCATTCTGATCGAAGGAATCGGACGGCGCCTTTGGTCTAGCACCTCCACCAATCGTACGGGGCCAGAATCGACCACGATCCATCGAACATCAGAACCTGACCCAACAAGAGACAATATCGTCTTGCCCCGGTGCAATCGGCATCCCGAAGCAACACAGTCCACCCAACTGCGGGCGCGACTTCCGGCCGCCGAAACCTCAACCTCATACACAGTCGCAGGGAGCGGCTGCCTGCACACCCCGTCCGCATCGGTCTCAAGCTCGAAGCTCGCGGGAGCCAAAGGATCAATCGATCTCAACGACAACAGCGAAGCCTGTGGGCCACCAGAGGCAGGCGAAGTAATACCAAGGAAGGGGATCCTTGGATCCTTGATCTGAATAATCTGCCGCCGAGTATCTGGGGAGATTGCCGCAAGCCCAGAAACGCGCTCGTTACAACATGCAAATATGATAAGGGGCAGCCCAACTTGCACATCCAACTCCCCGCGGGTGTCGGTTCGCCCCAAAGAAACGAGTCGACGGTGCCCATTCCTATCGCGGCTGTGAGCTGCCGCGAACACTTCAGCATCACTAGCTGGAGCTAGGCCTCTGTCGACCACGACCAGGCGAACCGTGCATGCTGCGACCAACTCAACAAGTATATCCTCCGATGAACTGCCTCCGCCGACTTCGATCAACCGAGGCGTGTAGCCGCTAGCCGCAACATGGAGTGTTAAGTTCCCATCTGCAGGCAACGCAAGATCGAATTGGCCGGTCGTCCCACTCGTCCGAAAAGCATGCCGCCCCACTCGCACAGTCGCAAGAAGAGGTACATGGGTACGCTCATCCCTCACTCTGCCTTGGTAGAGGACCAGCTCTGGTTGCTCGGAGACCGCGGGCTCTGCGACGCGCTCACGCGCGATCATGCTGGACTGATCGGTCGGAACCGAGGGTGCCGGGCCAGCCGGAAGACTGAGCCGATCACCTTCTGGTAGAGAGGGGTCGCCGAGCACCAAGCTTGCGACAACAGCGAAGGCTACAATAAGCACACACGCGACAACATAGTGTTGCCTTCGCCTGCCTACTTTATCGCGTGGTCTCACAAATCCTCGGGAAGACTGCAGCGACCCACCGCCAAACATGCTTGTGCGGTCGCGTCCTCTTACTTCTATT
>CALCZA010000084.1 GCA_937906475.1 uncultured bacterium
CGCCCCGGTGTTCGCCCCGGTGTTCGAACCGGTGCCCGCCCCGGTGTTCGCCCCGGTGTTCGAACTGGTGTTCGACTCGGTGTTCAACCCAGTCGCCGTATGGACCTGCTCGGTGATGATTTCGATGATCTCGATTTGCAGCGGCGGCACGGCCGGCGGGATCTCGACTTTGACACTTTCGGCCGAGTTGTTCGACGGAATCAAAGGCTCGGTGATCACAGCGGAGTTCGACGACTCAGAGTTCTGGCCCCCTGCGGTGCCGGATGCACTTTCGCCAGTGGCCGAATTCACGTCCTGCAACTGCGTCTCGCCACCTGGCGCCGCCAACTTGTTCAGGCCGTGCTTTTGCTCGTAGCTCGAAGCGAAGAATGTGTCGCCATCGTAGGAGCCCCACCACTGACGCCAAAGCAGCACGGCAAGCCGCAATTCCTGCTGATCCTGGTTGAGATGGTCATAGCCAAAGTCGTGACCGGTCGCCGTCTTCAGTGCCTCGTGGCACATGTAGCGAACTTCCTTGCGGTCACTGTCCAGGCCCTCGATGAGCCTCGGCGATTGTTGCAGATCACCCATCAGCACCAGCGTGCGACAGGCTTCAAAGCGAACCCGCAACTCGCGGTCGTCAACCAGACCTTGCAGATCAGTCACCGTGCGGCGATCGCCAATACGACCGAGTACCCAGCAGCACGAACTACGCACCTTCGGGCTCCCGTTGGTAAGACCGCGGAGCAATGCTGGAATGGTTTGCTCGCCGGTTTGCGCCAGCCAAAGCAGGTTATCCAACAGCTCTTCACGATGCTGATACTGGATTTGATCGATGCGCTGATCGATCTCCGTGCTCATCAGTGAGTTCGGCTGCTGATAAGGCCTGACCTTGGACTCGGTGGTCGAGCAGGCAGTCAGGGCGAACAACAGCGTGGCAGCGGTGGCCGCAATCCTCATATTTTCCTCGTTCGAAATCGGGTGTATCCGAGGCGATTCTGCCCCGGTGCCGCACTCATCGGTCGCTGCCAACGCTGACTTGAGCGGGCGGACACGAATTGTCTGAAGAATCGGACGGCATCTGCCGCGACTCGGCGGAACGCTTGCGGCCGGAAGCCAAGCTCCCGTAACATCCTGGCAGACCCTTTAGCTTGCCGGCACCTAACCAGAACACATCCATGAACAAGGCAGAACTCATCGCCGGCGTACAGAAGAACCTCGGGGCCGAGTGCTCCAAAGCCCACGCCGAACGCGCTGTAAATGCGTTCCTAATGGCGGTTGAGGAAGGACTAAAGAAGGACGGTGAGGTCCAGGTCGTCGGCTTCGGCACGTTCGTCGTAAAGCATCGCAAGGCGCGCATGGGCCGCAATCCGCAGACCAGAGAACCGATCCAGATCAAGGCATCGCGCACGGTCGGCTTCCGGCCTGGCACCGGATTGCGCGCGAGCATCTAGCAATCTGCCGACTAAATATTCGTTAGATACCCGGCACAAAACGCAGACCGATTGGTAGCCGCAGTGGAACCTTTAGCCGGCTACCGCACGCAGATCTGCGGGCTGCTACGCAGAACCGTCGATCCAGCCACCACCGAGCACTTGCGTGCCACGATAGAACACGGCGGCTTGACCGGGCGTGATTGCGTCGACTGGTTCTGAGAACTCAACGCGCGCCTTCTTGCCATCCGGAATGACGGTCGCTTGCACCGGTTCGTGGCGCGCGCGCACCTTAACATCACTGGTCAACGGCACACCGCTTTCGGGTGCGTCGACCAACCAGTGCACGCCGTCGACGAACATGATTTTCTTCTTCAGTCCTTCGCGCGGCACCAAGGTCACGCTGCCTGAATCGGGCGCAATTGCCGCGACGTAGTGCGGCGTGCCAAGCGCCGGTAGTCCCTTGCGCTGGCCAACAGTGAAGCCATCGAGGCCACCGTGTTCGCCGAGCACCTTGCCTGCGGCATCCAAGAACTTGCCGGACTTGCCGGCGCCACCCCGTGTGCGCACGACATCGCGGTAATCGCCACTGGTCACGAAGCAGATATCCATCGACTCCGCCTTCTCAGCAGTCACCAGCGACGCCTCGCTTGCCACCTTGCGCACCTCGGCCTTTGTCATGCCGCCAAGCGGGAACAACGTGCGACTGAGCGCTTTCCGGTCAACGCCAAACAGATAGTAGGTCTGGTCCTTGTCGGCGTCGGCGGCGAGATGCAACTCACCATCCCTTTGCACCGCGTAGTGACCGGTGGCAACCATTTCGGCCCCCACATCGTCGGCCAACTGAAAAAGATGCCCGAATTTGAGGTCCTGATTACACAACACACAGGGGTTCGGAGTCCGGCCGGCGCGGTATTCCGCGGCGAAGTGATCCATCAGTCGGGCGAACTCCTGTGCATAGTCCACCGCGTAAAATGGGATGCCCAACCGATCCGCTACCACCGAAGCATCGCGCGCGTCGCTAGCCGAACAGCACGACTTCTCCTGGGCAGACTTGCCCGCAACACCATTGCGCATAAACACGCCAACGACATCGTGGCCCTGCTGCTGGAGCATCAGGGCGACCACGCTGCTGTCGACACCACCGGACATCGCTACAAGAACTCGCATGACTTGGTTGGAACTAAAAGCTCCTAGCGGAACAGGATGCGCTTCTTTGCCTGCAACACAAGGCGCCCGGTGCCTATACTGCCGGCCCATTTTCCAAACCGTTCTAAACCGACGCTCAGAGAGCCCGACTCTCGTCCGACAAGCCGATGTCGCAATTGACCTACTTCATTCCCTACGCCTTCGCTCGCACCTCCCAGGATCCGCAGTCGAGTTCCGACCGCCCGGCGTCCGCACCGACTGGCGGTGGCACGGCGGTCCCCGGGACAGCCGGAGATCCGACTGGAGTGCCGACCGGAGTGCCGACAACGGGCGGCACGACAGACAATGCGCCGCCACCAGAAGGTCCGTGCGCCAGCACGGAGATCATGTGGATGATGCCGATGTTCATCGTGCTCATGTACTTCATGATGATCCGCCCGGAGCAGAAGCGGAAGAAGGAGCAAGCGGCCCTGTTGTCCGCGATCAGGGTCGGCGAATCGGTAGTCATGCTCAGCGGCATGCACGGGATCGTCAGCGCACTCGACGAAAAAACGGTCACGGTCCGCGCCGGCGATGCCAACATGGTGTTCGATCGCAGCGCGGTCTCGCGCATCGTCCGTGATGAACCCGCTGCGGAAGCGGGGAAGTAGCAACGATCCAAGTAGCATTACTCTGGGTAGCAGCGATCTGGGTCGCTGTTACCCAGCACGCAATGCCACCCAAAACTCGGGTCAAGATGGAGAAGAACTCGCATGCCGATGGCTGCGCAGATCCGGGTATCGCATTGTCGGCCGCAACCTCTCTTTGCCGACCGGCGAGATCGACATCTTGGCGCGGCGCGGGCGCCACTACTGCGCTGTCGAGGTCAAGGCACGTCGCGACCACCCAGCGCCCGAGCGCTGCGTTACCGCCAAGCAACTCGACCGGATTGAACGCAGCTTGCGGCGCATCGAGCCATCGCTTCGGCCGCGGCCGCGGGAGCTCCGTATCGACGTCATCACCGTGCGTTGGCAACAACACGGTTGCTGCGACCCCAAGACTGCGGACCTGCAACACTTTTCGGGCTACCGCTACTGCGCCACGGTCGCCGGTGGCATGGGGTATTCCCGCAATCCTCACGCAAGACGGACTCGATCGCCGAACTACAGAGTTACAAGTCTTCGGCTGAGCCAACCCATGATCACCCTAGCAGAACAGATGATCCCACGGCGCAAGCTGCTGCTTCTGTTCAGTGAGACGCTGCTATTCGTCGCCGTGATCATTATTGGCACGAGTGTGCCACCGCTCAGCACCAACAGCTTCCTACTGCTCGAGCCATCGATCGAACTGTGGCGAGGCATGCTGACCAGCCTGACCATAGCAATTATTTGCCAGGCGTCGCTCAGCTACAACGAGCTCTACGACTGGAAGGTCTCGCAGAACCGCGCCAGCCTCGCCAACCGCCTCGTACACAGCTACGGCTACGCGTTGGTGATGATTGGCTTCCTAGCTCTGTATGCCGGATCGCTGTTCTACCTTCCGGGCCTCAGCGACCTGAACAGCGAGACTTGGAAGCTGATCCTGCTGGTCGGCATCGCTTTCGTGCTGCTGTTCATCTACCGCCACGCGTTCCACTGGTTCTTCTACAAGTGGCGATTCGGTGAACGGGTCATCGTGCTCGGTTCGTCGCCTGAAGCGCTCACCCTGTCGCGCATGATCCAGGACAACCCGATGGCCGGGTTCGAAATGCTTGGGATCATCGAAGAAGTTGGCCAACCGCCGCTGGCGAAGCGCGACACCGACCCACCGATGATCGGCACACTCGAGTGCTTACAGACCATGTGCCGCGACGAAGGCATCAGCCGCGTCATCGTGGCCCTCAAAGAACGGCGCGGTAAGTTCCCTAATGACACGCTGCTAAAATGCCGCATGGACGGCGTCATCATCGAAGAGAAGGACGCGATGTACGAGCGCCTCACCGGCAAGCTCGCGGTCGAGAGCATGCGGCCGAGCTATTTGATCTACGGCCGCGGGTTTACCAAGGCACCGCTGACGTTGGCGCTCAAGCGTGTAATCGACATTCTGGCATCGGTGGTCGGCGTGGTCGTATCGTTGCCGATCTGCATACTTGCGGTATTGGCGATCAAGCTGAGCAGCCGCGGCCCCATATTCTTCCTGCAAGAACGAATCGGGGCAGACGGCGAGCCATTCCGCTTGATCAAGTTCCGCACCATGCGGCAAGACGCGGAAGCCAATTCCGGACCCGTTTGGGCCGCCAAGAACGACGACCGCGTCACCCCGGTCGGCCGCTTCATGCGCTTGGCCCGGATCGACGAGATACCGCAGTTCTTTAACATCCTCAGCGGCCAGATGTCGTTCGTCGGCCCCCGACCCGAACGCAAGCACTTCGTCGACCAACTGCAGCAAGACATCCCGTTCTACCCGCTAAGGCACACCGTCAAGCCGGGCCTGACCGGCTGGGCGCAGGTCAGCCACCCGTACGGTGCTTCGATTGAGGACGCGCAAGAGAAACTGCGCTACGACCTCTACTACATCAAGAACATGACCCTGCTGCTCGACGTGAGCATCATTCTGCGCACCGTTGCCGTGATCATGCGCGGTTCGGGCGCGCGCTAACGCAGCACACGTCGCCCGTCGCCCCCCCCACGACCGAACTGACAGTGGCACCTGCCACGCTGAACACGCACCGCGAGACGATGACGAGAATTTTAGTAGCTGATGATCTAGGAACAGAGGGCATGGCCCTGTTACGCGACGTCGGTGACGTCACGCTCAAGACCGGCATGGACGAGGCCACGCTGCGGGCAACGCTGCCTGGCTACGAAACGCTGGTTGTCCGCTCCGCGACGCAGGTCACGGCCAAGAGCCTCGAACTCGCCGACGGTCTGGCGCTGATCGGGCGTGCCGGCATCGGCATCGACAACATCGACGTCGCCGCGTGCACGGCGCGCGGCATCGCGGTCATGAACACGCCAGAAGCTGCCGCGGTCACCACCGGCGAGCACGCACTGTCCTTGCTGATGAGCATGGCGCGCAACATCCCAGCCGCCGACGCATCCATTCGCGCCGGCAAGTGGGAGAAGTCCAAGTTCACTGGCGTCGAACTGCAAGGCAAGCAACTCGGCGTCGTCGGCCTCGGCCAGATCGGCCGAGTCGTCGCCGGCAAAGCCGCCGGCATCGGCATGACGATCGCAGCCTACGATCCATTCGTCAGCCAAACCCAGGCGCCTGACGGCGTGCGCATGCTCGAACTCGACGAACTACTGGCGACCAGCGACTTCGTCACGCTGCACCTGCCGCTGATCGAGCAGACCAAGCATTTGATCAATCGAGAACGCCTATTCATGATGAAGAAAGGCGCCCGACTCGTGCACGCAGCGCGCGGCGGCATCGTTTGCGAAAAGGGCCTATGCGAAGCGCTGCAAGAAGGTCACCTAGCCGGTGCCGCGCTAGACGTCTTCGAGAAGGAGCCACTTGCCGATGACGATCCACTGCGCAGCGTGCCCAATCTGGTCATGACGCCGCACCTCGGCGCGAGCACTAAGGAAGCCAAGCGCAACGTCTCGATGGACATGGCGCGCCAAATTGACCTAGCGGTCAACAAGGGAGTCGTGCTCAACGGCGTCAACGTAGCCAAATTGTCGCCTACCGACGCAGTGCAAGCAGGGCCCTACATGGACCTCGCGCGCAACCTCGCGTCGCTCCTGACGCAGACCTTCGAAGGCCCGCTGGTGTCGTTGCGCCTCAGCTTGCAAGGAGCCATTCCGGCCTCGTCGCACCGCGCCCTGACCGTGGCAATGATTGTCGGTGCTCTGCGCTCCTCGGTCAGCGGCACATTGACCACCGTCAACGCCGAGCGCATCGCCGAAGAGCGCGATGTGCGCGTGCACGTAGAATCGACCGCGATGAAGCGCGATTTCGTGTCGTTGCTGCGCGTCGAAGCGTTGATCGGTGAAACCCGCCACATCGCCTCGGGCACCGTCATGGGACAACGCCATGGCCGCATCGTCGAACTCGACGACTACGCCATCGACGCGATACCCGAGGGTCCGATGTTGGTCACGTTCCACAAGGACGAGCCCGGCGTCGTCGGCAAATTAGGCACCATGCTGGCCGAGTCAGGCTGCAACATCTCGCGCATGCAGATTGGCACGGGCATGGGCCAGGACACTGCGCTCGGCGTCTTGAACATCGCCGGCGAGCTGCCGGCAGACCTGCGTGACAAGGTTCAGAGCATCCCGTCGATCGTCAGCGCCCACATCGTGCTGTAGAACTACGTGGCCCCCAACAAGTTCCGTGTCACCCCCATTCGCCTCCGTCTACTTCGACTGTGATTCGACGTTGTCTTCGATCGAAGGCATCGACGAGTTGCTGCAGTTCGCTGACTCCGCACTGCGCAAGGACATCGCCGAACTAACGACGCAGGCAATGAACGGCACGCTGCCGCTGGCGCAGGTCTATGAGTCGCGCCTGAGCAAACTCGCTCCGAACCGCAAGCAACTCGACGCGATTGGCGAGCACTACTGCAGCAACTTGGTGCCCGATGCGAAAGCGACGATCGCTGCTCTACAATCGCTCGGCAAGTCCGTCGGCATCGTCTCCGGTGGTCTGCTGATCCCGGTCCAACAGGTCGCACGCCACCTCGAGGTGCCGCTCGAACACGTGCACGCCGTGCCCCTATTGTTCCACGATGATGGCAGCTACCAAGATTTCGATCACAATTCGCCACTGTGGCGGAACGGCGGCAAGGTCCCGATCGTGCAAGGCGCTCCAGAAGCTCATCATCCGATGGTGTTCGTAGGTGACGGCATCACCGACCTAGAGACCAAAGAGCACGTCGCACGCTTCATTGGCTTCGGCGGCGTGGTTGCCCGAGATGCGGTTCTGAAGAACGCCGACTACTTCGTACACGAGAACAGCCTCGCCGCGATCCTGCCGCACGTCCTGACCGCACAAGAAGTAATCGCGCTGTCGCAGGATCCGAACTTCAGTTCGTTGCTTTCCTGAGCCGAACCATGATGCTCATGGCAATGGGCGATCACCCTGTACTATTCATCCCCGGCCCGACCGAAGTAGACGACGAACTCCGCCAGATCATGGCGATGCCACTGCTCGGCCACCGCGACCCAAAATTCGTCGCGACGGTCCAAGACGTCTGCCAGAAACTGAAACCGCTGTTCTTGACAGAACAGAACGTTGCCTTCGAAACCTGCGCTGGAACCGCGTTGATGGAAGCATCAATGCGCAACCTGGTGACTCGGGGCGGCCGCACGCTGCACTTGGTCGGCGGTGCCTTCGGCAAACGTTGGTCGAAGATCAGCGCCGCATGCGGCAGATCACCAGAAGTGCTCGACATGCCACTCGGACAGGCGCACTGCCCGGAGGCGTTGGCGCTGCGGCTACAGAACGGTCCGCTGCCCGAAGTCGTCTGCATCACGCACAATGAAACCTCGACCGGCGTCATCCAACCGCTGCAAGCGCTGGCGGCTGTCGTTCGCAAACACGCAAAAGACGCGATGATCCTGGTCGACGTTGTCACCAGCCTGGCCGGTGCCGAACTGCGCTTCGACGATTGGGGCCTCGACTACGCATTCGCCGGCACCCAAAAGTGCCTGGCGCTGCCGCCTGGCCTGGGCGTCTACGCGGTCAGCAACCGCGCGCTGGCTCGCGCCGAGACCATCGAAGAACGCGGCTTCCTACTCGACCTGCCAAGGGCCGTGAAAGACACGAACGCCGGTAAGACGCTGGCGACGCCATGCGTGCCATTGGTCTACGCGCTGCAACGCCAACTCGATCGTGTGCAGGCCGAAGGCATGGATAATCGCTGGCAACGCCACCTCGATCTGCAAGCCCGCACGCTTGAGTGGGCGGAGTCGAAGGGCTTCCACGCGTTCGTTACTGATGCCAGCGCGCGCTCGCCAACCGTCAGTTGCATCGATGCCGGTGGTGCCGACGTTGAGGCGCTCACCAAACTTGCCGCCGCAGCCGGGTTCAAAATGGACAAGGGCTACGGCGACCTGAAGGGCAAGGCCTTCCGCATCGGCCACATGGGCGACCACACGTTGGCGCGCCTTGAATCGCTGCTGCGCGCGCTCTAGCAACCCCCACGTCGCTTGGGGCCTGCAAACGCGCGCCGACGATGGGATCGGTGGCAACTTGGCCGACCCGCCCAGCAGACCGCATACTGCGAACTAGCCGCGGCCGCGCCGACTGCCGATTATCGCAAACGGCGTTACGCCTGCTGCAGGAAGCAAACTGCTACGCCAAACACGGCAAGCACCGTACCGATCACAGAAAGTACGCCGACGCGCGCCCGGTAGAACCACATCGCGACTGGCAACATCAAGATCGGCGTCGTCGCCATCAATGCCGATGCCACGCCCGTGTCTTGGGAGCGGGCGGCACCTACCATCGACATCCATACGCCCAGCACCGGACCGCAGATCACACCAATCCACGCAGCGGTCAGCGCCTTCTTGTTGCGCAGGATCTTGACCATCGCGAACGGCCGTCGCTGTAAACACACGAGGACCTGCATGCCAACCGTCGCGGCACACATGCGCACAATCGTTGCCAGCAACGGATCCATTCCCGACGGCATATCGGGCCCTTCGGTCATCGCAATCTCCGCCATGACAAAGCCACTTGCCTGACCGAGCGCGCCGACCAAGGCACCGACGCATCCCCACACCCATTGACGCGCTGTCAGATCTGGCCGCCACGCACCTTCACGCTTGCCCATCAGCACCATGGCAACACCGGCAATCGTGAGACCAATACCCAGTAATTGACCACTGGTCGGCGACTCTCCGCGTAACAGGTTGATGCCCACGGTACACGCTGGCCACAGCGACATGATCACCGACGCCAAGCGCGGCCCGATCGTCGCAAGCGCATGAAAAAACCCGTAGTCGCCGATCACGAGCCCGAGCAGCCCAGACAATCCGATCAGCGAAATACGTTCGAATGAGGCATTCGTAGGCCAACCCTGGCCTACAACCACGAAACCAAGCACGAACAACAACGGCAAGGCCGCATATAGGCGGAACTGATTGAGCGGCTGGGCACCGGCTTCGCGACCCGCCACTGCGAACGCAAGACTGCTGCCCAGCCAACACAGGGCAGTCAGAAGCGACGCGATCTCACCGAGGTAGGGCATGCAAAGGCGGCCGGAGTGTGCCAGTCTGTGGCTGACGACTCAACGTGGAATTGCTCGACAAGTACATGGTGTGGCTGCGCAACGAGCGGCAGAAGAGCCCGGCAACGCTTCGGGCTTACAGTAGCGACCTGCGTTCGTTTGCCGCATGGCTAGGCGAATCGAGTCGCACCATCGCCGATGTGTCGCGCCTGCAACTGCGTCGCTACCTGGTCGAACTCGAGGAGCAAGGCCTCAAAGCGACCAGCGTGCAACGCAAACTCGCCAGCATCCGCGGCATGTTTGGCTGGCTGCAGCGAGAGAGCCACATCGACAAGGACCCGGCCAAATTAATTAAGGGCCCCAAAGCAGAGAAACGCATTCCGCGATTCCTGACGTCACCCGAAGTCGACCAACTCCTATCGCAACCATTCGACGGTTCGCCCCAAGGCCGCCGCGATCAAGCCATCCTCGAAACGCTCTACTCGACCGGCTGCCGCGTCAGCGAGTGCGCGACCATGAACCTGCAGGCTCTCGATCTCGATGAGGGCATCGTACGCGTGATCGGCAAGGGCAGTAAAGAACGGATCGCCATGCTCGGCAAGCAAGCGCTCGCCACCATTGATGCCTGGCTACCCGCCCGCAAGAAACTGCTGCGATCTGCCAAGCGCTTAGACGACGGCTCGCTCTGGCTCAACCGAAGCGGCAAACGCCTCAGCGCCCGATGGATCTTCAACACCGTCGTCGCCCGCGCCAAAAAGGCCGACCTACAATCCCGCCTCACACCCCACGGTCTGCGCCACTCGTTCGCGACCCACCTACTAGACCGCGGCGCCGACCTGCGCACCGTGCAAGAACTACTCGGCCACGCCCGCCTTGTAACGACCGAGATCTACACCCACGTTTCCATCGGCCGCCTGCGCGATGTCTACGACAAAGCCCACCCCCACGGCCGCACCCAAAACGATTAACTCTCCGTGCGGTAGCACGACAAGAATCAAGCGCTTCGCGCCGAACCCGTGGCCGGGATCCACGCACAATGCGAAGTCTGGCGACCTGCATTCGATTAGCCGTAACCGCCTAGCCACCACGCTTGCTACCAGCGCCTACGGACTCACCGCCAAGACGCCGGTAGAAGCCACCATCACCCGTTCGGTCACGAGCATCACCAGGCGATCACCGCAAAAAGCAAGTCGCGACGTCCCGGTCGTGCTGCTGTCGCAACCGTCAGCAGTCACTGCGGTAGGCCGCCACATCACCAGGAGCCAGTAGCCGCGCATCCCCACCATGAGCATCCCCACCATGCGCATCCCCACCATGCGCATCCCCACCATGCGCACCGCCAATGATTGCCCCACCCACCAACTGGCGGGGTAGTCATAGCGACACGGATTAGAATCCCACCTGGAATCAGCAACCTCCGGATTATCGCAGTGGCTAGCGCCCACGCCAGCAAGTCGTCGAGCTTGACAACGTATCCTTCGCGTGTGGCCGAAGCGCACCCTATGCTCGCGCACGGAAGGTAGTGCTGCCTCAAGTGCTGCCCGCCACTCCTGAACCACGAATCACGCCGGACAATGACTTCTCCCCGCGCCGCCGTTCTCGACACCTTCGCTCAGCACCGTTGCTCTGCGATCCTTCGAACGGAAGACGAATCCGCCGTCAGGCCAGCGCTCGACGCCGCCATCCGCGGCGGCTTCCGCATCGTCGAGGTGACGATGACTACGCCCAATTGCCTGAAGCATATCGCCGACTTGTGCGCGCAAGCCAAGCACGACGGGCTCGACTTGACGGTCGGCGCGGGCACGGTCTTAACGGTCGACGACGCCAAGCAGGCAAGGGCCGCCGGCGCACAGTTCCTGGTCTCACCCGTTACGGATCCGCAGGTCATCACATTCTGTCGCCAACACGACCTGGTATCGATTCCTGGCACGTTCACACCGACAGAAATGATGAACGCGCACAAGGCCGGCGCCGACATCGTCAAGCTGTTCCCCGGCCCATCAAACGGCCCCGCCTTCCTACGGACACTACGCGGCCCACTGCCATTCCTGCGGGTCTTGCCAACCAGTGGTGTCAGCGAAGAAAACTGTGAAGAATGGCTGAGCGCAGGAGCCTTCGGACTCGGCTTCGTCGCATCACTGTTTGAGCCAATGGATATGGCCAAGCATCGCTTCGATGCGATCGAAGCGCGCGCCAAGCGCATCACGGACAAGATGCGCAAAGTTGGTGCCCAGCGGGCGCGCGATAGCCAGGTAACGACCGCCTAGCTCTGCACCGCTGCGATCGTTAGCGGCAACTGCAACAGGACAGACCGAGGCGCGCGAGGCCCGGCAGGCTGCGGTGCGAGCGGCTCTTCTACCGGACCAGAGTCCAGACTAGCTTGGGACTGCCCTGTTGGTTGGAGGCAAGTTGTCCTAGTCTGCCGCCCGCGTGCTGTCCCTCTTGAGTTCTCCGATCCCTGCGAGCATGACGTCAGAGTGGTTTCTGGCGCTCGGGTTCCTCGCGTTGTGCGCCGGCCCCCTGATGGTCTGGCTGCTGCGCACGCACGCGTGGTCGACCGTAGTGCTCGACAGCTTCTGCCTGATCACGATCAGCGGGTTTGCGCTGCTGCACTTGCTACCAGAGTCCGTAGAGCAAGCAGGTTGGCTGGTGTTGCCGCTGGCGCTGCTTGGCTTTGTCTTGCCGTCGGTTGCCGAACGCACATTGCACCACGGCCATCCAGGCATGCGCCGCGCAGTGATTGGGCTTGCCATTCTTGGCATCGCCGCGCACGCGACGCTCGACGGCTTGTTTCTCAATGTCGGTGGCGGCCCAGTTGACGGCCACGACCACGGACACGAACTAACGGCCTGGGCCGTCATCCTGCACCGCATCCCCGAAGGCCTCGGCATCTGGTGGATCGTGCCGCGGACCCTCGGCGTGCTGCCAGCAGTACTGATCACCGTGGCCAGTATCGCCGCCACGTTATTCGGCTACTTCCTCGGCGGCTCGATGCTGACCGACGATTCGCAGAACGCACTCGCGCTACTCCAGTCGTTGCTAGTCGGGTCACTGCTGCACGTCGTGCTGCACGCCCACATCCCGGCACCGCGTGAACAAGGGCGCATTCGCACCGCGTCGGTATTAGGCGCCGCGATCGGCGTCGCCGTGCTCGGCTACGTCATCCACGACCACTTCCCGCAAGGCGACCACGGCAGCCCGGCGCAAGTGTTCCTAGACCTCGCACTCGAGTCAGCGCCCGCCTTACTGATCGCTTACTTCTTGGTCGGCCTGTGCCATGCGTTCATGCCGAGCAACTGGCTAAAGAGCATGACGCGCGGTTCGAAGTTGACTCAAGCGTTGCGCGGCGTTGCCATCGGTTTGCCACTACCGGTCTGTTCGTGCGGCGTCGTGCCGATCTATCGCGAACTGATCCACAAGGGCGCCGCCGTATCTGCGGCAATCGCGTTCTTGGTCGCAACGCCAGAACTCGAACTCGCCGCAGTCATGTTGACTTGGCAGTTGATGGGCGGTGAAGTGGCGCTGGTTCGGGCACTGATGGCCGCGGTGCTCGCACTGGTCGTCGGCGTGTTGGTCGCGTCACTGGCCAAACCAAAGTCCCAAGAACCAGCGCCCGAAGACGCAGCCTGCTCGATGCCCGAAGAGCAGTCCGGCGGGATCGGCGAACGCTTAAAAACGGCCGTCAAGTTCGGCTTCGGACCGGCCGTCGACAGCACGGCAACATGGATCCTGACCGGCCTACTGCTGTCGGCCATGCTGATGCCCTACGTCGATCGCGAATGGATCGCGTCACTGCCAGTCGGCATCGATGTGCCAATCGCGGCATTGATTGGCCTGCCGCTCTATGTCTGCGCAACCGGCAGCACGCCGCTCGCCGCCATGCTGCTTATCCAGGGCCTCTCCCCCGGCGCGGTGCTGGCGCTGCTGCTGACAGGTCCGGCGACCAACATCACGACCTTCGGCGTGCTAGCCAAACTGCACGGTGGTCGCACCGCGTTGGTGTTCGCGGTCTCGATGTGGGTCGGCGCGGTCGGCCTTGGCTACCTGGCCAACTGGGTCATCGAGGTCCCAGAGATGAGCGGCTTTGGGGAACACGTCCACGAAAGCACGCTTGCGTGGGTCCTGTTGTGGGGAGTTGCGCTGGTCTTTGGTTGGTCTTTGCTGCGACAGGGAGTGCGACCGTTCCTCGAACGCCTGTTTGAGTCGCCGGTCAACCTCGAACATGGCCACGATCACGACAATCACCACCACCACGGTGCGACTGGCCACGACCATTCGCACGAGGCCACGCCACCGAATGACAGTTCTCCACCGAATGGTGGATGCTGTGGGCATTGAGTGTGGATGACTTGATCGCCTCGACACGGTAGCTTCGTGATGTGGTTGCTACTGTTGTCACGGGCTGTCGCCTGGAAGACCTGTTCGAAGCGTTGCTCGAACAACTCGAACGTTCCCCGGCTGGCCCAATGGCGACCGAGACGATCCTCGTTCCGGGTCAAGGCATCGCGCGTTGGTTGGAACTGCGCATTGCCGACCGATTAGGCATCGCAAGCGGCATAGACATGCCGTTCCTGGGTGCGTATCTGCATCGGCTGAGTGCCGGCGACGTCAACGGTTCGGGTGATCTGTTCTCGCGAGAAGTGCTGGTATTGCGATTGTGGCGCCTGATCTCCGAACGTCTGCACAGCCAAGATCCCAAGATCGCGTTCGGCGCCGCAACCGACTACTGCAAGCGCGATGAAGACGGCAGAAAGCGCCTGCAACTGTGCACGCGTCTCGCCGCCTGTTTTGACGACTACCAGCTTTATCGAGATGACCTGCTAACGGATTTCAGCAAGGGTGACGACCACAAGGCGCTGTCGCCACACGCACCCTGGCAGGGCCGCATCTGGCGGGCACTGCTTGAGGATGCGGGGCTTACCTTGCCCCCAACGCGCTCACGCAAAGCTACACCCGTCGAGACTACTCCATTCCTGTTCGCCGAGATGGCAAGCGAACCGGCGCAAGACGGCGCCTCAAGCAACACGGCCCATCGCCTAGTGGCACTGCGGGCACGGCTCAGCCAAGCCGATTGGTGTCGCGACAATCTGCCACCGCGCTTGTCGGTGTTTGGCACCACCACGATGCCGCCGGCATTCCTCGACGTGTTGCACCATGTCGCGCAGCACATTCCGGTGCACATCTACGTGCCGCAACCAACACCGCACTACGTCGGCGATTTGCGCCAGCACAAGAACCGCACCGGCGACAACGCGCTGTTGGCGCGATTCGGCACTGAGAGTCGCGAGTTCCAGTCGCTGCTAGTGGACCTCGAAGAACGCGCCGCGACCGGTGCATCTGTCGAACGCGTAGACCTCGACAATCTCGAGGAGCCGGCGCCACCAGACACGCTACTCGGATGCTTGCAGCACGACATCGTGCACGCAATCGACCGCGGCGAACGCGGCGTCACCCGCCACCAGTTATCGCTCGACGATGCCTCACTGCGCGTACACGACTGCCACAGTGCGCAGCGCGAACTCGAAGTCGTGCGCGACCAGATCTTCGCTGCACTCGAAGCCGACGCGACCCTAGAGGCGCGCGACATCATGGTGCTCGTGCCAGACATCGATCGCTACGCGCCCTATGCCCATGCTGTGTTTGGGCCGGTGCACTACAACCTACCGTTCCACGTCGCCGACCGTCACCCGGCGCGTGAACTGCCGATCTGCAGATCTCTCTTGTCGGTGCTCGAACTCGCGAGCACGCGCCTGACGCTGGCCGATGTGTTGCACCTGCTTGAGAACACTGCCGTGCAGCGCCGCTTCGGCCTGTTCCCAAACGATGTGCCGATCTTGCGACACATCTGCCAGGCAGCCGGCATTCGCTGGGGACTCGATGGCGATAGCCGGCACGAACAGTTCGACCTACCCGCGTTCGACGACAACGCGTGGCGGCAAGGCATCGACCGTTTGTTGCTCGGCACGCTTACCGGGCCCGTCAATGAACTGGTGCTCGGCAACCTACCGGTTGGCGATACAACCGAAGCGCGCGCTGAACTACTCGCCAAATTCGTGACGTTTAGCCGCAGCTTATTCACCCAGGTCAGTGCCATCCGACAACCGCAATCGTTTGAGGACTGGGCAGAACGGGTGGATGCCATAACCGATGCGTTGTTCACCCCGATCGACAACGACCAAGAAGACGCCCTGCGCCAATTGAAGGGCGCGACTATCAAGCTGCGTAACAATGCTCGCACTGCCAAACACAGCCAACCGGTAACTCTCTCGGTCCTGCGCGACTGGCTGCACGAATCACTTGCCCAAGGAGCACCTTCACGCGGCTTCCTCGGTGGCTCAATCACCATCGCGGCGATGCTGCCGATGCGCGCCGTGCCAGTGCGCTGCTTGTTTGTCTGCGGTCTTGATGACGAAGCATTCCCGCGCCAAAGCAAGCCAACGCCCTTCGATCTGATGGTCGCCAAACCGCGTCCTGGAGATCGCAACCGCCGACTCGATGACCGGCAGTTGTTCTTAGATCTGCTGCTCTCGGCTCGAGACAGCTTGCATCTGAGCTACGTCGGTCGTTCTGCCAAAGACAACGCCGAAGGCGCACCGTCCGTCGTGCTCGCAGAGTTGTTCGACCATGTTGACCGCACGTGCGTCAGCAGTAGTAACCAAGGCCTGCCACACCAGCAGATCGCCGTGCAACACCCGCTGCAGCCGTGGAGCGAACGATATCGCGATGGGTCGGACCAGCGATTATTCACCTACGCACGTGAATCGACGACGCAGCCAGAACACGAACTGCGTAACGAACAACAGCCTTGGTGTCCGGAAGAACTCAGTGTCGGGCCAGCAACTGACGCCAGTGATGAGGCACACAAGATCGAACTCGACGATCTACTAAACTTCTGGTGGCATCCTTGCAGCGCCTTCCTGCGTCAAGCCCTACGCATGCGCGTGAAATCGACCGACGAACAAGAAGATGCGGACGAGCCTTTCTCGATTGATGCGCTTACGCGCTTCCAACTCCAAGATGAAAGTGTTCGCAACGCACTGCGCGGCGAAGACGGCCCCGACGACCCGCTAGCATGGACACGGGCCAAAGGAGTATTGCCAGTCGGGGCACACGGTGACGCGACCTATCGGGCATTGCGCGCCGAAACCAATGAACTGTTGCACGAAGCGCGCCGCCACCCGACGACAACCTCGCGACGCATTGATCTAACGGTCGGTCTAACCCGGATCACCGGAACCATTGATGGCTTTAGCGATCATGATCTCGCCTACATTCGGGTCAGCAAGATCAAGCCCAAGGACCGCCTGAGGGCTTGGATCTTGCACGTTGTCGTCGCGGCACAACGCTTACAAGACGGCGCCGACCACACGCCAGCGTGGCCACTCACTACACGAGTCCTGGCGACCGACGGCACGTGGAGTTACAGCGAGGTCCCCGAACCAACCGCGAGTGAACAACTGGCCTTGCTGCTCTCGCTCTACCACTCCGGCAAGCGCAGACCGCTGCCGTTCTTCGAGCAGTCCTCGTATGCCTCGTGCCAGAGTTTCAACAACACGCCCGATGATCTAAAGGCGCTGCAAAAAGGCGCCGAGAAATACGCACTCAATGATTCGAAAGACGCATGGAAATATGACGAGGGAGACACCTCGATCGCACTTTGCATGCGCAATCGTGACCCATTCGAAGACGGTATCGACAGTGAGTTCCTCCGCCTCGCAAAGAAGGTCTGGCTAGCACCCATCGAATACCTGCAGGAGCAAAACTGATGGCGGCGCCGCTCTACGAACAGTTCGATTTGATGAAGGCTCCGCTCGACGAAGGCACTGTGCTACTTGAAGCAAGCGCAGGCACCGGCAAGACCTACACGCTGACCGGAATCCTCGTGCGCATGCTGCTCGAAGGAATGGTCAAGCACATCGAAGAGGCCTTAGTCGTCACGTTTACCGTCGCCGCTGCAGACGAACTGAAGAACCGGCTGCGGGCTGCCATCCAGCGCGCCCACAATGTCTGTCTTGGTCACCAGGACGACGACCCGTTTTTCCAAGACCTGCAGAAGTTCGGCAAAAAAGGCGCCACACAACTCCGGCGAGCGCTCGACGAGTTCGATCAGGCATCCGTGATGACAATCCACGGCTTCTGCAAACGCCTGCTCGACGAGTCAGCTTTTGAAAGCGATGAGCCGTTCGATCTCGATTTCACCACCGAAGTGGCCCCGCTGTGGCATGCGGCTGCAGCCGACGCATTCCGACTCGTCCGCGAGCCCGACAGCCTGATGCTCGGCTCGTTATTGCACGAGTCCAAACTGAACCCGGCAGAGCTGGTCAAACTCTATAGGAACTGGCAGCGCTACCCCAACGTGGCGCTTGAACCGAGCGAACCGCAACTCGGAGTACACCTAGCAAACCTGCGCGCTGCGGTGCATCGTGCCGCAGCACAATGGGACGACGAGTTGCTCAACTCTGTCGCTGAGTTCAAGTGGCAGAAGACTAAGGCGCCAACTACAGGCGACAACCGCCAGTACTTCGCGCAGGCGAGCGAAGCAATAAAGGCGCGACCCGAGCATTGCCTCGCAATGTTCGATCGGCTCAGCACCGAGCGGTTGGGCAAAGAACTACTGAAACGCAGCAATCCAAGCTTCGACCAGCCGTTCTTTGCATCCTGCAATGACGTGCGCAACGAATGGCTCTTGGCAGTCGACCACCTACAAGTTGAACTGTTAGTGCGCATGCACGAGCGACTCGACCGCCTAAAGCGCGAGCAGGCGCTCTTGACCTTCGACGATCTACTGGCACGAACGCATTCGGCAATCACCGACCCGGCTCGGCAGGATTCATTGTTGCACGCACTGCATAGCCGCTACTCCGTCGCATTGATCGATGAGTTTCAGGACACCGACGAACGTCAATACGCGATCCTCTCGCAGAGTTTCCGCAACCGCCCGCTGTTCCTTGTCGGCGACCCTAAGCAAGCGATCTATGGCTTCCGAGGCGCCGATCTGCGCACGTATCTGGGCGCCGTCGCCGATGCGGTGCAGAAAAACACACTGCAAATCAACTTCCGTAGCTCTGAGCAATTGGTCGCAGCGGTCAATCAATTGTTCGCACGCGCAGGCTCATTCGTCAATTCCGACATCCGCATGCAGAAGGTGTGGGCCAACGCAAAAGTTAACGAACTCCAAATCGAAGACGATGACGGTGCGGCGATGCGATTCCGTCTGCTGGCGCATGAAATCAACGACAAGCACATCGCCATCAACCTGAAGCCCGTTGACACCCGCCGCCTGATCGCGCGCGACATAACCAAAGAGATCGCACGCCTGATCGATGGACCGCCCCGCATTGAAGGCCGACGTATTCTGCCGCGGCACATCGCGGTGTTAACGAGGAGCAACTCCGAAGCGATGTTGATTCAAGATCACCTGCGAAAAGCAGGGATCGTCTCGGTGACAGGCAAGGACGGCGACGTGTTCGACACTGAAGAACTCGTCGAACTCGAGCGAATACTAGTGGCGGTGCACCGCCCCAACGATGTTCTGAGCGCACGAGCCGCGTTGGCCACGATCTTTTGGGGCTACAACGCTGAAGACCTCGCCAATCTAGAACAGGACGAGGCCACCCTTGAGCAGGAGCTAAGTCGGCTCGAGACGTGGCGGCAGCTATGGATCCACAGAGGATTCGTTGTCATGAAGGAGCAGTTGACGAAAGACCTCAAGATAGACGCGCGCATGCTGCGTCGCAGCGACGGGGAACGCCGGCTTACCAACCTGCAGCAACTGTGCGAAATGTTGCATCAAGCCGAACACGACCACCGGTTGTCACCGGAAGGTTTGTTGCATTGGCTGCGTCACGAACGCAGCCATAAGAGTGAGGTCGACCAACAACGTCGTGAATTACGACTTGAGAGCGACGAGGACGCGGTTCAGATCCTGACTATGCACGGCAGCAAGGGCCTGCAATATGAGATCGTGTTCTGCCCGTTCTTGTGGGATGGGCGCGTCGCCGACACCACGAAAACTACGCTCGACGACGAGCGCGACGGCAAGGCGCCTGGTGACCGCCGATTCGCCTTCAAGGTCAGCACCAGCGATCCGGGCTGGCTTAAATCCGAAGCGGAGCGACTGGCCGAGGACTGCCGTTTGGCGTATGTCGCAATGACCCGTGCAAAGCGGCGCTGCTATGTGCACTGGGGACCGATTGGCCACGGTCCACGCGGATATTGGAACAGTGCGCTTGCGTGGCTGCTACAGCCGGACACCATCGACCAGAGCAAGGAGGATTGGCCAGCAACGTGGACCAAGGCCTACAAGAACCGTTCTAGCAATCTTGCCTCGGATTTGCAGCGCATCGCCGACAACTCGCATGGGTCGATCAGCATCGACCATGTCGACGACGTCACGACGGAAGCGATCAAGGCTGGCACCAAATCCGCAGCCAACAGTAAGGGTGCCGGCAAACCCACATCCAAGGGCCAGAATCGCCGACGTGAATCACGCCGACCACTGATGGTGCACAGCTTCTCGTCACTAGTCGCCGGCAGCGAACACGCCTTCTACGTCCACGAAGTTCGCGATCCGGAAACGCAAGCACCAGAAGTTGGGCAAGGCATCTTTGGTTTCGCCCGCGGCGCCGAGCCGGGTTTGTGCCTGCACACGGTGCTAGAACACGTCGACTTACACGCACTCGAGCAACCGCCAGCCCGTGAACTTGTCGTCAAGACGTTGACGCAGCATGGCCTGCTCGAGTCCGACGCCCACCCCGGCGTCCTCGACCCAACCGATGCGGTGCTTGAGAACCTTCGCAATCTGGCCGCAGCTCGCGTCCATGCGGATGGCCCGACCGTGCTTGATATCTGCGGCGGCGTGAGCATTCCTGAATGGAAGTTCACGATCCCGATCGCCCGACCCAATCTGCCCGCGCTGGCCGAGCACTTCGCGCAGTCGACCTGCGAAATTGCGCAAGGCTACGCACGCCGCCTCAATCAGCTCGCACCACAGCACTTTGCCGGCTTCCTAACTGGCTTTGCCGACTTGATCACCGAGCACGACGGCCGCTACTGGATCGTTGATTGGAAGTCGAATCACCTCGGCAATACGCCAAGCGACTACGCCGCATCGGCCCTAGAGCAAGCGATGCAGGGCCACGACTACATCCTTCAATACCACCTCTACGTGCTGGCTTGGCACCGCCACCTTTGTTCGCGCCTACCTGGCTACGATTACGACAAGCACTTTGGCGGCGTTAGCTATGCGTTCTTGCGCGGCGCCGTTCCCAATGAAACCACTGGCATGTTCTACGCGCGACCACCACGCGAACTGATTGATGCAATGGATGCCTGGGCAACAGGAGTCGTCAGATGAACGCAACCAAACTAGAAACAACGCCACTGGCAACATTGCACGGCGACTTGCTATGCCGCATGGCCACCGGCGGCGATCTTGAGTTGTTACGACGCCTAGTCACGGCACTGGGGCTGGCACGCGACCAGGGCCATGTCTGCATTGACCTAACGCGCTGGATTGACGAGCAAGTGGATGTCGACGAAGCCCCCAGACCCGACCTGGCGACGCTCCGCGAGCAACTACTAGCAACGGGTGTCGTCGGAGCCACCACCGAAGATGGCGACAACAACGAAAGCGACCGATCACCACTACCACTCATTCTCGATGCGCAACATCGCCTCTACACGCTGCGCCACTACCGCGCCGAGCAACGCATCGCGCGCTTCGTGCTGGATCGCCTAAAGCGGGAACCGACAACCACACCCGAGAAGTTGCGCAAGACCCTGGCGGCGGTGTCCCTGCTGCCAACGCAACCTATAACCGAACCCGACTGGCAACTCGCCGCCGTTATCGCCGGCGCGATCGGCTCGCTGACCGTGCTGTGTGGCGGCCCGGGTACTGGCAAGACCACCACCGTTGCCAAATTGCTGTCAGCACTACTCCATGACGACCCGGCGATGCGCATCGCGATCGCTGCGCCAACCGGCAAAGCGGCGGCCCGCCTTGGCGAAGCTCTACAAGAACGTGCGGCTGCACACCCAGAATTGTCCGAGCCACTCGCCAATCTCGAACCGCGCACGCTGCACCGCTTGCTCGGCTACCTGCCGCTCGACGATGCCTTCCGGTTTGGCCGCGACAAGAAACTGCCCTACGACCTAGTCGTCATCGACGAAGTTTCGATGGTCGACCCGGCCATCTTCGCGGTGCTGTGCGACGCGCTACCAAACGATACGCGCCTAGTGTTGGTCGGCGACAAGGACCAACTCGCTGCGGTCGCCGCTGGCCAAGTGCTTGGCGATCTTTGCCACGCGGCACTGCCCGAGCAAGGGCTCGGCAAGCAACTAGCCACGTTCGTCAGCCAAACGACTGGCATGCCGATCGCCGCACAAGAAAACGCAGCACCGATCGCTAACGCCACGGTAGCCCTGCAGAAGAACCATCGCTTCGGCAAGCAACCCGGCATCGGCACGTTCGCGCAGTCGCTGATGCAGCGTCGCGCCCAGGACGCGATTGCCGCCTTCGCGGCCGGCCACGAAGACCTCTCGTGGACCGATTGCATGAACGAAGCACTCGCGATCATCGAACCGCAACTGCTGTATTTGCTCGAAGCGGCAAGCGACAACGATGCCGGCCGCGCGCTTACGGCGATTAGCCACGCGCGTGTGCTGACGGCACTACGACTCGGGCCAACTGGCGCGATTGCATGGAACGCTCGGGTCGAAGCACGCCTACTCGAACTTGGCCACCGCACGGCCGAGTTGTATTACCCTGGCCGCCCCATCCTGATAACCAGCAACGATCAGAACAACAACATCTGGAACGGCGACCTAGGTGTCTGTGGTCGCAATGAGGATGGCACCCCAGTGGTCTGGGTGCGCGACCAACACGGCAACGCCCGCGAACTGAGTCCGAGTCGTCTACCGTCGCATGAAACGGCGTGGGCCATGACGGTGCACAAGGCCCAAGGCAGCGAGTTTGATCACGTGCTACTGGTGCTGCCTGATCGGCCGGGACCGCTCAATCACGCCGCGCTGATCTATACCGGCGTCACCCGAGCAAAACGTCGCGCAACAGTTTGTGCCAACCACGACCTACTCGCTGCCGGACTCGCAAATTGGCCGGAACGACACTCAGGATTGGCAGAGGCGCTGCGTCCTAGCTAGAGCGATCTGCCTGGTGCGGCCTGCTCGCCGCCGATTTCAGTTCCCAGTCGCCAAACTGCAAGACCACGCCCGCAACGCTCTGCGAGCTTCGTCAATTAGTCGATCGGGCGCGCGATGCGCAGTTGGCCCAATCCGAAGACCTGCCGCCA
>CALCZA010000085.1 GCA_937906475.1 uncultured bacterium
GTCCTGCACGTGCGTCTGCATCGCCTTCAGTTCGTCGATGGTCTTCGGGTCTTCACCAGCCAGAATCAAGGCTAGGCGTTCGGCCGATACGGCGGGGGGAGTTCGCTCTTGGCCACGTAGATGGGCGATTGGCAGGACTGCAATCGCAATCGCTACGCTCGCCACTAGGTCGAGTCGTCTGGTCATAGTTCGTAGGAAACAGTAACGCTTTCGTGGGGTGTCTAACGTCGGTGACTGGATGGATACACCAGAGCTTGCTGGTCTGTTGGTGGTTGGCCAGAAGTGCCGCATCTGTCCATGCCACGGCACCTAGCCTCGTGGCTGTCTGGAGACGTCGGGTTGCCCCCGTTGTCTCTCTAGGGGGTAGGCCCGCGAACGTGTCGCATGGCTGTCCGTTTTTCGCTGGCAAAGGCTGGGTCCTCCCGTGAACCACCGTTCTCCTCTTGACTGTTTTGCGTTGCGCTCGGCGATGCTGATTGTGTTGTTGGCCGCCTCCGCGGCCGCCTCCGCGGCAGCTCAGTGCCTGCAAGTGGCCGGCACCTCCATCGTGCCGCTGATGGCTGCGACATCCGCTTTGCCCGTGGATGATGAGAGCCGCAGCATAGACATGGCGTTTGTTGGCTTTACGTTCCCGATCGGCGGCAGCAATTACACGCACTTCGTCGTCGGGTCGAACGGCGAGGTTTACTTGACCGATGGCACAGGTGTCGTCGATCCCGCCCAGTTTGGGGTGTCGACCCTCGCCGAGATGCGTGGAGTTGCCGGGGCGTCGCCGCGTGTCATGGCGGTCAGCGGTGATCTGGTTGCGAGTCTTGGTGCGCCGACCTGGGACATTCTCGTCGACGACTCGCAGTTCGGTCAGGTGCAGATTACGTGGCTTTCTGTGCGCACGTGGTTTTCGTGGCCGACGTTCTCGATGGCTGTCACGCTGTTCTTATCGGGGGACGTGCGGTTGGACTACGGTGATGGCGATTTCAGCCGTGTTGCATGGGGCTACCACGCGGGTGTGTCGGCGGGCAATGCCGTGGGCACCGGATTGGAAGTGTCGAGCGACTTCAGCAGTAATGCGGACTCTGGTGCGTTGCCACTGTTGTTCGAGGAGGGCTGGCAGCCATTCGACTTGCGAGATCGTTCGGTGTTGTTGACGCCCAACGGCAATGGTGGCTACTCGTCCTCGGTCACCTGTGGCTTGGCGTATCACGAGAGCTACGGCGAAGGTTGCTACGGCGTCGGCCATGAGTCCTTCTACCAACAATTCACCGATGCGGCGGTTGCTGCGAGCACGTTGACCGGCAACGCCATGGTGATGACGCCGACTACTGGTGGCTACGGGGCTGTGTGGTTACCGAACGCGGCGGTGTCGCTCTATATGCCGCCAACGACTGCGGCGGTTGCGATGCCGGTTGGCAATGATGGGCAGGTGACGCAGGCGTTATCCGTGCCGTTTCCGCTGCCCAGCGCGGTTGTCAACGAATTGACCGTGCACGGTAATGGCATCATTGGCTTTGGTCCGGGGCCTATCGGTCCTTCTTCGCAGAACTGGTTGCCGCAACCGGAGCGCATGATGGCGGGCGCGCACGGCGGCATCTACTGCTGGCACGCTTACAATGCGGATGAAGGCGGAGAGGTGTGGTTTGAAGAGTTCGCGGGAGTGAGTTGCGTGACGTTCTTGGACGTCGAGAACTTTCCGCTGACGCTCGTCAACCCGAGCACGTTTCAGATCCAGTTCCATCACGCGGCGGGCGCGATCATCTTTGTGTTCGTCGATATCGATTCGGACAACACGATGATTTACACCATCTATCCGCAAGACCACATCATTGGCTACACACCACCAGGTGAATCGGTTGATCCGGGTGGAGTCGATTTCATGACGCCGTTGCCGGTGTTCACCATGCCTGACGTGAAGGCGCTGAAGCTGAGTGCGGCACCGGATCCAATTTCGTCGCCAACGGCTGGCTCGACGGTGGTCTACACGGTGGACCACGCGCTCGAACTGATGCCCGGAACGGGAATGGCTGTTGGGGTGGTCGCGTTCAGCTTGGTCAGCGTGCCGTCGTCCGGCCTCGCAATCATTGGGGCGCCGGACTGTGCAGCGTACGTTGGGCTGTTTGGCTTAACGCTGTCGTTTGTCGGGACGCTTGGCGCACAGCATGTGCCGCTCGTATTGCCGCCTGGTTTGCCGCCGGGCACCGTGATGTATGCGCAGGCGGCGTCACTATCGCTCGGCGTCAACGCCGCTAACTTGATCACGTCGAACGCTGTCGAGAGCGTGATCTCGGTCAACTAGCGAATGATAAATGACTGGTGCGTGCCCAAACGCAGGCCAATGGTCGTGCTCGAGCCGACCGCTTGAAGGTAGAGGCGCAGGCCCACGAGTCCGATGTCCGCCGGCAGCAAGTAGGGAAGTTGACCATCGCCACTGGCATCGCACTGGACCGAGCCAAGGTAGACGCCGAGGTTCGGGTCGATGCGCAGGTCGCCATACGTGCCCAACGGCAGCGGCGTGATCAGTTCTGACCAACTCATGAAGCAGTCACACAACTGGTTCGCTTCCCATTCGATGTCAATTACACCGGCGTTGCCGTTCTGGAAAGCGCTCTCCTGGCTGGAGACCAGCACGACGGGGCCGGGGATGGTCGGTTCCTTGTCAGAAGCATCCGGCACGTTGTCGTTATCGAAGTCGCCGGTGTAGTTGACGAGCGTCATCATGCCGAGCGACATGTGCATCATTTCATGGCAGTGGTAGAGCCACGCGCCGGGGTTGTCAGCAACCCATTGTGCCGACCACGCATCACCGGGTTGGCCCGATGGCATGATCAGGATCGTGTCCATCTGCGGTGCGTGCGTCGTGCCACCAGCCGTGCCCATCAGCCGCATGAAGTGGCCGTGCATGTGCATCGGGTGGATGTGGTTTGGCGATGGCGTGCTCGTCGACAGGTTGAACTGGATCGTCTCGCCGTAGGTGACTTGCGCCGGGGTGATGATCGGCCACGACTCGCTATTGATCATCCACGAGCCGCTAGCAACGCTCAGCGCAATCGGGTACGTGCGGTCTGGCGTGGCGGAAATCGGCGAAGGGTAGTAGCTGGCGAGTTGCGCGTAGCTCATCAATGCGCCACTCGACAAGTTGCTCGGCACAGTTGACGGTGCCGGATCCGGGGCGGTTTCGCCCGCGTAGCGCAACACGCCGCGCACGAGGTTGGCGTTACGGTTTTGGATTGTTGAGACCGCGAGGCTCCAGACCCCGGGGTTGTTGCAATTGACGAGCACGTCGTAGCGTTCGCCAATGCCGATCGGGATCGCGTCGGTGACGGTCGGCTGCATGCGCTGGCCGTCCTTGTGGGTCACCGTCATCGGGTGGCCGTCGAGCGCGATGATGTAGTTCGTGCGCGCAGCGACGTTGATGAAGCGCAAGCGCAGCGTTTGGCCGTTGTTGATCGAGAGTGCTGTCTGGCCATCGCTGGTCTTGCCGTTGAGCAAGTGGCCGTAGTAGGTGCCGCCGGTGATCGTCGGATCCCAGTCATCGAGCACGATGATCTCTTCGACATCAGAGGCAGGGTCGGGCGCGGTGCTCGGTGGGTCGACGATCAACACACCGTGCAGGCCAGAGTTGAGTTGGTGGTGCTGATCGCTGTGTGGGTGATACCAGTAGGTTCCGGCCGCTAGATTGTCGAACTCGTAGGTGAACTCTTGGCCGTTGGCGATTTCCGGACGCGAAATGTTCTGGATGCCATCCATGCCGAGTCGCACCGGTTGGCCGTGGGCGTGCAGGAGGGTGGTTACGCCGAGTTGGTTGGCGAGTCGCAAGCGCAGCGTGTCGCCGACGGTCACGCGAATGACCGGGCCCGGTAGGGTGCCGCCGTAGAGTTGGGCCGGTTCGCTTGTGTATCCAGGGCCGAGGTCGACGACGCCCGGAGCGGCGGTCAGGTCGACGCTCACGATGGATTGCGCGACTAGTGAAGTGGTTAGGAGACTGAGAGTGATCCAGACGCGCATGGCCGAAATTGGGTCGAAAGAACGGGTTGGCTGGTCCAGCAGGTTACCCCATCGCGCCGCAACGTATAGTCAGGCGGTTCGCGGCGGTTAGCGGCGCACAGTAAGGTGCGACAGAGTCAGTGTCTGGCTACGCTGTCTCGGTGGTTACCGAACACTTCTATCCGGCGATTGAGCCATTCGCGTCTGGTGAGCTAGAGGTCGATGCGCCGCACGTCCTGTATTGGGAGCAGTGCGGCAACCCCGACGGCGAGCCAATACTGTTCTTGCACGGTGGGCCGGGTGCTGGTTGCACCGATGCCGATCGGCGGTTCTTCGATCCCGATCACTTTCGCATCGTGTTGTTCGATCAGCGCGGTTGTGGCCGCTCGCGTCCAGTTGGTGAACTGTCGGGCAATTCGCCTCAGCACCTAATTGATGACATCGAACGTCTGCGAGCGCAACTCGGAATCGAGACGTGGCATGTGTTTGGCGGTTCGTGGGGCAGCACGTTGTCGCTGTTCTATGCGCAAGAACATCCGGAGGCGGTTCGCACGCTGACGCTGCGAGGCATCTGGTTGTTGCGGCAAGAAGAACTCGACTGGTGGCTTTACGGCATGCGCATGATCCAGCCGGAGCGTTGGAACACGTTTGCCGAGCAGATCCCGGCGGCCGAACGGCACGATCTTCTCGAGGGCTATTGGAAGCAGTTCCAAAGTGACGACCGCGAGTTGGCGTTGCAGGCTGCGTCGAAGTGGGCGATGTATGAGATCTCCAGTTGCACGCTGTTGCCCAACCCTGAGTTCTCGGCGCTCTTTGAAGTTCCCGATGTCGCGTGGGCGGTCGCGCGGTTGGAAGCGCACTACTTCCGCAACGTGCGCTTCGATCCAGATGATCGATTGCTGCAGCGAGTTGATCGCGTTCGTTCGATCCCGGCGTTCATTGTGCACGGTCGCTACGACATTATTTGCCCGATCAAGAGCGCCGTCGACTTGCACGCCGCGTGGCCGGAGTCGTCGCTGGTGATTGTCGATGACGCTGGTCACTCGTCGCACGAGCCGGGTATCGCCAAAGAGTTGGTCGCAGCAACCAAGCGCATCCGCGACTTCGGCAGTCCGGCAGTTCGGTAACGAGTCGCTATTTCGGGTCCGGTTTGGGCTTCGGCCCGGCAACCCACTTCACGCCATACATGTTGATGAACGTCGGCGCGACGCGGTAGCTCTCGTCCGCCAGTCGCAGCAAGAACCCGATCTGGTGGATGCTGTTTGGCTCATCCTTGGCGCGGCCGTTGAACGTCGTACGACCTTGGCGTTCGCCGGTGGCGACCAGTTCGAACGACGTGAAGCGCTCGGTGTCGCGATCGAACGTTGCCTTGCCAAATATCTCGCAGTTTAGAAACCGCGGAAACTCGCCCTTGGGCTTCCAGTAATTGTCGTCATCGATCCATGGCCCTTTTGCCGTGGCCTTGCTGTGGCCGGTGATCTCGATGTCGACAAACGAACCGCGAATGGCGAGCACCTTGCTGCGCAGACCGCCGCCTTGTAGTTCGGCTCGCGCATATGGCAGTGTTTGGCCGCGCACGTTGTCGACGAACACGAACCGCGCCAGTCGTTCGAGCAGACGCGGGCTCACATCGGCTTCGGCACCAGTCTTCGCATCTGGCAACCAGCCCTGCAGTTCTTGCCCGCTAAACCAAACGGTGTCCCGGTTGACTGGCGCACGTTGCGGGTCGCGCGGGTTGTCGCCGATGTCGCGTGCGAACCTTTCGAGCACGAGGCCTGAGGTTGGGTAGCTGTCTTCCCATCGATGAACGGGTTGCGGTGCATCTACGGCAACTTGGCTGCGTTCGGTGTCGCTCATCGATTCCCACGTAGCTATTGCCTTCGTCAGAACCTTGAGCACGTGGTCCGGGTTGGCGGAGTTGATCCGGCCAAGCAAGTGACCTTGTGGCGTGATCACATACGTGCCTTGCATCGATCCCCGCACTGGTTCGGTATCACCCCGCACTGCCGTGCGGAACCAGCGGCACTCGGGGTCGTCGTCGCGCTGCAGTCGCCACACTTCATCGGCGGCGCACGCGAAGTTCGATGTCATCGCGAGGATGCGTTGGTTGGACCAGACGGACCGCCTGGCCTGCACGCCGTTACCTCAAGTGCAGCCGAGTGGGTGGCCGTTCATCAGCCACAGGAGCATCGGACGGTTTTGCTCGGTGGCTGCTTTGAAGCCAGCCGAGATCGAGTCGTGCCAGTCGATCTGTAGCCATCGATCCTCGTCCGCGCGTGGTGCGATGTGGTCGCGCCACGCGGCAATCGTCGTTGCAGACACCTGCGCTCGCGTCTGCGGTTCATCTTGCGGGGGCGCGACTAGCAGATCTGGAACGGTTGGTGGGGTTGCCGCCGCGGCCAGACTCAGAACGAATGCGAACATGGTCGCGATTGTAGCGTACGGCTAGCGCGGCTAGCGCGGCGAAGTCGTCGCCGGTGCTGGCCCGGGATGCGCGACTCGCGTCATTGCGACTTTGCGGCCGAGGTCGGAGCGCATCACCATTTCCGTGGTGCTGTACGAGCCATCCGCGTGCTTGTACCAATCAACGCCGGCGCTACTGCGTTCGATACCAATGATCGGGCTCCAGTCGAAAGGGCCCCAGTAGTCGCTCATCGGCGGCGAATCGACCGCGCCGTTGAGTGCGTCTACGAACGTGCCATTGGGCAGCGTCAGCTTGTGCCGGTTGCCAGTTTGCTGCTTGTTTGCGGCGGATCTTATCGTGGCGATGCGTCCTGTCGCCGCTTGTGGCAGCGAGTCCGTTGGGCTCGGCGGAGGGCTTAGTGGCCCGGGCGTATTCATCGTGGGCTGCTCCCCATCTACCATGAGTTGATACGCTAGCGCCGCCAAGCCAAGCACGGGAATCAGGCCGAGCAGCAGAGGCCTCCAACTCATTGCTGCACCGTCCGGGCGTGGGGCCATTCGGCGAGGTTGATGTCGGTGTCCCAGACAACGCTTTGGAACACGGCATCCGTGTCGACTCCGCTGGCCAAGCTCTTGCGAACGCCCATGCTGTAGGTCTCGACCGACGACAACGTCTCGTCGGTAATCCAGTGGTAGACGCCAAGCGCGAAGGTTGGGCCATTGGCATCGCCCACGCGGCGGCAGTGATCCGTAGACACTTCGATCATTGCCTCGGCCTCGTTGGTCCAGTCGAAGATCGATGTGCCGGTTATGGTCTGCCGTTCGGGGTCTTGTGGGTAGAAAACGAGTGCGTTGACTTGGCAGGTCGCGGCGACGGTGAGTAGCTGCGTGACGCCGATCAGGAGTGTGCTGGACATTGTCGCTGGCTCCCTAGGTTGGAGGAGTGCGTGAGGAAGTGGCAAGTTGTATTATCGCGCGCGCCTCACGTAGTAACAGGCCTGGCGGTCAGCTTGGCGGTGGCCGGTCGCTTTTCTCTCCACGTGACTCTAGCCCCGAAGATATGGGGCTTTTGGCACCGAGTAGTTCGTATCTAGATTGGATCGTGGATGGTCTGCGTTTTGTCGCGACGGCCGATCGATGCGTGTCCGTAGTGCGCACACGTGGTGAGATTCTTCCGTGGCCCTGGCCGTTCGAGCGTTCAACTGTAATGTTGTGCACATGATCCGGCTGTTTGAGGTGTCACAAAGACTGCGGCGGGCCCGTGGTTTGCAAATCATCGTGGCGCTGTTTGCTTGCTTGGCAGTTGTGCCGGCGCACGCCCAAGAGACGGGTTCGAAGACCAAACCCATCAAGGTTGGTTTGATCAGCGTGGCCAAGGCCATCGTGGATGAGGATGGTGATGGCAGGCCCGACCTGGAAGGCGAGGTGGTCTGCATCCGTGGTTCCGTCTCGGCGGAGTTGTTTCCGGCATTCCGAGGTGATGACCGCGAATACCGCCTGTATGTGCAAGATGAGACTGCCGGCATTCGGATTGTGTCGCCCAGTGCCAAGCCGCTTAGGGGGCTCATACAAGGCATCGAAGGCGAGATCGTTGGTCGCATCGGGCAATACAACGGCACTCCGTTTTTGCGTTTCGATCGCATCGTCAAGTATCGGCCTTCGGCGCCGGTTGTGCCGAAGCAGGTGGAACTTGAGGGCCTCGATTTCGAGGAGATGTGTGGTCAGTTGGTGCGGTTGTCCGGCCCGCTAGTGTATGAGGGCACGCGCTATTACCTTGGCACGGACGAGGCCACGCGCCTCCGCTTGTTCCTCCTGCCTTCGAAGAACTACGTGCCGTTCATTGCACAGGTTCGCGAAGGCTTGACCGTCGCCATTGTCGGCGTCATTGAGCAATACGACCCTGCCCCGCCGTGGCAGGTTGGCTACCGCATTCGACCACGCCAGTTGGCTGACCTCGAAGTGTTGTCTCCGTTCTGGATGATGGCGCCGGCGCGCTACACGGCATACGTGCTGCTGGGCGGACTCGTTCTCGCGGTGGCCTTCCTGATGATCCGGTGGCGGCGCGCCAAGCGACAATTCGAATCGCCGCAGGCGCAACGCATGCACGCGCTCGGCACGATGGCTGGTGGCATCGCGCACGAGTTTAACAATTACCTGTTGGCGATCGTGGGGTTTGCCGAGTTGGCGCGAGACGAACTTGACGAGTCATCTTCGGCGCGTGAGCATCTCGAGCAGGTGCTCGATGCCAGCCGTCGCGCGAAGGACCTGATTGTGCATATCCTTGCCTTTGGCAGGCAGAAGGATAGCGAGTTGGAAATCATCATTGCTGGCGATGCAATCGAAGAAGGCGTCAGGCTGCTGCGGGCGGTGATGCCGGCCTCGGTGATCGTGCGCTCGGATCTTGGGAAGGGTGAGGAGCAGATCGCCGCGGATCGCGGGCAACTGTCACAGTTGCTGCTGAACCTCGGCACCAATGCATCGTATGCGCTACCCGAAGGCGGTGATCTCACCGTGTCGATGGAGCCGGTCATCCTCGGTGTCAAGCAACGTCGAGAGCTCGGCCTGTCTCAGGATAGGCCTCATCTGCTGCTCGAGGTTTCGGACAATGGGGTTGGCATGGATGCGGAAACCCTGAGCCACATCTTCGATCCGTTCTTTACGACTCGAGGGCAAGCCGAGGGCTCCGGGCTCGGGCTGTCGGTTGTGCACGGCATCGTCAAGCGGCATCGCGGCGCGATCAGTGTCGAGAGCGTTCGCGGTCGAGGGACGACCTTCCGTTGTTACTTCCCGATTGAGTCCAAGCTTGTCGATTCGGTCGCCGAGTTGCCAGTGCCGCAGCCGGTGAAAGCTGTCGAAGGCGTTGTTGTGATTGGTCCGAACCACGACGGTGATCGCGACACTGCGTCGCGCTTGGCAGCTAGCGACTTTCAGGCATCGGGGCGTCGGGTCATGGTTGTGGATGATCAGGCAACGATAATCAGTTTGTTGAACCGGCTACTGCGTGCCCAAGGGTTCGAGGTCACCGTGCTTAGTGACCCGGTTGCTGCTGCGATGGAACTGTCGCGTAACCCTGACGATTTCGATCTGCTGATCACTGACCTGACCATGCCTCGCATGACGGGGCTGGAGTTGGCGCGTAAGGCTCACGAACTTCGGCCGGGTTTGCCTGTGGTCTTGATGACGGGCAACGCCAGCAATCTGACCGACGAGAGCCTTAAGCTTGCGGGCGTGGATGTGGTGCTCGATAAGCCCTTCAGGCAGGAGGACCTGCTCGGGGCCATGACCAACGCCCTGTCGGTCTGAAGTCTCGGCGCTGAGCGAACGATCGGCATCGTTATCCGCGTGCGGTAGCATGGTGGCCCATGTGCTCGCCATCGATTGCCAAGTGCCTCGCGCTGTTCGTCGTATTGCACGGCGGCCACATGCTGACTGCGCAGAGTGTCAAGGCAACCGCGCGAGCGATGCGTTCGGCGATTGCTGCATTGGATGAGAAGCCCGAGGCGAGCAAGACTGCTGTGGCGGCGATCATGGCGATGGCCGCCTTCGATGGTAAGCCGGCCGCTGCCGCGCTGCTTGATGCCGCCGCTAAATTGGCCGGCATGGCGGTTCCCATTGTCGAGAAGCGCCGAAAGGGACTCGCGAGTGAAGGTGGTAGTGGTCGTCTCAAGCGCACCCGATACGAATTGCGTGGGGTCGATGATGCGTCAGAGGCGGTGGCGGCAAGTCTGAGGAAGCTTGAGAGTAAGGAAGCCCTGAAGGTCATGCTGTCGCGATTGACCGACCAATCGAGCCAGTTGCCGTTGTGGCTACGGCTGGAATTGGCAGCGCGCATCGCAGAGTTGCCTGAAGCCAACATGAAGTGGCGTCGGGGCGCGAAGGCCGGCAGTCCGGACACCTTGCTTGCGTTAATTGGAACCGCGGCAGGTCTCGGCAATCGCGCCGGCGCGAAGTGCGGCAAGTGGCTCGGTCTGCAACTTGTCCACGCCAACCCGGACGTTCGGATAGAAGCAGCCAAGGCGCTGGGCGTGATTGCGTGGGGACCGGCGATCGGGTTGTTGATCGCAAGGTTAGATCAAGAACGTGGCAAATCGCACGAAGCGTTGCTCAACGCATTGACCGTGTTGACGGGGCAAGATCCCGGTGACTCCAAGGCCTCATGGCAAGCATGGTTCAAGGTGGAGGGCGGAGCGTTCGTCCGCGGCGAGAAGCCGTTGAGTCAAGGCAAAGCGAGTGCTCGCAATAAGAAGTCGTTGGGCAACACCGTTGTTGGCACCTACTTCGGCATCGAGCAACTGGGTGAATCGATCCTCTACGTGTTCGACAACTCGATTTCGATGAAGGCCAAGGTTCGCAAGGCCGCTGCCGGTGGCCAAAAATCTGGTCAGGCACCGGCCACGGGGCCACAGCGGAAGACTCGTTGGGATGTGTGTCGTGACGAGTTAAAAATCGGGTTGCGTGGGCTGCGTGCTACCCAAAAGTTCAATTTGGTGTCGTTCGCGAACAAGGCTCGCAGCTTCTCCACCGGCATGCAGTTCGCGACCAAACAGAACGTTGCGCGCGCGATCGAATGGATCGACAGCCTTAAGCTCGAGTTCCAGACCAATGTCTTCGATGCGTTGGAGTTGGGGTTTCAGATTGCTGGGCGCGGCAGCGAAGATCGCTACTACGCGAGTGAAATCGATACGATGTTCTTCTTGTCGGATGGAGCGCCGACGATCCCTTACATCAACCGCGCCGGCATTACGCAAGACGACTCGGACCGTATCTTGTCTGCCGTGCAACGTTGGAATGTGCTGGGGCGGATCACGATCTATTCGGTTGGCCTTGGTCTGCAGAACCGCAAGAAGGAGCGCAACCCGAAGGGGCGCTTGTGGCCGATGATTTTCCTCAAGAAGCTCGCCGAGCAAAACCGCGGTCGTTACGTGTCGCGCCGCTAGTCGAACAACTGCAACGCCAACTGTGGCTTGCAGTTTGCCAGGCCTCGGCAAACTGCGGCACACGGATGCGGAACCGTTGAGTCGTAGGCCGTAGCATGCCATTCGTATGAGTCGTCGAACCCTTGTCATCCTGGTCGTTCCCCTAGCACTGATGGCCGCCTACTTCGGCGTCATGAGCTATTACCGTGCGCACGTCACGGATTTGATCCAACACGCCGTCGACAACCCGTTGCCGGACTTCCAGTTGGTCGATCTCGATGGCAAGCAATGGAGTAACAAGGACCTCGCAGGCAAACGTGCTGTGCTGCACTTCTTTCGATCGCATTGCCATTCGTGTGATGTGGAGGCTCCGGCGATTCGCGAACTGGAGAAGGGCAGGCCGGCCGACGTTGTGTGGCTACACGTGATGACCGATGTCGTGCTCGATGTGACGCCCGCAACGACTGCCGCGACCATCGCCCGCAAGCAGTTCACCGAGCCGATCTTGATGGCGGACGTGCCCTTCGTGGAGTTGTTTCACAAGGCCAAGTGGGCGAAGGTGACGCCTGTTACCTACGTCGTCGATAAGACCGGCATCGTTCGCTACGGACTGCGAGGTATGCAGGATGCGGCGACGATTCGGCAAGCGATTGGCGCGGTTGGTGGCTAAAGCCACTGAGGGAACTTGGTGGCTAAAGCCACTGAGAAAACTTGGTGGCTAAAGCCACTGGGGGAACTTGGCGGCTCATTGATGGAGATCGCTGAGTCGTCATCACTCAACCGTTGTTGCCTACTGCTGATCTGCGCAACTCCAGCAAAGAGACTCGACTCATCGGAACGGTTCTCACTCTCATCTGACTTGTCTTCTCGCCGCGAGTGTGTCAGGACTAGATCAGCAGTGGGGCAGTAGCGGTCTATTTTCGAGGCGTGGTCGATCCGCACTTCGACCTGACAATCGTCGCCAGTATCATGCGACGATGATTCGTCCGCTTACCATTGTGCTCGCGGCGTTGACCGCCTTGCAGTTTGCAATTGCGTCCTCCGCGCAGCAGAAGTCCGTTGCTGTGATCATCCTTGCTGGCCAGTCCAACATGGAGGGTAAGGCCCAGAACATTCTGTGGGAGCACCAAGCGATCGCTGACGACACCGCTGAGTTCTTCGCGCCGTTCCGTGACCAGAAGAACAAGAAGTGGGTGACGCGTGACGACGTGTTCATCAAATACCTGGGCCGGCACGGCCGATTGACGCTCGGCTATGGTTCGCCGAATCGCACGGGCCTTGAGTATGCCTTTGGTCTGCGGGTCGGCGACGCCTTGAAAGAGCCGGTGTTGCTTATTAAGACCGCGTGGGGTGGCCGTTCGATTCGTAAGGACTTCCGGTCGCCGTCAGCCGGCTTGCCGTCGGATGAAGTGTTGGCGAAGGAACTCGCCCAAGCTCAGAAGAACGTTGCCAACCGCAACAAGAAGAACAAGCGTGACGATGCGTTGCCGACGATGGGGGACTACACCTTGGGCTACGGCAAGGACTACCGTGCGATGATGGCTGAAGTGCAGGCCACGATGAAGAATTACGGCGAGTTGTTCCCTGAGTTGAAAGGGCGCAAGCTCGATTTGCGCGGCTTCGTTTGGTTCCAAGGGTGGAACGATCAATACGGCGGCGCCGAGCTTGAGTACGAGCAGAACATGACGCACTTCATCAAGGACGTGCGCAAGGATCTTGCGACGCCCGCACTGCCGTTCGTGATCGGAGTGATGGGGCAGAACGGTAAGAAGCCGGCGAAGGGCGCGATGGCGACCATCCAGGCGGCGCAATTGGCGATGGAGAAGGTGCCAGAGTTCGTCGGCAACGTGCGCGCGGTCGCCACGGATGTGTTGCAGGACGAGGCTGCTGCGGCGCTTTACCCCGAGTGGAAGAAGCGCATGGAAGAGTGGCAGCGCACAGGTTCTGACCATGCGTACCACTACCTGGGCAGCGCAATTTGGTTCTCGCGCATCGGCTACCAACTTGCCGAGGCCACCTTGGCCCTGCAACAGAGGAAGTAGCTAGATGCGCAGTTGGTCGATTCCGAGCCGACTGTTGGTTCGGCGCTACTGGTGACGGCGCTCGCGTTTCGGCGGCCAGTCGGTGATCGTCTTGCGAGTGCGGTTCGGATCCGCGGCTAAGAGTCGTGCGGCAGGGAACCGCGCGCGCCTCGCAGGTAGCCATACGGCGTTACGTAGAGCAGGTTGCTGACGCGTGACATGTAGATGTCGGCATGGCCTTCGATCTCTCGGGCGAGTCGGCTCTTGTCGTTGCCTGCGCGCATAGCGGCCCCCCAGACTTCGTGGCCCATGCGGCCGCTCGCTTGCGCTAGTGGTGTGATTTGTGCGTCGAGTTGTTCGGACTCTTGGCGCAGCGCTCGCAAGCGTTCTTGGACTTCGTCGGGGTCTTTGGGGACTCCCATTGGCAGCTTTGTCTTTTGATGAATACGCAGTAGGGCGACTCGCAAGGCGGCTTGCTCTTCATCGATCGCGATCTTGTCGCGCATGAACTGCTCGAGTTGCCGTTGCTCGACCACGAACAGCTGTTCGCTCAATACCTCTTCTTCGAGTTCGCGCAGGATGAGTGCCGTGCGCCAGCGGCGAATGCGACTTGATACGTGCACGTCGGCGTAGGCGTGATCGCCGACGTAGAGAATCTCGCTGCCGTCCATCCCCAAGTGTTGTTGCACCGCTTCGGCGTTGCCGCCGCGGTAGATCACGCCCGGTTGCAGCGGGCCTTGCAGAGGCCTCTCGTGACCTTCTTCGTCGAGCACTTCGAAAAATGGCGCGCTGCGTTCGAAGAACGCCGGTTTAGCGGCTTGTACGATGACGAGGTCAAATAGGTCGCGCCAATCGAGGTCGCCGAGTCGACCGTTGAAGGCATAGCCCATCATTGCGCGGGTGTAGTGCCACTCCGAATTGGTCGCCAAGAACATCTTCTTGCCGGCGTGCTTTAGGTCGAGCAGCGTCTGTGGCAGATCGTGATCGAGGTCTACGAAGCGTTCGGGGTCGGCGATGATCTCGGCCTTCAGTTGCCCTTCGAGGTGGGCGGCATTCATGGTGTCGCTAACGATGAGGTAAAGTTCGCGGTAACTCGGTGCGTTACCGGCTGGGTCATTCAGTTCGCCGCGGTCGCGCAGGTCGACCAGTTGGCCGTAGATGCATGCCTCGGATAATGAGAACAGGGTGTTGAGGAACACCCAGCGCGACTCGCCGAGGTCGACCCAAGCCTGGCTGTAGGTCTTTCGTTGGGCTTCATGCGACAGCTTGTTGGTTCCGTGCGCGGCCTGGGTGATGTAGCCAAACCGGTTGGCTTTGACGATGTTTCCCAACTCCAGGTCGACGATCAGTCCGCGCGCGAACAGTTCGGCATTGAAGCGGATCTCGGCTACCGGCAACCCGCGTTCGATCAGTCGCTCTTTGACATGGTGGTAGGCCCGGGCTTCCCACTCGCGTACGTCGTAGTGCACGAGCGTGTAATCCATGTCGAAGCCCACGCCGTGGATGGACCGCATGTTGAGGGTTCGATTGCAGAACACACGTCGTTCGGGTGGTGGCGACCAGGCGGCAGAACGGTTGTCCATGACTTGGGTTGTAGCACGATTTGGTTTGGTTCGACCGGTGGCATCGAAAGCAAGCGGTCGCAGCAGCCACTCCAGATGCGAGGTAGACTAGTGCATACGATGAGTATGCGAATGCGATGTCTGGCGGCGGGGCTTGTGGCCTTGGTGGGGCTCAGTTTGAGCGGCTGTGGCGCCGGTCTCATCGGAGGAATCGCGTCGAGTGGCAGTGGTGACGGAAATGGCGAGGTGATCACGCCGCAGTTGAACTTCGCCGACGAAGAATTGCCAATGGCGCCCCGCGCCGGAGATGTGCGCACGGTCATTGTCGCGGCCGCGCAACTCGTCGGCAGCATCATCGAGGTGAAGATTACGGCTAGCGTTGGTGAGGCCTTGCAACGCAACGTGATTGCTCAGGTGCAAGGCACGTCGACGATCGTGTCGTTTGAACTCAGCATGGACGGGATCTTCTCGTTAGAGAGTGAGCCACTGACTGTCGACCTTCCCGCCGCTCTGTCGGTTTTTTCCGATGGTGATCTGATTGGCGATCCGATCAATATCACGCTTGTGCGCCGACCGGTCGCGACGCTTGTGCTCGCGGATCCGGCATTCGAGGTAGCGGAATTGTCACCGTTTGGTGAGCGCGTCAAGATCGCCGTGGACGGGTTGCGCACTGCGGACCCTTCAATGTTGCAGGTGCTCGTGACGACGCCCGACCCTGACGCAGGCGTGCTCGGTGCAACGATCACGCGATTGGCGACCGAAGTTGTCTTCGACCCCGTGCCTTCGAGCGTGCCGACAATCCTTGCGACGATTCCAGGTAGCACGTTCCCTGATCGGGCCACCATCCAGGTGCTGGATCCGATCGCTGGCCAGTCGACCAAAATTCAGAACGCTTACTATCGTCCGGAGTTTGCCTTCGCGCTCCCCGGCCAGGGCTCAACGACTGGTGGCACGTTGTTGACCTTGATTGGTTCTGCGCTTGTGCCTTACGACTTCGCCGCTGTCCCTGCGCAGTACGATTTTAGTCGCATCAAGGTGTCGCTGGTGAAGGGCGGGCGCGTGTCTGAGTTGCCGGGTGAAGAGATTCGTATCGCGGAATCTGCGTTGGATCGTTTGGTGTTTACGATGCCGCCTTCTCCTGATGGGCGGCCGGGTGTGGTCGACATCATTCTGACGGTGGCGCTCGACGGCTACGACGTCACAGTCACATCCACGCTGTTCTTGTTCGCAAACCCAGACCCGTTTTTTGGACCGCGCGGAGCGGTGCTCGATCGGACTCCGGTCAAGTCAGTGCCTATTCTGTTGGATAACGCGCCATTCACGACGGATGCACCCGACTTCGCACTTCTTACCGAGCAAGGTGGCGTAGGTTTCGTGCAGTTGTTGCTGGCGCAGCAAAATGGGATGTTCCAGCCGTTTGCCGCGCCGATTCAGGTTGGGAACCATGAGTTCGCCCTCGAACGGAATCCTCGCGACTTGTTAGTTGGCGACTTTGACGGTGATCACGTGCCCGACCTGTTTGTCGTGAACGAAGGCATACCGGGCGGTGTCATACATCACGTCTTGCTCGGTCAGCAGCGGCCAGATCCTCCCCTCGGCGGTGTCGTCAAAATCAACGCGTTGGTGGGTGCTGTTCAGGGGCGCGTTGCGTTTCTTGACGGCGACAATCTGCTCGACATCATTCTAGTTCCTCAGCCTCAACTCGGCGGCGGATCACCTGTTCAGGTGTTGTTGTCGCAGCCCACCGCGTTTGGTGAGCCCGGGTTTGTCGCCATGCCTGATCTTGACTTTGGCGCGTTCGCGTATGAAGTGATCGACGTCGCGGACCTCAACGGGGATGGCGTGATGGATATCAGTGTCGCGAGCGGTTCTGAACTGTGGGTGTCGACGATGTTGGGGAATGGCGATGGCACGTTTGTGCTGGATCACTCCGTTGAGATCAGTTCGATCCCGCTCTACGGAGTCGCGGATCCCGGATCGCCTGCTGTGGGTTTGCACTCGTGCGAGAATGGCAATCGGCCTTCGATCGCTCTGGTATTGGCCGGATCTGTGACGGGCAAGTTGCCGGCAGTTGCCGTGCTCAATCAGGAGTTTGATAGTATTGGCGAGGCTTGGACGCTCGTGCCGCCAACCCTGTCGGGCGTCTTTGTTGCTCCGCAGCTTGGCGAACCGATCGGTAAATCACTGGTTGCCAATGTTGATGAGCGCGGGCCAGTCGAGATGGTGCTCGCTGTGGCGGGAGAGCCGACGGTCGTGTCTGGAGGCTTGTTGCAGTTTGATCAGGCCAATCGTGGCTTCCTCGCCCTGGCCATTGAGGACGCGGATGGCACGGAAGTGCCGGTGCAGGTAAGTGACCTGGTCTTCGCGACGGCCTTCCCGGGCGACTCACCTTCGAGTGAGCGAAAGGCTATATTCGTGGTCCATGAAGTTGATGTAGACAACACCCGAGAGCGTCGCCTGTCGACCCGCTTGGTTCAGGACTCGGATACGCCGCGCCTGCTGACGCCGGATGCCGGGGGAGGGATCCCGCTGGTGATCGATGGCATCGTTGCGGGGCTGTTTACGGGCGACGATGTTGCGCCCAATCGTTCCGCTCTCGACTTGGCGTTGGCCTCGGAAGGTAGTGTCGATGGTGGCGAGATCCTGATTATCGATAACGATGGATTCGGCGGCTTTGCTCAATTGGGCGCGCGCCTAGCGATTCTCGACCTGCTGCCGCGGTCCATTGCGTTGCTGCCTGGTGGCATTGGTCAGTCCGATTTGTTGGTTTGTCTGTCTAGTGATGGAACCGTGACCGTGTGGAATCCGGGCTTGGGGGGCGGCGCGCTAGATTCCCATGTGAACACACTCGGGTTGACTGTTCCTGGGGTGTTGGATGACGAATCGCAGATACAGATCGAAGATGTTGATCGTGACGGCTACCTCGACATGGTTTTGCTGTTGTCGCTTGATTCGCTGCTGCCGGGAGGTGGTGACTCATTGCTCGTCTTGATGCGTGGCAAGCCGGTGCCTCTTGGGGTCTTCCCGTTTGAAGCTCCCACCAACATGTTGGCGATCCACGGCAATGCCTCGTCGTTTGCTCTGGCGAACTTCACCGAAGCAACCGATGCGTTGGAAATGGCTGTGGCTGTTCCCTTGGGCACGACGGCGACGTCACTGGATGGCAACCACATCATCTTCTGCAAGTACGCTGCGGGCTTGCTGCCGGAGGATGACCAGTTCGTGCTGAGCTTTGTGGCCGGAGGGCCCGAGCGTCTGCTCGCAGGCAGTCAGCCAGCACGCGTTGCAGCAAATGACTTTGACGGTGATGGCGTCAGCGACTTGATCGTTGCATGTAAGGGCGATCGATCGTTGCGGTTGTTCCGCAACACCGATGTCCCCGGAGAGCCGTCAAACCATGTGAATGTTGGGGCGTTTCAGGAGGCGCTTGGTTCGCCCTGGCAGCTTGGTGTTGGCTATCCGACGGTCATGAAACTCAGCGACGTCAACGGCGACGGCAACCTGGATGTGGTGATGGTGACTGAGTTCAACGGTTCGGTAACGACCTCGTCGGTGGCTAGCTACTTGAGCACGGGGACTGGTGAGTTTGGCGATGCTCGTTTTGTGTCAGCGACGAGAGTTGGTCTGTTTTCCGCGAGGCTGTCCTTGGATCTCGGTGACTGGAACAGTGATGGTGTTCCGGACTTGTTCCTGGGCTGGGCGCAGGCGGTTTCTTCGACTACAAACTTGCGAGTCCTGTTCGGGGGCACCAAATAGGAACTGCTCCCGTGGCTGTTGTCGGAATGGTCCGGCGGGAGATCCTCGCTGTCATTTTGCCCGCCGCGCTGTCCAAACGCCTCGGAGTGTCCACCCAGTCAGTTTCTGCGGGGGTGAGACTGTCTTGACTGGAGGGCCCGCGCCGGGGATTTAGATCGAGTTAGGTGCCGTGACCCTCGCCGTGTGGGCGCTTCACCAACACCCAGGGGATCAGTTCTGCGTGGCGCTCGGTTCGGTGGCTGCCTATGGTGCGCCGCGTAATGAGTCTTACGTCGCAATCGAATCGAAGTGGCCAGAAGCAACTGCCCGTTCTCAACATCGCGATGGTCGGGCACGCCTTCATGGGGCGTGCGCACGGCAACGCTTACCGTCAGGTTAATCACTTCTTCGATCTGCCGGTGCAGGTCGTGCCGAAGGTGATTGTCGGGCGTGATCAGAAACGTGCCGCAGCCGCGGCGCAGAAGCTTGGTTTCGAATCTGCGACGACGGATCTCGCGGCAGTGCTCGCTGATCCATCAATTGATGTGATCGATGTCGCGACGCCGAACGATAGCCATCATTCGATTTCGATGCAGGCTCTGCGCGCCAAGAAGAACGTGCTTTGTGAGAAGCCGCTGGCAATGACTTTTGTTGAAGCGAAGGCGATGGCTCAGCTGGCCAAGAAGCAGAAGGTGCGGGTTGGTCTTTGGCATAATTATCGCCGTGCGCCGGCGACAACGTTGGCTGCCAAGATGATCGCGCGTGGCGACATCGGTGACGTGCTGCAAGTGCGCGCGGTCTACCTGCAGGACTGGCTGAGTGATCCCAAGTCGCCGGCGAGTTGGCGGACTTCGCGCAAGACCGCTGGCAGTGGTGCACACGGTGACCTCAATGCCCACCTGATCGATTTGACGCGCGCGCTGACCGGGCTCGAGTTCGACTCGGTGTGCGGCATGCAGCAGACTTTCCATAAGCAGCGACCAGCTGGTGGCGGCAAGATGGCGAAAGTCGATGTTGATGACGCGTTTTGCATCATGGCTCGCTTCAAGGGAGGCGCGATTGGCACGTTTGAAGCGACGCGCGTCGCCCCGGGTCGCAAGAACTACAACTGCGTTGAGATCTCTGGCACCACGGGCACGATTCGTTGGAACCTTGAGCGCATGAACGAACTCGAAGTGTTCTCTCAGAAGGATGCGCGAGACGGGCAAGGCTTCCGCACGATCATGTGCATGGACGACGTGCATCCATACGCGCCGAATTGGTGGCCCGATGGCCACATCGTTGGCTACGAACACACGTTCGTGCATCACGTGAAGGACTTTGTCGAAGCGCTCTCAGGCAAGAAGCCGTTTGCGCCGAACTTCGATGATGGGGTTGCGGTGCAAGCCGTGCTCGAAGCAGCGCTGACCTCGGCCAAGAGTAAGGCTTGGGTCAAGGTGCCGCGTTAAGCGGCCGGAGCTTGCAGTATCTGGGGTCTCCAGATTCTTAAGCTGCGAGAGCCTGAAGTGCGCCGCGGCTAGGTGCTGCGCGGCCTGATCGCGGAGTTGTTGAGCATCGCAGTGGATGCTTCGCATTCGCGCGAGCCGTTCTCACCAGCAACGTATAGCGGTGGTGAGTGGCGCGCGCCTGACTGGCGCGCGCGACAAAGTCGAACAGGGAACTCGAGCGATGAAGTTCGAGCAACGGGCCTTGCGGCCCGTTCCCTCAGCCTAGTAGCCGAGGGTCATGATCAGGGCCGGCGACAGGGCGACCGGCACGGCGAAGGGAAGCGTCGCGTCCCAGTCGAAGCCTTGGGCGAGCAGAGTCAGACCCATCAGCGACGGTTTGCACGGCAGTGGGACGCCAAAGTTGGCATTGCCGGCTCCGTCCGCGATGGCGATGTTGATGATTATCGGGTTGACGTAGAGCAGCGCGGTCGGCGGTGCCCCCGGAATCGCGATGCCGGGTAGGGTCGCGCCGGTGTTGATGGCAATGCCTGCGAACGGTGCGCTGCCCGGGATCAAGCCGCTGACGGTGATCGCGAACGTGGGGCTACCGATGACCGGAGCCGGTGACGAGATCGTTGGTGTGCCGACCGAAGACGGCGAGCCGGTGCCGGTTTGGCTGGTCGTGGCAGTCGTGCAATCGCCAATGAACAGGGCGTCCGTCATCAGTGGCTGCAGGTTCAGGTTGTTGCTCACGCACTCGCGGTAGGTCAGGTAGGCACCGTTGGCGCAAACCGTGTTGGTGCTCGCCGTGAAGCGTTGACCATCATCACAGCCGTAGTTACCGCCGAAGTTGCCGACGACGCTGGTGCCTTGCACGCACAGACGAATGCGCTGCCAGCCGTCGTTCACACCCGATTGGATGTTGATCGGGCCCGCGAGCACGGTGAACTCACCACCGGCGAGATTGCCAGCGCCGTTGTTGAAGTCGACCAAGTAGAGCTCGGACGTTGTTTGCGTGCGGTTGCAGACCCAGGCGATGCCCGTGTGGCCGGATTGCGTCGTCGTGCAGCTGACCACTCCATGGAAGCCGCCAACGTTTTGATACTCACCGAACGAGTCGGAGTGACCGCGGACACCCATGGCCCAGTTTTCGCCATCGTCACCGTCGAATAACCCATTCGGGCCAGTGACGTAGACGTAGCTTTCCATCATGTAGTCCGACTGGGTGAAGTTGTTCAGCCAGTTAGCGTTGCCGCCACCAGTCGGGTCATACCAGACGGCGCAGTTGCCACCTTGCGGCGATGGGGGTGCCGGGGAGGTCAAGGTCGCCGGGTCGACGACGTTGCCTGAGACGAACGAGAAAGTGAAGTCGCTCGTGACGTCGGTGCCAACAGGAGCGTCAAAGTCGTTGATGTAAGGAAGCACCGTGGTCATGCCGAGGAGGTTCAGCGTGCCGGGCGTCCATGGAGCGGGGCGGAAGTCGCAGCCGTTGTCGTCGGTGTCGAAGCCATCGATGCCGCGACTGATCGAGTTTTGGAACATGCCGCCATGCTCGTGCAATTGGATGTCGCCACCGAGGCCGTCACCTTCGAGCCAGAGAGGCAGTGGGTTGCTCCAGAGCTGCATTTCCCATGCGACACTGTCTTGGTAGACGCCATTGGCGTCGCTGAGGAAGACGGCGTCGGCGCCGTTCTCGAGCGAGTAGGTGATTGTCTCGTTGAGGTTTGGAACAGCGGCTTGGCCGATGACCCAGAACTGGCCGGGGGCGAGGATCGTGCCGGCAATCAGGTGCACGTTGCCCGACGCCGACGTCCCGTCTTCTTCGGTCAGCGTCCAGCCGCTGATGTCGACGTTGTTGGCGCCACCGTTGTAGAGTTCGATAAACTCTAAGTTGTCGGCGCCCGAGTCGTCATAACTGAGTTCGTTGATGACAACGCCTTGCGGCGCTTGGGGGGCGAACATCGCCGCGGCGAAGATTAGTTCGGCAAGCATGATAATTCCTAAAGCAGAGGGGGAGAGCGCTGGGCGCGTTTGTGGAGGCGAGGGGCGACGCAAGGGCGCCGCTGTTGTTGGCGAGACGCTACCGGACACGGAGCGTTTCAGACACTGTCAGATCTGTGTTTGGATTTGCGTTCCAGCGACATCTGGGCACCTCCCGTAGCCTGGATTCTGCGCAACGTATGCGCAATGGTGGCGACGCAATGAGTGATACGAACCAGTGTGAATCCGGAGGTGGTCGCCACACCTCTCGTCGGATTGGCTTCCTGGGTGGGGTTACGGTGTTTGCATTGCTGCAGGTGCTGCCGGCGCCAGCATCGATGTCCCCGGATGCGTGGAGCACTGCGGCCGTTGTGCTGCTGATGGCGTTGTGGTGGACCACGGAGGCGGTGCCGCTTGCTGCGACAGCGATGTTACCACTGGTATTGTTCCCGGCGCTGGGTGTGTTGTCGATGCCGCAGGCCGCGTCGCCGTATGCCAACGACATCGTGTTCTTGTCGATGGGAGGATTCCTAATCGCGGTCGCAATGGAGCGCAGCGGCCTGCATCGACGCATTGCACTGACGATCGTGTCAATGGTCGGCACGCAACCGCGCCGTTTGGTGCTCGGCTTCATGTTGGCGTCAGCGTTTTTGTCGATGTGGATCTCGAACACTGCGACGACAGCGATGATGTATCCGATCGGCATGGCGATCGCCGTGTTGTTCCGACCGCAAGATCAGGAAGGTCCATTCGAACTCGGCATCTGCTTGATGCTCGGCATTGCCTATGCCGCGACGATCGGTGGTGTCACAACATTGATCGGAACGCCGCCTAATGCAGTGCTCGCCGCAACGGCGAGTGAGACCCTAGGCATCACGATTGGGTTCGTGGACTGGATGATGGTTGGGGTGCCAATCGCCTTAGTGTTCTTGCCGATCGGTTGGCTGATTTTGACGCGGGTTGTATACCCACCTGGCGAATTGCGGGGCGACGCTAACGCGGTGTTGCAGGCCGAACGCGTCAAGCTAGGTCCGATGTCGCGTGCCGAATGGGTGGTTGCGACAGTCTTTGTGATGACGGCATTGGCATGGGTTATGCGGGCGCCGAAGCAGATCGGTGACCTGAGCATTCCTGGCATCCAGACGTTCGCCCCGATGGTCAAGGATTCGACGATTGCAATGGCTGCGGCGGTCGCGCTGTTCCTGGTGCCAACCAACTGGCGGCGGTTTGAGTTCGCGCTCGACTGGCCGACGGCTAAGAAAATTCCGTGGGGCATCATCGTGTTGTTTGGCGGTGGACTGTCGATGGCGCGCGCGATGTCGGAGACGGGTTTGGCCACGTGGATCGGAAGTTCGGTGACCGAGTTCTCTTCGTGGCCGGTCTGGCTCATCCTCGGTGGCGTCGCGTTCCTATTCTTGTTCTTGACCGAAGTGACGTCGAACGTTGCGACCGCGACCATGGCGATGCCGATCATGGCAGGCGCCGCGACGGGACTTGGCATTGCGCCTCTCCAGTTGATGGCGACGGCCGCGTTGGCCGTTTCGATGGCGTTCATGCTGCCGGTTGCGACTCCGCCGAACGCGATCGTGTTTGCGTCGGGTTACGTCACGGTACCACAGATGGCGAAAGTGGGATTTTGGTTCAATCTCATCTCTGGTCTGTTGGTGACCATCGCGGCTTCTGTATTGGTGCCCATATTGTTGCGGTGAACCATGAGCGAAAACGGCGTGTAGAGCGACGCGAAGGTCGAAGGTGCATCGTCAGTCGTCGACTCGGAACAGCGAGGCCATTTGCCTCGCGCGCGTAGCAAGCAGGCCGGCGGCGCTTACTGGAACTCAAGCACGTGGGCGTCCGTTGTCGTAAAATGCGCGTTGCCTGTTTCGCTGCTGGGTCCCCATGCGAGTCCCTGCACCAGCACCGACGCGCCGGGGAATGAGAACGGCACGCCGATCACAAAGCTGTGGGACGTGGCGAGGTAGTTCGCCGAACTCAGAACCAGCATCGTGCCGGTGTCGATCTGCAACTCGGGCCAGATAATCGACGGCGCCGGTGGCAAGCCGTTCGGGAACACGTTGGCGAGCAGCAAGTTTGATGACAAGTCGTAGACGCCATTGAGCGACGATAAACGCAGCACCAGCAACTGTCCTTGCGAGATCGGGATGTTGGCGCACGCGTTGACACGACCCGGGAGCGTGCCGGACTCGAGCAGCAGGTGGTCACCAGAGCCTGGGAAGGTGCGCAGCGACGGATCGGCGCAGCGGTCGGCAATTGCTGCCATGGCGTGCCAACCGTTCTCGTTCAAGCCGAGGCTTGTGAGCCAGTTCACTAGCGATCCACCTTGCTGGAAACTGATCGGGATGCCGCACACTTGCTCGTCGTAGACCGAAGTGTAGAGGCACATGCTGACCAGCAGCGTCATTATCGGTGCTGGATGGAACAAGTCCTGGTCGTAGATCGAAGGCATCCATTCTAGCAACGCAACGCCATCACCTGCCGCGGCGTTGCGTGCGGTGCCAGGTCCGAACAGCGTGTTGATGTCATCGGTAGCTAACCGGTAGTTGCTTCGGATCTCATTGTGCATCGACATCGGTGATGCAAACGTCGCCGGGTAGTAGTGGTGACCGAGAGCACGCGCCCAGGTTTGATAGAGAACCGCTTTTGCTGCTGGGCTGTGGCTGCGCACGTTGCCGACAATGGTCTGCGCCCGTGCCCGAAACAGTGTCGGGTTGCCTTGCGCCTGCGTCGCTTCGAGCGACTGCCCTTGCATGACCACGCAGTCCCACTCCTGGTTGCCCGGGAGCGAATTGGAAATTGCGGCAACCTGACCGCTGTTCGACGCGTGGTGGTTCAAGTCTTCGCCAGTCGCGAAGCGCTTGACGATGGTCGGCGTGGGCTGGCCGGCTTGCTCGGCGATACGCATCACCATCTCGGCGACGCTACCGTTTCTCGACGAATAGCTGTTGCCGTAGAACAGCAGGTTCTTGCCTTGTGCTTGGCAGTGCGCCGCGAAGACCATGACGGCTCCGGCGAACAGAGTTGCGAAATGAAGGGGGGGCATGAGCGCGAGTGTAGCCCCGGATGTTGGCCTTGTGGGGCCTGTTGTTGCTCGCGCAGGTGGTTCTGTCTGGTTACGTTGCGGGCCTCCGTTTTCTCGTAGGTATTCAGAATGATGAAAGGTCCCGGCATCTTCTTGGCGCAGTTCATGAGCGACGATGCGCCGCTCAACCAGTTCGACACGGCTTGCAAGTGGGCGAGCGACCTCGACTACTCAGGCGTGCAAGTGCCGTCGTGGGACGCGCGCTGCATGGACCTGAAGAAGGCCGCCGAGAGCAAGGGCTACTGCGATGAATTGCTCGGCACGGCTAGCGAAAACGGCGTCGAGATCAGCGAACTCGCGTCGCACTTGCAGGGGCAGTTGGTCGCGGTGCATCCGGCCTACACATCGATGTTTCAAGTGTTCGCACCGCCCGAGGTCAACACGCCTGAGGCGATGTGTGAATACGGCACACAGCAGGTCAAGTGGTGCCTGAAGGCGAGCGAGCACATGGGGCTCAAGGCAATGCCGACGTTCTCGGGCGCGTTGATGTGGCACGCGGTCTATCCCTGGCCGCAGCGTCCCGGTGGCATGGTCGAAGAAGGCTTCAAGGAACTCGCGCGTCGCTGGCGTCCGATTCTCGACTACGCCGAAGAGTGCGGTATCGATTGTGCCTACGAAGTGCATCCGGGCGAAGACCTGCACGACGGCGCTAGCTACGAGCAGTTCCTCGACAACGTCGACCAGCATGCGCGCGCCTGTTTGCTCTACGACCCGAGCCACTTCTTGCTGCAGCAACTCGACTACCTCGAATACATCGACCTCTACCACGAGCGCATCAAGGCGTTCCACGTCAAGGACGCCGAGTTCCGGCCGAACGGTCGCACGGGCGTTTACGGTGGCTACCAGAAGTGGCAGGACCGCGCTGGTCGCTTCCGTTCGAGTGGCGATGGCGATGTCGACTTCCAGGGTATCTTCTCGTTGCTCGCGAAGTATGGCTACGAAGGTTGGGCGACGATCGAATGGGAGTGCTGCTTCAAGGACAGCCAGCAGGGTGCGGAAGAGGGGGCGCCGTTCATCGAGCAGCACCTGATCACGCCGCCGTCGCGTTCATTTGATGACTTCGCCGGTGGCGAGGTCGACAAGTCCGCAGTACGCCGCGCACTCGGACTCGAGTAGCGCGCGCTGCGACATTGTGCTGCGCACGGTGTGGATGCACAGCAACACCATCGCGATCATCGACCACAGGCTTTTCGTCCCAGCCTTGAATCAGGCTAGGATGTTCGTCAGATGAATACCCAAGGCGCTAGCAAACCACCCGGTCTGCTCCCGAAGCTGCCGCTGCTATTGGCATTGGGGATGTGTGCGTTGTTGGCGCTGGATCGCGTGAACGGCAATGACCACATGATCTGGTCGTTCGCAGGCGTTGGCGGGGGGCTAATTGCTTGGTTCTTTGCGTTGCGCTTGTCCGGCCGAGTGATGGCTGTCGATGCGGTGCGTCCGGTCAAGCAGCATTACATTCAGGCGTCGGTGCAGATCGTGCTCTACCTCTACTGGGGCTATTTCTGGATGGTGGGCGATACGCGCCCGATGTTTCTGCAGGCGCCGCTGGTGTTGGCACAGTTCTTCTATCTGTACGCGTTCGATGCGCTGTGGTCGTGGACGCGAGGGCGGGCCTGGCGCTTCAGTTCGGGGCCGACGCCGATTGTGCTCAGCACGAACTTGTTCATTTGGTTCCACGATGACTGGTTCATCTGGCAGTTCGCGATGATCACCGCGGGCTTGCTCGGCAAGGAGTTCCTTCGTTGGACCAAGGACGGCCGCAAGACGCACATCTTCAATCCCTCTGGCTTTGGCCTAGCGTGTGCCGCGACGGTATTGATCATCACCGGCACGACGGACCTGACGTGGGCCAAGCCGTTGTCGACGACGCTCGAGGTGGAGCACATATTCGTGGTGCTGTTCGTGCTTGGTCTGGTGGTGCAGTACTTCTTCGCCGTGACCTTGATGACGTTCGCGGCGGCGCTGGCAATGATCATCAGCAACCTGCTCTACACCGAGATTACTGGCGTCTATCTGTTCGCTAGCACGAACTTGCCGGCCGCGGCGTTCCTCGGGTTGTTGCTGTTGATGACCGACCCATCGACGTCGCCACGCACCAATGTCGGGCGCACACTGTTTGGTTTGGGCTACGGCTTTGGCTACGTCGTGGTGTTTGAACTCCTCGGCCGCCTTGGCGCACCGGAGCTCTACGCGAAGCTATACCCGGTGCCGATTCTGAACTGCACGATCCAGATCCTCGATCGCTTCGCCAAGCGCGGCGCGATCGGGCGCCTCAATGAGCGTTGGGAGAACGGCATTTCGAAGCAGAAGAGCAACGCGATTCATATCGGTCTGTGGGCCATCGTGTTTGGCGTGATGTTGATGACGTCGTACGTGCCCTACGCCGAGCCGGGCAAGCATCCAGGCGACTCGATTGCGTTCTGGAAGCGGGCGCTGGCTGAGCATCGTTATGACGCCGAACGAAAATTGATCATGGTTGCCGGCTCGCAGGCTGTCGCTCGCAACTCGGCCGAGGCCTACAACGAACTTGGCATCATTGGGCTCTGTTCGACGGTGGATTCGGTCGGCGTAGACAAGCGGCGGCGCAACGCCGCTCTCCGCTTTACCCTCGCCGCGGAGCTTGGCCATGAGGCGGCGGCCAAGAATGTGCTGATGATGTTCTTGGTGCACGGCACTCGTCGCAGTGACAACGACGTAGTCGCAGCGTTGAAAGTTTGCGAGCGCTTGGCTCAACAGAACGATGCCTTGGCGTGCTACCTGTTGGGACTCGCTTACGAGACTGAAGGCGGCGTGGCGAAGAACTCGCCTGAGGCAGTGGCGCTCTACCAACGTTGTCCGCCGGATTACCTGTTCGCTCAGAAGGGCATCGTGCGCCTCGGCCTCAAACGCGCCGACATGCAACTCACTGCACAGGCATCGCTGCTGCAGAAGGCTGCGGCCGATGGCGATGGAGAGAGTTGCTACTACCTCGCCTACATGCACCTCGTTGGCAAGGGCGTCCAGAAGGATGAGAATCTGGTGCAGGCGATGATGAAGCGCTCTGTGGACCTCGGCTTTGTGCCGGCGGTCGATGACGTTAATAAGGGCACGATGCAGCCGTTTAAGGCGCCGCGTCGCAAGTTCATGACGCAGCCAGATTGGGCCAGCGACGTGAACTAATCCGCTAGTGAAGTGTGATGCTGCGCACCGGGCGGATGCCGATCGCGGCATCGCGCGATGACGGGTCGTGCGATTCGCGGGCTGTCGAGCGACAGCCGAGGCTTCCTGAGTGTGTGCCGCCACCACGCACCACGCGGCGTGCCTTGGTGGTCGTCGTTTGACGCGCGCGTAGGCCATCGCCACTGCGCGCTTCAAAGTCGACGTATGGTAGTTTCTCGTCGCGGCACCATTCGGCGACGTTGCCGTGCATGTCGAAGAGGCCGAACGCGTTTGCCTTGAGTAGTGAGACGAGATTGGGTTGGCCGTCCAGCCAGCCATACGCCGCTGCTTGCGTCGCATCACTGCTTGCAAACCACGGTGTCGTCGTGCCGGCTCGGCAGGCGTATTCCCACTGCACTTCGGTTGGCAGCGACAGGCCCCAGCGACGCAGTTCTCGGTTGGCCGTGTGCCAGTCGAGGCCTGTGAGCGGTATTTGCGGGTCGAGGTTGGCGAGTTCGTTGCCGGTCAAGCGGGCGAACTGCGCGACCGTCATCTCGGCGCGCGATACCAACACGGCTTCGAGCGACGTGACAGCATCATTGAGTTCGTCGACTGCGGCCAAGTCGTCGTTGCGCTCCATGCCGGGTTTGTTTCGTCGGGCTCCGATGGCGATGCGGCCGGGTGGTAGAAGCACCATGATCAGGCCTGTGCCGGCGTGCGCCTTCAGGTCGCCGGTCAGCGCGTCGCGTTCCGGCCTCGGGTAGTCCGGTGCGTGCGTGCGCAGGTCGAGGAATTCCCACAACTTGCTTGTTGGGTGGCGCCCGAGTGGCACGAGGCCGGGAATGCGCGGCAGTTGCAGGCCGCTGTAGTCCTTGGCTGCCACGGTGCCGTCACTGGACTTGATCGCGTCGTGTGCTTGTTGCCATGCAGTCGTATCAGGATCAGATTCGGCCACGAGGGTTGCCTGGCACCAGTCCTGCCGCTTGCTGACCTCGGCGGCGAGTCCGTCAGCGGCCAAGAACTTGCTCAGTTGCTGTTCGAGTCGCCGCAAGGCACGTTCGAGATGGCGGTCGACGTCGTCCGTTAACTCGCCACCGTTCTTGAGTCGTTGCTGGGCTAGTGCGGTGAGTCGCGCAACGACCATGCGCTGCTCGTCGCGCAGTCGGTCACCGAACTCGACGTTCCATTCGATGTAGGCGGGCAGGTGTTCTGGCCAAGCGGGCGGCAGTTCCGCCTCGGCGGCGCGCGCGACGTCGATGCGGTCTTCGTTGGCCAGCAAGCGGAAGCCCGCATCGGCCTTTTCGAGTAGTTCCTGGTTGGCCTGGTCCTTGAGGCTCGCTTCGAGGCTGGCCTTGTTGAGGGCTAGGCCCATGAACAGCAGTGCTGTGCAGATGGCTAAGAACGCAATGCCGAACGCCATCGATTGGCCGCGGTTGCGCCGCACGAACTTGCGCAGGCGATACAAAGTGGTGGGCGCGGAAACGGCGACGGGTTCGTTGTTGAGGTAGCGCCGCAGGTCGGTAGCGAGTTCGCCGACGCCGGGGTAGCGCAGTTGCCGATCCTTCGCGATGGCCTTTTGTAGAATGCCATCGAGGTCGCCTCGCAACATGCTGCGCCGGGCTTTGGGGGCCACGTCGCTGGCGCGTGGCGGCATGTGCGATTCGATGACTTTTGCCATGCCGGCAATGCCCTGCGCCCGCAGCACGACGCCAGGAATGGGGAGCTGGTCTGCCAGCAACTCATACAGTTGCACGCCGAGAGAATAGACGTCGGCGCGCGTGTCGATGTCCGCTGTGCGGCCGGCCGCCTGCTCGGGACTCATGAACTCGGGCGTGCCCATGAAGGTGCCCTGGAACGTCATCGCGCCGCCGTGCAACAGCGGGTCGGCGAGCGACTTGGCGATCCCGAAGTCGATGATCTTCGGTTGGCGCTGGTCGCTGGTCTCGGCCATCAGCACGTTGTTCGAGCTGAGATCACGGTGCAGTACCGACTTCTGGTGTGCGTGTTGCATGCCATCGCAGACCATCAAGAACAACTTGATGCGTTCTTGTAGCGGCAGTTTTTCACGGCGGCAGAACTGTATCAGGGTTGGGCCTTCGACCAGTTCCATGACGAAGAACGGGCGGTGCTTCGCGGTCGTGCCAGCATCAAGTAACCGCGCGATACCGGCGTGGTCCATGCGATTCAGGGCTTCGCGTTCGGCGGTGAAGCGCGCCAAGATGTCGCGCGAGTCCATGCCGGGGTTAAGCACCTTGATCGCTACCGGTCGACGAATCGGTTCTTGTTGCTCGGCGCGATACACCGTGCCGAAGCCGCCGCGTCCCATGACCCCGAGTAGCATGTAGGCTCCGAGTCGGTAGGGGAGGTGTTCGCCGTTGCCATCGAGCGATTCTTCGCCGTGACTGTCGCCTTCGATGGCGCCGGCGGCGACCAGCCAGTTGCGGATTTTGAGGGCGTGGTCTGGGTGCTTCTTGAGCAGCGCCCTGATAGCTGCATCGCGAGTGTCGTTCTCGCCTTCCAGGATCAGCAGCACTTCGTCTTCGAGGTCACCGGGCAGGTCGCCGCCGCTGCTGCTGGGTTGTTGGCTGGGCGGCTGCTCCATGCAGTGATCATCGCCGCTCAGAGTTTTTTTGCACCAGTGGCGTGCGCTGTCAGCCGGTTGGACGGGCAAGGTGCTCTGCCCCGACGTCGGCTTTGGCTCGACGCTCGAACTCAGTACGCCGTGCGTCGTCGACGGTCGCATGGGCAAGCTGATCGATCTGGGTAAGCCTTCTAACTAGAGGCGCTTAGGGGCGCCTCGCGCTACGCCCCGCGGTCAATAACTTCGGCTAACGCGTGCACTTGTCGTTGCTTGGTTCTTCAGGAGTGTCAACCCATCACAAACACACCTCGAACGATGAACAAGCTTACGCTCACTCTGCTCTCAAGCGCCGTGCTCAGCACCACCGCCTTCGCCCAACTTCCTGGCTACATGACGACCTTCTCGCAACCCGAGAGCTCGGCGTCCGGCAGTGGTGGCACTGTGCTCAGGAAGCTGCTGCCGAACGAAATCACGGTCCTCGAGTTCAATGCCGCTTGCATGGCTTCTTCTGAGAAGTGGCTGCCGCGCACCTGTACCCACACGATGGCCGGCGACGAAAACGCCGACGGCAACCTCTATAACCCGGGCATCCTCGGCGGTATCGACGCTCTGGTCAGCGTGGGCAGCTGGACGTCGCCGACCGGTGGCGATACGCAGCGCTCGATCTACTACTCGCCCGAGGTTGCCATGGGCACGAACATCAGTGGTGGGCCTGGCCTGCGCCCTGGCGATATCGGTCGCATCAACCGCGTCGGCTTCGTTGATGGTCAGGTCGAGCACTTCATTACCCAAGAGCAGTTCAACTTGGCGCTTGGTCTGCCGCCGGCCTACCCGATTAACATCGACGCGGCTTGCTTCCAGCCGAACTTCGGCCTGTTCTTCTCTGTAGATGTCGACGTGCCGGCAACCACGGTCTGTGGTCCGACGCTGATCCGTGACGGCGACGTGCTGTGCTTGCCGGGTGGCTCGATGAACTTCACCGGTACCATGACGATTGCCGCGACGACGCCGAACAGTGCTGTCCGGGTCTTCACCGAAAACCAGATGAGCGTCATGACGGCCAACGCGATGGTCGCTGATCGTTTCGGCGCCTGCGTCACCAACGTGGTCGACATCGAGTCGCTCGAAATAGACCTCGCCGGACCGACCATGACCATCGTCCCTTGCCCCGGCATGGTCCTGTTGGTTCCGAACCTAGTCTATTCGTGTGAGAAGGGCACCGGTGCCAGCCTGCTCGAGACGGCGGGCGGTGGCATGATCCACAACACGCCGTGTGGTCCGGCCGGCACTTGGTGCGGCACCGGCAATCCGACGATGGGCCCGCAAATGGGTGTCCGTCCGCTGACTTTGGCGGTTGGCGTTCCGAGTTACATCAACGCGCTCTGCGCCTCGGGCGGTTGCCGTCACGTGCTCGAACCGCAGAGCTCGGTCGTGTCTGGCCCGGCCCCGATGGGTGCGACGATGATCGACTACTACAACCCCTTCGCGGCCGGCCTGGTCTTGGTCGAACTGGTGTCGCCGGTGATTCCGGGTTCGCTGCCGGCCTTCCCGTTATCCCCGGGCTGTTTCCCGGACCTTTACGCGCCGTCGATCATGCCTTGGGTGACGGTTGGCCCCGGCTACGGCTCGTTCCCGATGGTCGGCATCCCCGCCCTGTTCACCGGCAAGGTGCTCTTTCAGAACGTTGGCTTCGGCGCTGGCACCTTGGAACTCAGCACGCCGGCGGTGATCGACATCATCTAGAGAAAGCGAACCGCTCGACCGCGACAAACGGCCATCCGCACTTGGTGCGGGTGGCCGTTTGTCGTTGTGTGAATCGGGTTCGCAACGCAACCTGTGGCAGTGACTGATGCCGACTTCGTACCGTTCCCTGATCGCTATGTGCCGCCGGTTTCGCAAGACGAGGCGCTGCAGACCTTTCACGATGCGATGCGGCGCCGCCGCAGCGTCCGTGAGTTTAGCGATCGGCCGGTTGCGCAAGAAACCATCGAGTGGTTGGTGCGTTGCGCGCACACTGCGCCGAGCGGTGCGAACAAGCAGCCGTGGCGCTTTGTGTGCGTCAAAAACCCGGCGATCAAGCAGCAGATCCGCACCGCCGCCGAAGCCGAAGAACGTGAGTTCTATTCGCGTCGTGCCAACGAAGAATGGCTGAAGGATCTCGCGCCGCTCGGCACCGATGACACCAAAGACTTCCTGACAATCGCACCGTGGTTGGTCGTTGTGTTCCAACTGACGCACGATGACGACGGTGGCCAGGTCTACTACTTGAAGGAGTCGCTTGGACTGGCTTGTGGCATGTTCTTGGCGGCGGCGCAGTTGGCGGGGTTGTCGACGTTGACGCACACGCCGAGTCCGATGAAGTTCTTGGGCGAAGTGCTTGAACGACCGGCGCACGAACGCGCGTTTTTGCTGATCCCGGTCGGCTACTCGGCTGACGATTGCCAAGTGCCGAAGAAGGCGTTGCTGCGCAAGCCGATCGAAGACGTCATGGTTGTCGTCTAGCCGATCGACTTGGTCAGCTTGTCTTAGCGTGCAGCATGGTGCGTTCGCGTCGCCATAGGCCAAGTAGCCCAATCGATACGCAGAACAGCAGTGTGAGCGTGCGCGCGCGTCCACCGACGGCGAGCGTCGCGCCTGATTCGGGCGAAATGGGCACGGTCACCCTATTTGCTGGTGTGGTCACCAGCGCGTCGATGTCCAGTTGTTGCAGTATGCTGGAGTTGCTCACTTGCAACGCAGATCGTGTTGCGTGCCGCTCGGCTGCAGTTGCTGCCGGCCACAGTCGCGTCACGGCGTCGCGCGCAGCAATCGTCGCCCACGGGTGCTGCGCATCTGCCGCGCGGATGATTGTGGGTAGTTCGTGACTCGCGCCATGACGAACGAACGCTTCGATCGCCGTTAGCCGTACTTCATCTTCCGCGTGCAGTAACGCCCGCAATGTGCGCGTGTCCAATGCGCGGTCGGTGCGTCCGAGTTGCCGCGCAGCTTCTGCTTGGTCCGCATCACGGGCGGCGAAGGCGCGCAGCGCCAGCGCAGACAATTCGCCGCATCCGTCAGCGATCGCCAACGCCAAGAGGGTCATCGGCAACATTAGGCCGCCATCACTGCGGCCGAAAATGTGCAGTTGGTCGTCGTGTCGTTGCGCAAGCCACGTCGCATCACCACAGAGCGATGGGCCCAAGCGAAGTAGCGCCGAACGCGGGTCGTTGTCGAGCAGGCCGCCAGCGAGATGGCCCGTGATCACGGCAACGGCAAGGGTGCGCGACGTGCCGATCAGATCTGCTTCGATCGCGTGTAACAGTTGTTGCCAGCGTGTTGGCAATTCGAAGTCGTCGGGCACGAACCATTGTTCGCGGCCATTTGTTTCGCAGCGCCAGACTATCTGTGGCGTAGCACCAGCGCCCGAGAAGTTGCACGTGCCGATCGCGACGGCGCCGACTGGCACGGTCACCTCGGTCTTGCGGATCTGCAGTCCGGCGGCCGACAGGGATAGCGAGAACGACTCGTTCGGATTGAGTCCTTCCGGCCACTGGGGCAACGTGGGCAAAAACTCGCCGCACAGCCATGCGATAGCCGGCACGCCGTTGCGATAATCGCTGGCTGCGATTGCCGCGTGCAGTTCAGGGCTGACGCTGTTCGCCGGCACTTGGCCGACGAGCGTCTGTGCAAGCAAGCAGGCTACTGCGCCAGCCTGGCCTAGCTTGCGACTAGCGAAAGAGCTCATCCTCGGGATTCTCGTTGGCCGGCACGGTTTCTTGGCGGTCATCTTCCCAGCCAGCGGTGTCGTATTCCGGTTGCTCGTCCGCTTCTGCTTCTTCTTCGTCGTCGTAATCGCCGGCGTCGTCGTATTCGTCGTCTTCGTATTCACCGTCGTCGTCGTCGTATTCGTCGTATTCGTCGTCTTCGTATTCACCGCACTCCTCTGCTTGCTCGTCGAGGTATTCGTCAGACGGTTGCACCAGTGCGGCTGCGTTGAGAGCCTCTTGAGCGCGGGCGCGGCGGCGGACTGTGCGGCGCACCATCCACAGCAGTAGGATCAGGGCGACCGGTGTCGAGCCAGCTAGCGCTTGCTGCGTTGGCTCGAGGCCGTTCCACCACGTGACAGTGCGTGCCCACAATGCCTTGGCGTTCGCCGTCGCACGCTCGGCGTTGTTCGTCGGTGGCGCCTTGCCGTCGTGCCGGATCTGAGCGATGGCAACTTCGATGAGCGGTCGCAGTTCGTTGCTCTCGTAGTCGAGGCGCCCTTCGAGTGCGGTCAGTGCGCTCTTGCTGTCGAGTTCCGTTAGCCGCGTGATGGCGTAACGGCGCAGCATTGTTTCGTTGTGGTCGAGAACCGCGACCAGCACGGTCGTCTCGGCCTTGTTGTCGAGTTGCGGCGACAGCGTCTGGAATGCGTAGGTAAGCGCTACGCCGGTGCCGATCGCCGTGCCATCGTTGATCGCCGACGACATGCGTAGCAAGTACTGACTTGCGTTTAGGTCTGCCAACGTCAGCAACGCAGCTTGCACGTCCGTTGCCGGCTCGTGGTTGTCCAGCTTGCTAGAAGTGCCGAGCAATTCTAGCAGCGGCTCGATCGACGCTGGCCGACGCAACTTTGCTAGCAACTGCACCGCGACGGTTCGCACGCGGCGGTCGTCATCGTCGAGGATTTCGATCGCCAGTTTCGTCGACGTCACATCGGCGGAGATTCGAATCGCCTGCAGCGCTTGCAGCCGTGCTTCAGGGTGTGGGCTGTTGGTCGCGATGGCAGGCAGTTGGGCCTGATGTGTTGGGTTCTTGCTGTTGCCAAGCAACCAGGCGGCGCGGGCGGCGACGTCGGCATGGGCGTTCATCGCCAGTTTGGCCAATGCGTTGGCATCGGCTGCATCACCAGCATCTTCCTGTGCTCGCAGTGCCTTGCGCGGATCCTGGTCGCTTGCGGCCTGCTCCCCGTTCCCGGAAGTTTGGCCGCCCGGGATTTGGGCTGGTGGGTTCATTGGCGAACGGTCCGCTTCTGGGGCAGGGTTCTGACCCTGTGCCGTCATCGCGGGGGCGGTAGCCGCCGGCGATTCCGGCACCGCGGTATGAGCCGCGGCAGCGTTTCCGTTCGGGTTTGGTTCTTGCGCTGAAATCAGCGACAGCAGGCATAGTTCGATCAGGGCCATCATCATCCTCACTTGGTGACTCTCATCGGTCGCGTGAGGGGGGTGGCTGCAGTCAGATCCTGGTCAAGCCAGGAGGTCGTACGGTTCGATATTGAGACTGGGAAAATGTTCACTGCCGCGAATACGCCTAATGCCACCCATCCGCCCCCTCGGATGGTCGTCAAGACCAAGCGCCTGCTAGTGCGAAACGGGAGTTTCTTGCTGGGAATCTATGTGCTTGTGCTGCTGGTTGGCGGTGATTCTTCGCTCGGCGTGTTGTTGGCTTCGACTGCTTTGATCGCCATGGGTGTTGCGCGGTGGGGGCTTGGTGGCGAAACGGCGTATTCGTTGGAGGTGGTTGCGACCGCCGCTCGGACCGAAGGCCAACGTGATGCGATTGCTCAGGTGATGTCGCTCGAACTCGCCTACGAACGCTCGCGATCGGTGCTCGAAGCGTTGGGCGAAGGCGTGTTGGTCGTAGACGAGGCTGGTGAGATAGTGCTGGCCAACCCGGCGGCAACCATTGCGATGTCGGCGCCGACTTGCGAACCCGTCGGCCGCTTGCTGTGGGAAGCACTATTGCCGGATCTCGCGGGGCGCGCGCGCGACGCGTTCCAGGCGATTCGCGAGCGCTCGGGCAATGACGACGAACTGCCAGTGATTCGCTATTCAGGCATCTCTTGCTACGACCGGGTGTTTGATATGACGGCGGTCGAAGCGACATCGCGGCGCACTGGCAAGAACTTCGGCACGGTGTTCTTGTTCGTCGACAGCACGCGCACTCACGAACTGCAACGCATCAAGGATCGCTTCCTGTCGAATGTGTCTCACGAGCTACGTACACCGCTAACCAACATCTGCGCTTACTCCGAAATTCTGTGCAACATGATGCCCAGTGATTCGGCTGAGTGGCCCGACTTCGCTCGGATCATTAATGAGGAAGGCGTCGAACTCAGCGACCTCGTCGACGGCATGTTCGACTTCTTGCAGCTTGAGAGCGGCGAAGTGGTGTTTGCCAACGAGTCGCTTGACGGTGCTGATACCGTCAAGAAGGTCATCGAGGCGCGCAAGCCGAAGGCGGATAAGCGTGGCATCAAGGTCGAGTTTGACGCCAAAGACTCGGCGCCGATGGTGGTGGCCGATCGCATGCGTCTTCAGCAAGTCACTCGTCACCTGCTCGACAACGCGATCAAGTTCTCGCCAGATGGCGGCACGGTCAGCGTCACGGTTCGCGGGCGCGAGGAAGGCTGGGAGTTGCGTATCGAAGATACGGGACCTGGCATCCCGCTAGATGATCGCGATGCCGTGTTCGAGAAGTTCAATCAGTTGCCTGACCAGTTGACGGACAAACCGTCGGGAACTGGCATTGGCCTCGCAACCAGCCGCGCGATTGTCGCGCGCTTCGGCGGCCTGATTTGGTGCGAAGACTCGTCGATGGGCGGCGCTAGCTTTGTGGTGTTGTTGCCTGCCGAAGGCCAGCCAAAGTTGGCTGGCTTTGGCGCTGGCACGGGCGCTGGCGGCGGCTTCTAGCCACGCAAGGTCAGAGCGGCGCGTCGATGGCAGCGGCTCCGAGCTGAATCCAGTAGAGGCCGGTGTAGACGAAGCGGATCGTCGAGAAGTGCAGTCCGGAGGCTGTGAACGCACCGGTGATTTTGAAGATGGGGCGGAAGGCCACCGTGTGCCCTGTCCCCGCCGGTTGCAAGATGCTGAAGTTGATCACGGCCCCCGGCACCGGGTTGAGCGGATCCTGCACGGTCGTATTTTCGGACAGGGAGTGCAGCATGGTCAGACCCTTGCTGCAATCAAACTCGAGCCGGCCGCCGACGGATGCGATCGACTGCACCTTGCTGGCGATGCCCCCAACGGCAAGAATGCCGGGGCCACCGCGACTCAGTTGCACGTCCCCGATGCCCGTCGCGCTGTCCGCGAACTCGAAGATTTGATTCGTCAACACGGTATCCCCGAGCGTGCGGCGGGTTGATTTCGTCGTGGTCGCGAAGCTGAACTTGGTGCCCGCCGAGAGATTGAAGCGGTTGTTGTCGAGGTCGATGTTCTCCAGGCCGGGTCCACCGAGCACTGCCGTGAACGGACTGAGGAGTCCCGACGAGAACTGGTTGTGTTCGACGATCACGTTGAACGCGCCTTGCGGGCCATCGAGCTTGATGAACTGCTCTTGGCTGAAGCCACCGGTGTTCTGGACGCGGCTATGGTCGTTCCGGGCGATGGTCAAGTTGGCAACACGGTCGGCGTAGATGTCGAATGGCGCGTTGGCCTCGAAGCCGCTGTCAGCGATCATATTCTCGTAGATCCGGTAGCCAGTGATGCCGGTCATGTAGATGCCGCCGTGCGATGCAGGACCAGTTCCGTTGTACGCGATGATCGAATTGGTGATCTGCGAGAGTTCGGCTGTGGTGAAGATCCCACCCTTCTCGTTGAGTTCGATGTCGAGGTGGTCGATCTTGACGTTGAAGGCCACGGTCGCGTTACCCGGCGCTGCCAAGTTGATGCCATACCGACCGTTCTTGACGATCAGCGAATGATCGATGGTCCACGTCTTGGGTAGCCCAAAGTCGTTCAAGTCCGCTTTCATCAAGATGCCGTCGAGGGCGTGGTTGCTCACCAGGCAGTTGGTGATGCGCCCGGTCCAAATGTCCTCGATCACGATCCCGGACGATCCCGTGCGGTTCGGACTGGTCAACTCGAGTCCTTCGACGCGCAGGAACCACCCAAAGTCGCGAAGCGCCACTTGGGTGCCAAAGTAGAACGAGGGCTGACCGGGTGCCTGATTCTGGATCACCGTGCGCCCTGGCCCTTCGCCTCTAACAGTCAGGCCGTGAGCGTCGAAGTCGGCGTCCGTGAAGCGCCATTGCACGGTCGTGTCGAACACGTAATTCCCGGCTGGCATGAACAGCTCGGCACCACATTGCGCGGCTGCGTCCAGTGCCTTCTGGACGGTTTGCGAAGAGTTGTCACCCCACCACTGAGGCACGATTTGGTTGACGCTACCGGCGCCGAATCGCACTGCTCCGTCACCGGCAAACACGCGGGTCTGTGCTGCGACAAACGCACCGGCCACCGTCAGGTCGTGGCCAGCGAGGTTGATGCTGCCGCCACCCAGGTGCACCAGGGTGATGTTCTTCGGGATCTTGAGGTCCGCACTGAGCGTGTCGTTGGCGTCGGCGAACAACACGGCCGGAGTCCGCGAACCGAGAGTTTGGATCGCGCGATGTAGCCGTCCCGCACCGGCGTCGTCGAAGTTGCTGAGATGGTGATGGCTCGAGGTGTCCGATAGGGGGCGACCTCCAGGCAACGAGAAGGACGCAGCCAGCAGCAATACAGCGCCGATCGCAACACGCGTTTTCTTTGTCATGATTGGGCTCTTCTTGTGGCTTGGACTGGTTGTTCGAATCCGTGGGTTCGTCGCATCACATCAACAATCCGGTTCGTCAGCACGCGGAAGCCGCGAGCCATTGGCCCGATGCTAGTGCATTCCGGGGTGGTTGTTGGCTTTCTGCGCGCTGTCGCGGCCCTCCATTGCACGGTGACAGGCGTCGGGTGGGTCGATGCGGTACTTCGTCAGCGACCTGGGCTGCGCTGGCAAGGGGGCTTCGGCCAGCCAATGCGCGAGGTCCTGCATGCGCCTTGCGACTAGGCGACCTGAGCATGATCTACAACAACTCGCTGCTGTGCCGAGCGACCACAGTCGTTCGCGGCGGTGTTCGGGCCTGTTACTTCGCTGCCCGTTACTTAGCCGTTAGTTGTTCGACCACCGGCGTCAGCGACAGCATGCCTGCCTTCTTGCCGAGTGCCAACGCTTCGTCGCGCGGCATCTTGTCGAGCCAGAACGCCTTCAACGCGAACATCGCGCCGACGCGGTTGCTGCTGCCGCAACTGACCAGAGTCGTGCCGGTGGTTTCTTTGGCCATGAACTTGGCGAAGGCCTCGACGTTCTCTCGGGTCAGGCCATTTTTTCCAGCGATCTCCAAACGCACGAACTCGACGCCGGCGTCCTTGGCGCGTTCTTCTTCCCAGCCAGTGCCCTTTTCTTTTGCTAGGCGAAGGTGCAAGACGCGCGACACGCCGGCTGCCTTGAGGGTGCCGAACTGGTCTTCGGATGGTTGGCCCGAGCACAGCACATTGTCGAGCGGGGCGGACTGCTTGTAGAGCGCTAGTTTCGTGGCTGCGCTGGCCGGGTTGGTCGAAGCGTTGTCAGCGGCATCCTGCTTTGCCGGGCCGCTGCAACTCGCAAGGGCGCAACCGAAGAAGCCTGCTAGCAGGCATAAGGACAGGGGCATACGAGTCATGCGCATATCGTTACCAGATGCAGGGCCTAGAAAGAATCGCGGTTGTTGCCCGGCGGCAGGTCGGTCATCGTTGGGACATGAGCCGAGTCGTATCGAGGTTGTTGTTGACGGTCTTGTTGGGAACAGCGCCGCTGTGTGCCCAGCAGAGTGACTGGCTGTTGGATCCGTCGCCGTATCGCGCGGAACTGCACGAGCAAGGCAAACAGATCGTGCTCGAGAATGGCCTGCTGCGGCTGCGCATCCAGCAGGACCCGCTGGCACTTGTTGGTATTGAGCAAATCACCTCCGGGCAACAACTGCTGCGGGCCGCGGCGCCGCTCGGTGAGTTCACACTCAACGGCAAGGTCGTGCGCATTGGTGGCTTGAGCAAGCAGCCGAACCACGCGTTCTTGTTGCCGGAATGGCTCGCCGACATGCCGGCGGATCCGCTGGCGATCAAAGCTCCGGCGGTGTTGGCCGATACCGGCGATATTGAAGAGCGCTTTGGCTGGCAGCGCGCACGGCATTACAGCCAGCTCGCTAGCTGGCCGCCGGCTGGTAAGCACCTTCGTTGGCAGATCGACGCGGGTGACTACGAGGTCTCGGTACACATCGAACTCTATGACGGCTTGCCGCTGTTCGGTCATTGGATTGAGTTGCGCAACAAGGGCGAGAAGCCGATCGAAGTCGATTCATTTACTTCGTTGCGCTTGCCGATTGTCGAAGCCGAGTCGCGGGTTGAACCACAACGCAGCGGCGTGCACCTGCCGAATCTCTACGTTGAGACCGACTACAGCTTCCGCGCGATGAGCGGTGCCGATGGCAGTTCGCATTGCGTGCGATGGTTGACCGATCCGGAGTTCGGCACGCAGGTGAACTATCGCAAAGAGACGCTGTGTCTGCTCGAGGTCAAGCCAGACGTGGGTCCGGCGCAAACGGTTGCCAAGGACAGGACGTTCTCGACGTTCCGCACGTTCGTGTTGGCCCCCGATAGCGAAGACCGCGAGCGGCAATCGCTGGCGCAGCGACGCATGTATCGCACGTTGGCGCCGTGGAGTACCGAGAACCCACTGATGATGCACGTGCGCAGCGCGCAGCCGGACAAGGTGCGTGCCGCCATCGATCAGTGCCAAGCGGTTGGGTTTGAGATGGTCATCCTGACGTTTGGTAGCGGCTTCAACATCGAAGACGACAGCAAGAAGAACCTCGATCAGTGGCGCGACATTGCCAATTACGCGCACGATCGCGGCATCCAGATCGGCGGCTACTCGCTGCTCAGTAGTCGCAAGATCAAGCCGGAGACCGATAACTGCATCAACAAGGATACCGGCAAGCCTGGCGGCCAGGTCTTCGGTCACGCACCGGCGTTGGCGAGCGCGTGGGGGCAGGCCTACTTCAAGAAGCTCTACCACTTCTACGAATACACCGGCTTCGACCTGCTCGAACACGACGGCAGTTACCCGGGCGATCACGATGCGATGGCGCGACCGCCGTTACAGAAGGGCTATGACGATTCGCGCTGGGTGCAATACGGCATCATCAGCGACTTCTATCAGTGGTGCCGCGCGCGCGGCATCTACCTGAACGTGCCCGACTGGTACTTTCTGCAAGGCAGCAACAAGACCGGCATGGGCTACCGCGAAACCAACTGGTCGCTACCGCGCGGCCAGCAAGTGATCCATGCGCGACAAAACCTGTTCGATGGCACGCGCGAGAAGAACGCCGCGATGGGTTGGATGTTTGTGCCGCTGACGCAGTACCACGGTGGTGGTGCCGCTGCGACGATCGAACCGCTTAACGAACACGCGGATCACTACCGTCGCATGTTGACGAGCAATCTCGGCTTTGGCGCGCAAGCTTGTTGGCGCGGGCCGCGTTTGTTTGACGGCGAAGCAACTCGCACGCTCGTGCAGCAGCAGGTCGCGTGGTTTAAGCAGTACCGGACCATTCTCGAAAGCGACGTGATTCACTCGAGTTCGCGCCGTGCCGACGGCCAGTCGCTCGACTGGGTGCTGCATTCGAGCTCAGTCAGCGATCCGCCCGGCATGTTGATCGTCTACAACCCGACCAGCGAACCACTGAAGAAGGTTATCCCGCTCAACCTCTACTACACGGGGCTGACAGGGCCGGTTGCGGCGACCAACAAGCAAGGCAACGTCTACGAGTTGCGCTTGGACCGCCGCAGCCACAGCGCCCTTGAGGTCGAAGTGGCCGCTGGTGAGTCCGCCTGGTTCACCATGCGCTAGCCCGAGCGCGAATCCCTGAGCAAACCGGCATTCGGCCGGGAATCGCCCCCCTAGACCGTAGTGGGGGGTGGTTTGCCAATGCGGGCGGTGTCATCCTGTCGTGATGAGCAGTCTCGACTTTATCAGCCAGGAGAGCGCCTTCGGTGCGCACAACTATCACCCTCTCGAAGTAGTCATCGAACGCGCCAGCGGCGTGTGGGTTTGGGATGTCGAAGGCAAGAAGTATTTGGACTGCCTGGCGGCGTACTCGGCCGTTAATCAAGGTCACTGCCACCCGAAGATTATCGAGACGCTGAAGCAGCAAGCTGAGAAGTGCACGCTGACGTCGCGCGCGTTCTTCAACGACCAACTCGGCCCGTTCTACCAACAACTCAGTGAGTTGCTTGGCTATGAGAAGGTGCTGCCGATGAACACTGGCGCTGAAGCGGTCGAGACCGCAATCAAGGCGGCGCGTCGTTGGGGCTATCGCAACAAGGGCATCGCCGCCGGCCAAGCCGAGATCCTCGTGTTTGGAGGCAACTTCCACGGCCGCACGACGACGGTGGTTGGGTTCTCTAGTGACGATGCCTACCAGGCGGACTTCGGGCCGTTCACGCCGGGCTTCAAGATTGTGCCTTATGGGGATCTCGCCGCCGTCGAAGCCGCGATGAACGGCAACGTCTGTGCGATGCTGATCGAACCGATCCAAGGCGAAGCCGGAATCATTATTCCGCCCGCTGGTTACTTACAGGCGCTGCGCGCTCTCGCGGACAAGAACAACTGTTTGCTGATCTGCGATGAGATCCAGGCGGGCCTCGGCCGCACCGGCAAGATGCTCTGCTGTCAGCACGAGAACGTTCGTCCAGATCTCGTGATTCTCGGCAAGGCGTTGTCAGGCGGCGTCTACCCGGTCTCCGCCGTGGTTGGCGACGACAAGGTGCTGTCGGTGTTCGAACCGGGCAGTCACGGTTCGACCTACGGCGGCAACCCGCTCGGTGCCGCCTGCGCACGCACGGCACTGTCGGTGCTCGTTGACGAAGGCATGGTCGAGAACTCACGCGACCTCGGTGCCTACGCACTAGAGCGACTGTGCAAACTCGATTCGCCGCACGTCAAGGACGTGCGCGGCCTCGGCTTGTGGATCGGTATCGAACTGCACGCCGAGACCGGCGGTGCGCGCCCGTTCTGCGAGGCGCTGCGTGGCATGGGCGTGCTCTGCAAGGAGACCCACGACTACGTGATCCGTTTCGCGCCGCCGTTGATGATCAGCAAGGCTGACCTCGACTGGGCGCTGGAGCAACTCGAGGCCGTGCTCACGGCCCCGCTGCCTGTTGCTAAGTAGCCTGGCTACCACGGCGGTCGCGCCCACTTACGAACAGCCGCCTGCGGGCTGTGTTCGCTCTGGCTACAAAAAAACACCTGCTCACGCATGAGGCGTGGCAGGCGTTTTTGTCCTGCACAGTTCGCACCAGGGTGCGACTGCCGGAAGGGGTGCTACTTGGCCGGCAGGATGTGCTGGCTGACGAGCTTCGTCATCTCGAACATCGTGACGCACTCCTTGCCACCGAAGACGGCCTTGAGGGCGTCGTCGGCGAGGATGTTGGTCCGCTTGTTCGGGTCCTGCAGGTCCTTGCCCTTGATGTAGTCCCAGAGCTTCTTGGTGATTTCACTGCGTGGAATCGGGTCCGAGCCGACGATGACGGCAAGCAACTCGTCCGGCTGAACGGGCCTCATCAGGGCCGGGTTGGGCTTGCGCTTCTTCTTCTCGGGTTGTTCGTCGGTGCTCATGGAGATTCGAGGTGGTTTGTGAGAGTTGGTTGGGGTGCCCGTGCTGACGGCCTCGGAGGCGCAGTCGGACCGGGTGTGGGCTACCGATGATGGCACGCCAGGGCTTCCGCACAAGCGGGAAGCCAATGTCCTGGTGCAATTACGGTCCTGCCGTAGTCGTTCGGCGGGCCGCGATTGCCACCCGCGGCGTGGTTCGGTAGCGCCCATTGTATGGGCGGAAGGAAACTCAGGCCGACCTGTCATGATGGCGGAATGCGCGTGTTTATTGCTCTGTTCGTCTCGGTGCTTACCGGTCTGGCGACCGCCCAGGACCCCTCTCCAACGCTGTGGTATGGCAAACCCGCCAAGAACTGGAATCAGGCCCTGCCGGTCGGCAACGGCCGTCTAGGGGCAATGGTGTTCGGTGGCACGGCCACTGAGCGGGTGCAATGCAACGTCGATTCGCTGTGGGCTGGCTCCCCGGTGGACCGGGATCGCCAGGGTGCGAAGGTGCACCTGGGCAAGGCCCGTGAACTGCTGTTTGCCGGTAAATACCGCGCAGCAGGAGACCTGGTTCAGAAGCAGTTCATGTCCGAACGGTGGGTCCGCAGCCACCAAACCCTCGGCGAAATCGAATTGACGTTCGCCGGGCATGAGCAGGCGACGAACTACCGCCGGGAGCTCGACCTGCGCGATGGCATCGTCAAGGTGACCTACCAAGTGGGTGACACGACGTTCACCCGGGAGGTGTTTGCGCAGGCGCAGGACGACGTGATTGTCGTACATGTGACCGCGGATAAGCCGGGTGCGGTGAGTGTGCGGGCGACGATGGGACGCAAGGGGCCGGTCGAGGTGGAGAGCGACGGCCCGATGCTGTTCCTGGAGGGGCGCGCCAACCAAGGCAAGCAGCACGAAGGCACTTCGTTCGCATCCGTTCTGTGGGTCATGCACGACGGCGGCAAGTTGGCGCAAGAGGCGGTAGATGGACCGGCGCTTCAGGTGGAGAAGGCCAATGCGGTGACGTTCTTGTTGGCGGCTGCCACTGACTTCGAGGCGATGCGCCCGGGCAAAAAGAAGCCCCTCAAACCGAAGCCGAAGCCGAGGCTCGAGGCGTTGATGGACGCGTCGCTCGCGGCGGCCATTGGCATTGGTGATTTGCGCCGGCGTCAGGTCAGCGAACACCGTCGTTGGTTTGACCGCGTGGCTCTCGATCTTGGCGGGCACGACAAGCGCGCCTTGCCAACCGACGAACGACTCGCGCTTGTCAAAAAGGGCGGGGCCGATCCGGACTTGCTGGCGACCTACTTCCAGTTCGGTCGCTACTTGCTGATCGGCAGTAGTCGTCCCGGCACCCTGCCGGCCAACCTGCAAGGTATCTGGAACCAGCACATCGATGCGCCGTGGAACGCCGACTACCACATCAACATCAACCTGCAGATGAACTACTGGCCCGCCGAGACGTGCAACCTGTCCGAGTTGCATGATCCGCTGATCAAGTTCACCGAATCATTGGTGCCGGCTGGCCGCAAGACGGCAAAGGAACTCTATGACTGCCGCGGTTTCGTCGCGCATCACACGACCGACGCATGGGCATTCACGTCGCCGATCGGCAGCACGCATTGGGGCATGTGGCCGATGGGTGGTGCGTGGTGCACGGCGCACGCGATGGAGCATTGGCGCTTTGGCCGCGACGTCACGTTCTTGGAGTCGCGCGCGTGGCCGTTGCTCAAAGAGTCGGCGCTGTTCTTCCTCGACTACTTGGTCGAGCATCCGCGCACCAAGAAACTCGTGTCCGGCCCGTCGATGTCGCCCGAGAACTCGTTTCAAACCAAGGATGGGGTTCGTGCGCACGTGACGATGGGGCCGTCGATGGATCAGCAGATCATCTTCGAACTGTTCACCAACGTGCTGGAGGCCGCGAGCGAACTGTCGATCGACGATGCGTTCACCAAGCAGGTCGCGCATTCATTGTCGCGCTTACAAGGCCCGCAGATCGGCAGCGATGGTCGCCTACTTGAATGGAACGAAGAGTTCAAAGAGCCAGAGCCAGGCCACCGTCACATGTCGCACCTCTACGCGCTGCATCCCGGCTCTCAGATCAATAAGGCGACCACGCCGGCGCTCGCTGAAGCGTGCCGCAAGACGCTCACTGCTCGATTGGCGAAGGGCGGTGGTCACACCGGTTGGAGCCGTGCGTGGATCATCAACTTCTATGCGCGTCTAGGCGACGGCGAAGCGGTGCAGAAGAACCTGCAGTTGCTGCTGCAAAAGTCGACGCTGACGAACCTGTTCGACAACCACCCGCCGTTCCAGATCGATGGCAACTTTGGCGGCACGGCGGGCATCGCAGAGTGCCTGTTGCAGAGCCATGCCGGCGCGCTCGAGTTCTTACCGGCGTTGCCGCCTGAGTGGCAGGATGGATCGGTGCGCGGCTTGTGTGCCCGCGGCGGCTTCGTGGTCGACCTTGCCTGGCAGCAGGGCAAGTTGATGTCGGCGACGTTGCGGTCGCGAAACGGCCAGCCGTGCCGCACCGTCGGGACCTACGCCGTCACGATGGGCGGCGAGGCCGTGCCATGTGAAACCGTCGACGGCGTGACTTCCTTCGCAACCAACTCCGATGCCGTCTACCTCTGCACGCCTCGGTAGCTAGTTACGACTGCCCAAAACCGTTGTCTATCTTGAGAGCGACGTCGTTGCTCGCGTTGTACCCGAGCTGGCTGGTGTGTTAGGGCTTCAGAACGCGATCGAGAAACTCCCACCGCGTGTCGCTGGCACCGCGGCCAAGCCCGTGGCCACCGTTGGGCCAGAAGCGGCTCTCGTAAGCAAGGCCGGCCTGGTCGAGTGCGGCGATCAATTGGAACGCGTTGTTGGGGTGCACGTTGTCGTCGACCATGCCGTGAAGAATCAGCGCTTTGCCCTTCAGGTTCTTGGCGTAGGTCATGACGCGGCCGATGTCGTAGCCCTTTTTGTTGAGCTGCGGCGTGCTCATGTAGCGTTCGGTGTAGATCGTGTCGTAGTTACGCCAGTCGGTGACGCCGGCGCCGATCGATGCCGCGGCATATACATCCGGGAACTTGAAGACACCCATCGCCGCCATGAAGCCACCGTAGGAGTGGCCGACGATGCCGACGCGCTTGCCATCGATGTAAGGGCGCTTGGTGACCAGGCGCACGCCATCGGCATGGTCTTGGATGTCGACGTCGCCGAGGCGCAGGTAGTTCGAGCCGAGAAACTTCTTGCCGCGGTTGCCGGTGCCGCGGTTGTTGACCTTGACGACGAAGTAGCCCTTGCGGCATTCGGCGCGCAACGACGACACATAGCGCGCCGAGATCTCATTGGAACCCGGACCGCCGTAGAGCGCATTGATGATCGGGTAGGTCTTCTTCGGGTCGAAGTCCTTCGGCTTGTAGAGCACGCCGTAGATGTCGAACTTGCCGTCGCTCGACTTGAACTTGAACATCTCGGCTAGGCCCTTGCCTTGCTTCTCGCCGTGCGCGAGGACGATGACCGCCTTGCTGTCCGAGACGCGATAGAGCGTGGTGCTTGGCGGCGTGTCAACTTCCTCGTGCTGGGCAACAACCCACTTGCGATCCGGGGAGACTGAGAAGCTTGAATGGTGCTGGTCGACCGATGTCACGCGTCGTTGGCCTTTGCCATCGAGGCGCGCGATGTGGTATTGCAGGAAGTAGGGGTTGGTGTTCGAGCTGTAGGCGGTGAACCCGATCAAGCCCTTCTCTTCGTCGACGAATTGTACGCCGGCGGTTTGGAACTCGCCGGAAGTGACGGTGTTATGCAGCTTGCCGTCGAGGTTGCGCACCTCGTAGTGCGTGAAACCAGACTTGTCACTTGGCCACAGGAAGCGCTTCTTGTCCTTGAGGAAGCGCATCGATGGCGAGTTCGTCTGCCACGTGTCCTGCTTCTCTTCGACGACCAAGCGTGTCTTGCCGGTGTCGACGTCGATCGCCAGCACCTTGAGGTGTTGCTGTAGCCGGTCGGTCCAGTTGACCATGATCACGGAGCCATCCGGCGACGCGCGCAAACCGTAGAGGTATTCCTCTGAGCTGCCGCCAACGTCGACCCGCACCGTGTTCTTGCTCGCGAGGTCGTAAATCAGCAGTTCGGCCGCCGGGTTCTTGGCGCCGGCCTTTGGATAGAATTCGGGATACTGCGTCGTGTTGATCTTCGACCAGCCGCGCAGTAGGTGGAACGCTTGCACGCCGCGATCGTCGAAGCCGTAGTAGATCAGCTTCTTGCTGTCGGGCGTCCACCACATCGACTTGGTCTGGTTGAGTTCTTCGCCATAGACCCAGCTCGCCGTGCCGTAGTGCACGTCGGCGTTGCCTTTGGTCGTGACTGCGACTTCGTCACCGTCGCCATTCTTGAGCACGACGTTCCAATCATCGTAGTGCGCCTGCCACTTACCGTTGGGTGAGTCGACGCGCGTGTACTGGCGACCGCGAGACGGACGACCGACATACTTGCCCATGTTCGCACCGCTGTTACTGGTGCGGCCACTGCGCCTCGCTGCACCGGCCGGTTGTCGCGCCGCGTCGGCGGCGATGTTTTTGCGCGCCAGAGTGTTGAGGTTGAGTTCGTATCGTTTGCCTGCGTTGGTGAACGATACGGCCTTGCCATCTTTCTGCCACGCGACGCGGGAAACGACCCCCGGGCCGCTCGCACTCGGTGGCGCGCGGCGTTGCGCGGTCGCGGAGATCGCCACCAAGAGCGCAGTGGCGAGAGATAGGGCTAGAGTGGGCAGTGCTTGCGAGAACGGTTTCATATTGAATACACCTTGCGGCAAGTTCGGCGGGTTTGGGCCGATCGGGCATCCGGCATGCTAGAGGCCCGGGCATGGCCACTGGTACGGCTGCAATGGGATTCGGTGACGATGACATTCGCGTTGCATCGTGGGGCCGGCGTCGTGACTTGGGCGCGTGTCGATCGCTCTGCCTGACTGCAGCGCAGGGCTTGAGCTGGCCGGCCGCTGGCATTGTCTCGCAGCTCGCTCGGCGATGGTGCTTCTCCATCCGTAGCCGGTTCTCCACCCACAGCTCTGCGGTCGGGAGGAAAAATGGTGGGCCGTACTGGATTCGAACCAGTGACTTCGACGATGTGAACATCGCACTCTACCAACTGAGTTAACGGCCCGACCTCGACACCCGAAGGTCTCGACGGCGGGAGACTACCTAGCAGAAGCCTCGCCCGCAAGCAGGACTTCAAGAGGCTCGGGGGAGGGGCGTTCTTGGCGGCAGTTAGCTGATCGACGGTGGGAACGCGCCGTAAAAGGCCGTCTGTAGCGTCAGTGTTGTGGCCTCGCGGCCCGCTTCCGCAAAGGCGTGCACCATGGCGCGGGCTATCGCAGGCACGCGACCCTGTACGGTAGTGAACGAGATCACGCCGGGGCCGTGGCCGCAGATCGTGGCGCCCGCTGCACCGGCTTCGACGGCATCCGCCATGGCCTGGCCGAGGCCGGCTACGAGGCGACGGCGGTAGGGCACGTGAACTTCGTCCTGTAGGCAGGAGCGCAGCAGGCCTTCGTCGGCTTGTTCGAGGGCGCGCAACACACCGTAGGCGCGGCCGATGCTGCGGCGGGTTGCCGCGTGCGGCAGCGTCGGCGGCAAGACGCGCTTGGTTTCGGCGGTGCCCATTTGCGCGTCGGGGAGCGCAATGACGTAGTGCCAGTCTTCGTGAATGCTCAGTGATAGCGGCTGGTGGCGCAGTTCGAGATCGTTTGGCGGCGACAGTTGGCTGGTGACGGTCAGGCCGCCTAGCAAGGCCGCGGCGCCGTGGGCTGGGTCGCCGTTCAGCGAAACCAGGGCGTCGAGCACGGCCGACGTATCGGGCTTGTTCTTGGCTAGGCGAACGGCGATGCCGAGGCCTGCCGCGTAGCCGGCTGAGATCGTGCCCATGCCGGTGCCGCGCGGGATTGTGCCTTCGACCGTGATCGACAGGCCTTTCGCCAGTGACACCGAGAACAACTCGGCGCCGAGGCGCAGGCCGCGCAGGACCGGGTCGTGGCGCTGGTCTTCCAGATGCGCTGACGGGTCATCGTGCCTTTCGATATTCAACTCGCCATCCGTGCGCGTCTCGACGGTGATGCCGAGCGGCAGGTCGAGCGCGAGCCCAATGACCCCATAGCCTGGGCCGAGATTGGCGGCACTGGCGGGTACGTGGAAGGTGATGGGAGCGGACTTGGCCACAAGTGCTCTATCGGTCGTTGGGGTCCCGAAGTTCTGGCTGTTACTGGGTTCCGGTTCCCTCGGGGGATCGGGCCGACGCTACGGGCGTAACGTGATCTCGACCTTTTTGCCGCCGCGGTTGATGATCACCGCCACCTCGGTGCTCTCGGCTGCCGCTTCCCGCATGGCCGCTAGCATGTCGCGTGAGTTGGCTACGTCGGTGCCGGCGATCGAAGTGATCTTATCGCCGGCTTCGAGGCCACCCTTGGCTGCTATGCTGCCCGCGCTGACCGTTTTGATGGTGTCATTGTCGAGTTCGACGCCTAACCAGGTTTCGAACACCAACTGCGCATCGACGCGGCCGCGGCCGCCGGGCGAGGCGCGTTCGACTCCCTTGCGCGACAATTTGTGGTCGAGGTTGGCGACGCCGGCGGCAATCACCGCGAACACCGTCGCGTTGTGCTTCTGAAACTCCGGTTCGACGATCGAGTAGGTGTCCCATTGCGAGTGCCAACCGCGGCCGTAGGGCACGTGCCCCTTCAGGCTCCAGCTAAACGCTGGCACGCCAACCGCGGCGAATGACGCGTGGTCGCTACCGCCACCGGCCGGCTTCATGACCTTGCGTGACTTGAGTCGGAAGATCGGGCCTTCGTGATTTGCCTGCGGCGGCTTCATCATTTCAAGGATCGGCGTGATGATCGAACCGAAGTCATCCGCGTGGGATTCCGCAATGGTCAACGCGTGCGCCCAGTTGGTGCCGCTGTCGTGATTGAACACGGCCGATACCTTGTGCATCGCGGTGCGGTTCTTAACGACGAAGCCGCGCGAACCGAGTAGACCTTGCTCTTCGCCGCCCCAAAGCATGAAGCGAATCGTGCGCTTCGGCTTGAAGCCAATCGACGTCAGGATGCGCGCCGCTTCGAGCGTCGAGCAGGTGCCCGTGCCGTTGTCGGTCGCGCCGGTGGCTTGGTGCCAGCTGTCGAGGTGCGCGCAGATGATGACGTATTCGTCGGGGTATTCGCTGCCGACCAAATCGGCGATGACGTTGTTGAGCACGATCGGTCCCTTACGGAATCGGTTGCGCAACTCAAACTCGATGATGACGGGGTCGTTGCCGGCGAGCGCTTTTTCGATCGCTTCGCACTGGTCGTCGCGCACGACCGCTTGCGCCCAGCGTTGGCGATTTTCGTAGGGCACCAAGCCGCCGTTGCGCACGCCGAAGACGCGGATCTGGTTCTTGTAGGTCTTGCTGTTCCAGCGCGTGCTGGTGGCCGACTGCACGATGCCATGCACCGATTCGTGGTCGAGCAACTTGCGCACGCTGTCGGCCATCTCCCCGCGCGGCATCGCGCCGTAGAGCCACAGTTTCTCTTCGGCGAGCGCGCGCTTCATTAATCCGTCGAAGTCCGCTTCGTTCTTCGGCATCGCGGCCAACGTGCCGCGCTCGATGCCATGCGTGCCGCCGGTCCATGCCGGGCAGGCGACTTGCAGTTCGAGTTCGATTGGCGCAATCACGCGACCCATCCACTGCTCGCGATCCCAACCGGTCTTCCATTCACCCCATTGGTCGAGGCGGGCATCTAGGCCCATTGCTTGGAACTGCCCGACGGCCCAGTCGGCGGCGCGGTTGAACGCGCGCGATCCGGTCAGGCGGCTACCGATGTCGTGCGTCAGTTCGTCTTCGAACTTCATCACAGCACTGTTGTCGGTGCCTTCGTTGATGATGCGACGAGCGATCAGGTCTTGGGAAATCGCGTCCTGGGCGACCAGCGCCGTGCAGGCGGTCGCGGCCAAGGTCATGCGGATTACGAAGCGCGAGATGAGAGTCATTGGGCAGCACCATACGAGTGGAACTGGCCGCGGAGAGCGCGCATCTTTTGTTTCAGGGGCGCACCGGTGTCGGCGTGTGCGTTTTGGGTCCCGCGATTGGCTTGTGAGCCACCCTTGCCCACCCTGTGCGCGGGTAATGCGCGCCGCCTTACAGGTGAACGGCTTGCGCGTTCGTCCAGTTGCCGAGGTTGTTGCTGGTGTCCCACACGATGCTCTGGAAGGCGATGTCCGAGCCGATCATCACCGGTGGGATCGTGTTGGGTAGCGCGATGTTGATCTCGACCGAACCAGTGTTCAGCATTGTCGAGCCGATCGGCAAGCCGGTCGCGCCCAAGTGGCTATGCCCGATCAAGTCCGGAAACAGACTCCATAGGAAGATCGGCGGTTGCAAGCCAAACTGTGCGCCCATGAACACCAAGCCGTTGGGTGCCAGTGAATCCGTGATGCGGAACATCAAACCGTCGCAGCGCGGATTGCCCATGATGTCCGGGTAGAGGCCGTTCATCCCATAACTCGCTCCCGGCGCGCCGAGTCGGCTGCTATTCGGGTCGACGCCGCCAACGTGCAAGTTGGGCGACGTGACCAGCGGGCCGAGGATGTAGGTCCAGGGCGTCGAGTAGGCGGTGCCAGAAACGCTGCCACCCCAAGTCGGGTCGGGTGCGCCGGGGCGCTCGTTTTCGCCGAAGACTGCGGGCGTGTTGGCACTGAGCAAGTCGGCGCGGAATAGCGCGTGGCCGTCCGTCGCCGGCCACAGCGGGTTCGCCGGCAAGTCAACGCCAACGTAGTAGCGACCTTCGGCGGGGAGCATGCCAGCCGGCAACGCGTGTAAGGGAGCCTGAATGCCGAAGCCCTCGTATGTGATCCAGGTGCCGCGTGCGGGGTTGCTGGAAGGCGGCGTCGTCAGGCCGCCAATACGAAGCAGTTCGGCGTTGGGATCCATGTCTGGACCAGGGCCCGTGCCGAGTGCCTTGCGCACCACGATGCTGTAGGTCTCGGACGTCGATAGCCTCTCATCTGCGATCCAGTGGTAGACACCGAACACGTAGGTGAAGCCATTGGCGTCGCCGACACCGCGGAAGTTGTCGGTCGACACTTCCATCATCGCTTCCGCCTGATTGTTGCCATCGGGACGGCCAACGTAGGATGTGCAGGTGACGGTCTGCCGCTCAGGATCTTGCGGGTAGAAAACGAATGCGTTGACCTGGCTGGTCGCGGCGGTGGCAAGCAGGGCCGATACGCCGATCAGTTGTAGTGGTGACATTGATGCTCCCAGTGGGTGATCAGTTGCGATGCGACGCATCGTCGTTCTGTGTCGGCTTGTTGACTGGTGATCTTAGCCGCTATTCACCGTCTGCTGACCAGATCCCGCCACTACTTGACGACTTCCGTCTCAAGAGACAGCGCATGTAACGGGACTAACACATACGGGCAGCGGCCTAGGCAAGCATCGGCCAGAACGCTGGCCAATCGAACCGAGCCTAGTTGCCCAAGCCACTTAGGACTCTACCTACGTGCAGTAGTAATCGCCTCCAGCGGTTCCCGCGAGATCGCCACAACCCGGTGGCGGCATTCGGGTTCGCGGGTGCCGGGGCGGGAACCTCGGCGCGTTAGGCTGACCTGCCGTGTGGCGCGCTGCGAGGTTGTTGTGGCCGCGCGTTGGCGACCTTCGGTTCGAGGCGAGGTCGCCTACGAACCGAACGTGATGCCCTGCGCCAGTGGCAGGCTTGTGCCCCAGTTGACCGTGGTCGTCTGGCGGCGCATGTAGATCTTCCAGGCGTCCGAACCGGATTCGCGGCCACCGCCGGTTTCCTTCTCGCCGCCGAACGCGCCACCAATCTCGGCGCCACTGGTGCCGATATTGATGTTCGCGATGCCGCAGTCACTGCCGGAAGCGGAGGCGAAGCGTTCTGCTGAGCGAACGTTGCTGGTGAAGATCGCGCTGCTCAAGCCTTGCGGCACATCGTTGTTGCATTCAATCGCTTGGTCGAGCGAACGAATCGGAATGATGTAGAGGATCGGCGCGAAGGTCTCTTCCTTGCAGATCGGCAGCGTCTTCGGGCAACGGATGATCGTCGGTTGCACGTAGGCGCCACCTTGGATCGCTGCGCCGACGCGAGCGCGCTTGCCGCCTTGCACGACCTTGGCGCCTTGCTTCTTGGCTTCGGCGATCGCTTTTTGGAATGCGAGTGCGGAGTCTTCATCGACGAGCGGGCCGACCAGAGTCTTCGCGTCGAACGGGTTGCCGATCTTGCAGGTCTTGTAGGCCTTGACCAGACGAGCTTGCAGTTTGTCGGCGATCTTGTGGTGCACGAGCACGCGACGGGTCGTCGTGCAGCGTTGGCCAGCGGTGCCGACCGCGCCGAAGACGATGCCGCGAACGGCAAGGTCGATGTCGGCGTCTTCCATGATGATCATCGCGTTGTTGCCGCCGAGTTCGAGCAGCGAACGACCGAAGCGTTGGGCGACGCGCGGGCCGACGATGCGACCCATGCGGGTACTGCCGGTGGCCGAGATCAGCGGGACCTTTGGGTCGTCGAGCAGCGCACTGCCAACAGTCAGGTCCGGGCCGATGACACAGCTGACCAGCGGCGCCCATTCCTTGCCGAGCACCTTGGCCGCGATGTTGACCATCGCGATCGCGGTCAGTGGTGACTTCAGCGACGGCTTCCAGATGGAGGCGTCGCCGCAGACGAGCGCGAGCATCGAGTTCCAGGCCCAGACAGCGACCGGGAAGTTGAACGCCGAGATGATGCCGACGGTGCCGAGCGGCTGCCAGGTCTCGCGCATGTGGTGTTGGGGGCGCTCACTCTGGATCGTCAGCCCGTAGAGCTGGCGTGACAGGCCAACCGCGAAGTCGGCGATGTCGATGCACTCCTGCACTTCGCCGAGGCCTTCCTGAACAATCTTGCCAGCTTCGAGCGTGACCAGCTTGCCGAGCAACTCTTTGTGCTCGCGGAATGCGTTGCCGATCTGGCGAACGTATTCACCGCGCTGTGGGGCGGGCAGTTCGCGCCAGCGCAGGAAGGTCTCGTGGGCCTTCTTGCTGATAGCTTTGTAGTCAGCGGTCGTGGCCATGCGGACCTTGCCGCAAACCTTGCCATCGACCGGCGAGCGCACCTCAAGGACTTCGCCCTTGGTCTTGCGCCAGCTGCCGTCGAAGGCGCCACTGTGGATTTTGTTGATGCCGAGCTTCTTCAGAAAGGTGGTGTTCATTCGCTGGGAACTGTCCACGGCAGGCATTGCCGGATCAAGTCCAGTCCGAATCTAGCCAGAAACGCGACCCGGTCCACGCCAGGATGAGCGGGTTGGCGCAGAGGCTGACGACTGCATGGAGCATCATTTGCCCGTTGGTTATTACGCTGAGGCACTAGTCGTTGCTGACGCAGCTCGGATCGACTTAGCCGACTAGCACGTTGTTGTGCTTGGCGACCAGTTGGGCCGAGGCAGCGGCGGCGAACCGGGCCGTCCCGGCCAGTGCGAAGAGTTGGCTACTCATGGTGAAAGTCAGCAAGATGAGATTCGAAGGTCGGTGAGTCCGGGCGCAGTCAATGCGTGCCCGATTATTTCCCCGGCAGAAGGTGGCCCGAAGAATAACGTTGGCGTGGCTATGCCCTTCGGCGGGGTCTGTTGGTGGTTTGTAGCCGGCGATGCCAGCGCGGATTAAGCGATCCCGCGCCGAGACCAGACTCGAGGCTTTTTGTTGTCGGCCGCCTCGGGTACCACCGTGGTCGTGCTCGAACAGGTCCTGCTCGAACTGGCGCTGTTGTTCGCTCTGTGCGTTGCCGTGGCGGTCACGTTCCATCGCTTACGGTTGCCGTCGATCGTCGGCTTCCTGGTCGCGGGGGTCGTCGTTGGCCCGCATGCCATCGGCCTCGTTCAGCACGAAGAGATGGTTCGCGAGTTGGCCGAAGTCGGCATCGTCGTGATGCTGTTTGCGGTTGGACTCGAAGTGCCGCTGAGTCAATTGGGTCGTCTCCGGCGCGCCATCGTGTGGGGGGGCTGTGTGCAGATCCTCGGTACGGTAGTGGTGACAACCTTGGCTTGTGCGCTGATCGGCATGAGTTGGCCGTCGGCGGTGTTTTTGGGCTTCCTGCTGAGCCTGTCGAGCACCGCTGCCGCGACCAAGATGCTGATCGATCACGGTGAACTTAGCGCGCCGCACGGCCGCACCGTGCTCGGCATCGCGGTCGCGCAAGACTTGGCCGTCGTGCCGATGATCCTGTTGATTCCGTTGCTCGGTAGCATGAACGGTCCACAACTCGTGCCGGGGTCTGGAACGTCTGCGTCGATCATGGACGGGTTGCCCGCCCCGATAATGGCGCTGCTCAACTTTGGGATACTTGCGCTCGTTGTAGTCGTGGCCAAGTTGCTGGTGAAGCCGCTCGTGTCCTTGGTTTGCGGCACGCGCAGTCGCGAACTGTTCGTCTTGTTCTTGGCAACCTGGTGTCTCGGTCTTGCGGTTGTCACCGCGCACCTCGGCATGTCGCTGGCCTTGGGCGCGTTCCTGGCCGGCATCCTGCTCGCGGATTCCGATCATCACAGCCAGGCTGCTGCGGAGACCGAGCCGTTCCGCGACGCCTTCGCCAGTCTGTTCTTTGTGTCGATCGGGATGCTGTTCGATTGGGCGACCATTGCGAATGCGCCCGGTGCGGTGGCGGCGATCGTCTGCGCGGTCGTTGGCGGCAAGGCGCTGATCATCATCGTGGCTGCGCGCATGTTGGGGCAGCCATTCTGGGTGCGGATTCGCGCGGCGTTGACGTTGGCGCAGGTAGGCGAGTTCTCGTTTGTCCTGGTCCAACTCGGCCAGGATTCCAGCTTGTTGCCAGAATCGGCCGAGGCGCTGTTTGTTGTGGCTGCCGTGGTTTCGATCGCGGCGACTCCCCTGTTGTATGCCCTTGGGCATCGGCTCGCGTTGCGCGCCCGCAACAGTGGCATGCACAGTGCTGGTCGCGTCAACGCGGCCGCGAGCGACGGCGAGCGTAGCAATCACGCGATCCTGGTCGGCTATGGGCCGACCGGTCGAACCGTGGCTGCCGGCTTGAAGGCCGCTGGCATCCCGTATGTCATCGCCGAGATGAATGCGGCGACCGTGCGCACGGAGCGCTTGCGAGGCGTGCCGATTGTGCTCGCCGACGCGACCCGCATCACGGTGCTCAACAGTCTGGGCTTAGCGCGTGCCCAGCTAGTGGTGCTGGCGATTAACGATTCGTCGGCAACGCGGCGGATCGCCCAACTCGTTAGTCAGAACGCACCACAGGCTCACATTCTTGCGCGCGCTCAGTTCAACAACGACGTGGCGTCGTTGCAGCGAAGTGGTGCCCACGAAGTGGTGCCGCAAGAGCTTGAGGCGTCGATCGAAATCATGGTGCGCGTGCTGCGCCGTTTTTTGGTTGCCGATGATGAGATTGGGCGTCGCGTCAAGGCAGTGCGGGTGGAGGCCGGCTGCGTGCAACGCACGTCGATGGTGGCGCCCGCCGAAGCCAGTGAGATCGCTGAGTTCGTGCCGGGTCTGGGGTTCGCTGTGCGCCGTGTCGGTGTCGGCGCGCCTGTCGCAGGCCAATCCCTCAAGGACGCTGCGGTTCGTCGTCACACTGGCTGCACCGTCGTTGCCGTTCGTCGCGGCGACAAGAACCTGACCGTGATTGATCAAGATACGGTACTCGAAGTCGGCGACACCGTCGTCGTGATTGGACCACAACTACGTCTGCTAGATGCGGCGGCGATGTTCGCCGAACCAGCAGCGACCGAACCGACCCCTGCAAACGAATGAAGCCCAACTACACGTTACTTGCCATCCTCTGCATGGGGCTGAGCGTGCCGTTCATCTACTACCTAGCAAACCGCGATGTCGAAGTCCCGACGGTGCGGATCGCGACGTTTAATTTGGCACTGAACCGCAAGGCGCCCGGCGAGTTGCTGGCCGAGTTGCGTGGTGGGCAGAGCAAGTCGGCGAAGCAGTTGGCCGAGATTATTCAGCGCCATCAGATCGATGTGATCCTGCTCAATGAGTTGGACCGTGATGAGGCTGCGGCCGCCGCTGAGGTGTTTGCGCGCGAGTATCTCGCGGTATCGCAGAATGGTGCCGAAGCGATCGACTTCGCGTTCTCCTATTGCGGCGCCGTCAATACTGGTGAGCCGTCCGGCAAGGACCTGGACGGCGACGGCAAGGTCGAAGGGCCGCAAGATGCCTTCGGTTTCGGGGCTTTCCCTGGTCAGTATGGAATGGCGGTGTTGTCGCGCTACCCGATCTTGACGGATCGCGTGCGCACGTTCCAAAAGCTCAAGTGGAGTGCGATGCCGGATGCGTTGCGGCCCGAGGGCTACTACTCGGACGATGTGTGGCAGCATCTCCGGCTGTCGTCGAAGAGTCACTGGGACGTGCCGATTGGCATCGGCTCGGTCAAAAATGGGTTTGTGTTGCACGCGCTATGCAGCCATCCGACGCCGCCTTCGTTCGATGGCCCGGAGGATCGCAACGGCTGCCGCAACCACGATGAGATCCGGTTCTGGGTCGATTACCTGACTGACGGCAAGGCCAGTTGGATTGTCGACGATGCCGGTGCCAGTGGTGGACTCGCTGCCGAGGAGCGGTTCGTCGTGATGGGGGATCTCAATTGTGATCCGATCGACGGTGATTCGCGGCGCGGTGCGATCCAGGCGTTGATCGGTCACGCGCGAGTGCAAGATGCTGAACCGCGCAGCCTTGGTGGTGTGGAACAAAAGGTGAAGCAGTTTGGCGTCAACATGTCGCAGCAGGGGGATCCTGGCCTAGATACCGGCGACTTTGGAGACAAAGTCGGGCAGGGGCCCGGCAACCTGCGCGTCGACTACTTGTTGCCATCGAAGAGCCTGAATGTGCTGGCCGCTGGCGTGAACTGGCCCAAGTCACACGAGCCCAGCTTGCGACTCGCGGAAGTTTCCGACCACCGCCTGGTCTGGATTGAGTTCACGACGAAGTAGCGGCTAGGGCTAGTTGCTTGTCGGGACCCTTCGCCGCTGCTCACTCGCTTTCGGTGATGTCCCCGAGCGCCTGGCGCAGGTCGGACACAGCCTCCTTGCCTGTACACCCAGTAGCCCGGGCGAGCCTATAGTGATTGCGGCTTTGGCCGGTTGGGCCTCGTTTCGCCTTGCGGGTTTACTCGCCAGGGATGCAGGCATCTCGGCCGCCGGCAGTGCTCAAGCAGGTCAGGCAACCGACTGCTTGGATCGCTCCTGGTCATGGCGACATGTGTGTGCCTAGTATGCATCCGGCAATCAGCAACGATCTCCAGTCCGTTTGTGCCTGAATCTGATCCCCTTTGTCAGAGCTACTGTTGGCCCACACGTCAACTTACGGCACCATCTTTAGCTCCTTGGGCACCCCTCATTTGTTAACGCGTTGATCGATATTATCCTGTTCGGTTTGTTCGCCGCGACCCTTCTGGGCATCGCGCGGTTTCATAAGTTCGCGCTCCAGATCTCGCTGTCTGGTTTGGTGGCAGTTCTGTTGGTGAAGCTGACGATGGACGGCGACTTCACGCTGCACGCGCACTTCATCGGCAACGAGCATCACCACGGTGAGTGGCAGATCCTGGTGAACCTTGGTGGGCTGTTGCTGGGCTTCGCGGTCCTGGCTGACTACTTCGAACGAAGTGGCATGCCGGAGAAGCTGACCGAGCTGCTGCCGGGTGGCAAGAAGGGCGCATTCGCACTGCTGGTGTTGATCGCGGTGCTGTCGGCTTTGCTCGACAACATTGCCGCGGCCCTGATCGGCGGTGCTGCCGCGATCACGTTGTTCCGCCGCAAGGTGCACATCGGATACCTCGCCGCGATGGTGGCGGCGTCCAATGCCGGCGGTGCTGGTTCGGTGATCGGCGATACCACGACCACGATGATGTGGATCGAAGGCGCCTCGCCGTTCTGGATGTTTGAGGCCTTCATCGGTGCGGCGGTTTCGATCGCGTTCTTCGGCTACTTCGCGGCGGCGCAGCAGAACGGTTTGCAACCGCTCGTGAAGCCCACAGAGAAGACGCCACCGGTCAAGAAGATGATGCTGCTCGTGGTCGGCTTGATCATTGTTGGTGCGATCACCGCGAACGTGAAGTGGGACTTTCCAGCCGCTGGTGTCTGGGCCGCAATCCTGATCGGCACGTTTGTCAGCCGAGCCAATTGGAAGGTGCTGCCGCACGCGGCACACGGCATGGTGTTTTTGGTCTGCCTGGTGACGGCCGCATCGATGATGCCGGTCGAAAACCTGCCCGACCCTTCGCAGTGGTCGGCACTCGGCCTTGGCTTCGTCTCTGCGTTCTTCGACAACATCCCGTTGATTAAATTGGCGATTGCCCAGGATGGTTACGACTGGGGCGTGCTCGCTTACGCGGTTGGCTACGGTGGCTCGATGCTTTGGTTCGGTTCGTCCGCCGGCGTCGCGATTGCCGGTCTGTTCACCGAAGCCAAGTCGGTCAAGCTCTGGATCGTGCAAGGCTGGCACGTCGCCGTCGGCTACGTGCTCGGCTTCATCGCGATGATCCTGGTTGTTGGCTGGTTCCCACACCCGATCAAGTTGGATCACAGTATCCCGTCCAATCAGGTGCATGAGAAGCCTGCGAAGGGCGGCATGCCTGAGGGTATCAGTCCGGTCCTGCCCGGTGGGGACGACTAGTCCGAACTGTTGCGCTGTCGAGTGGTCGGGTTGCAAACCCTGACTGCCAGGGCTCGACTCAGTTTGGATGCTCTAGCTGGCTGCGCTAGTTGGTCCAGCTAACTAGCGTCGATTGCCATCGAGATCAGTTTGGCGTCGTTGCCGCGCAGCGCTGCCGAGCGAAACGGCAGGTAGCAGTGCGATTGCGTAGTTACGTGAGTGACCATCTTGTCGCCGTCAAGGTCGATGACGATCTCGATGCTGCCGCTGGCGAGCGCGACTTGCAGCGACACATGATCGGGCCCGATCGAGTCGTGGTTGCCATCTGGTTCCATTGCGATCGAAGCGGCGAGTCGCTCGTGTAGCCAATCCGCTAGCAGCATCGAGGTGGCGCGCGCGTTCTTGCCGTGGCGGATGACGCCCTTGACCGGCGTGTTGGGTTGCCAGTCCAGCCGTCCGAACGCTTCCGCGAGCGCGCGCCGCCATGGTTGCACGCGCAGCCAACTGAGGTCCGTTACGCGGTCGGCACGTGCTTGGCGTTGCTTGACGATTGGCAGTTCACGCGCCGGGTTGCCGAAGCGTGCCGAGTCGACGATCACGTGTTGGCAAAGGCGCGCGAGGGTGTCGAACGATTGCTCGTTACCTGGCCACGCCATCGACCAGAACAGGTGGCTCGGCAGGTCGTCGAGGATCAGTGGCCGCAGCAGGCCAGGCACGCGGGCGAGGTCTTGATTGCGCAAGCGCAGCACGATTTGCTCGAGCACGATGTCGCGGATGGGGCCGTGGCACCTTGTCGTCGCCAGTAGTTCGGCGTTCTCCGCATCGGCGGATTCATCGAGCAGCAACAAGAACGCACGGCACGGCATGTGTCGCTGCAACTGCTCGGTGATGTCGCGCAGGCTTGCCTCGTCGTTGGCATCCGCGATTGCCAGCACGTTCAGAGTCAGCGCGCGAGCGACATCGGTGCCTCCTTGGTTCTGCATGCACGTGTCCCAGAGGCTGTGCAGCGCCGAGGGCAGTTCGGTCCAACTCGCCATCTGCTTTGCCGTGCGGTCAAACGTCGGACCGCTCACGGGCGCCTCCAGGTGCGGTCTTCGCCTAACAGGTCCTCGCCGAGTTGCGGTCCCCATGTGCCTGCGACGTAGCCTTCAGGAGGTTTGCTCGACTGCTTCCAGCCGGCGATGATTGAGTCAACGATGCGCCACGCCTCTTCGACTTCGTCTGAACGCGCAAACAAGGTGCCATCGCCGAGCATCGCATCGAGCAGCAGTCGTTCGTAGGCGTCGGCGGTCTCGCCGCCAAACGCAGTGCCGTAGCGGAAGTCCATGCGCACGTCGCGAATGCGCATGTCCGGCCCCGGCACCTTGGCACCGAATCGCATTGCGACGCCTTCATCCGGCTGGATGCGCAACAGCAGCATGTTGGGTTGCGTCTGCGCGCCGTCGTAGAGCATGTGTGGCGGTTGCTTGAACTGGATCGCAACCTCGGTTACGCGGCGCGGCATACGCTTCGCGGAGCGCAGGAAGAACGGCGTGCGCGACCAGCGCCAGTTGTCGATCTGCAGCTTCACCGCTGCGTAGGTTTCGGTCACCGACTCTTGCGGGACACCTTCTTCTTGCTTGTAGCCGTTGACGTCTTTGCCGCCGAACGAACCACCGGTGTATTGCGCGCGCACTGTGTCGCGTTCGACCTGGTCCGGCTCGAACGTGCGGATGGCTTTCAACACCTTGACCTTCTCATCGCGCACTGCGTCGGCCGTCATTGCGGCAGGCGGTTCCATCGCGACCAGCGTCATCACCTGCATCAGGTGGTTTTGGATCATGTCGCGGATGACGCCGGATTCTTCGAAGTAGCCGCCGCGCGAACCGACACCAATCGACTCGGCGACGGTGATCTGCACGTGGTCGACAAACTTCTCATTCCACAGTGGCTCGAAGATGCCGTTGGCGAAACGCAGCGCGAGGATGTTCTGGACCGTCTCCTTGCCGAGATAATGGTCGATGCGGAACACTTGGCGTTCGTGGAACGCGGCGCTGACCTGGTTGTTGAGGTCCGTGGCCGTTGTCAGATCGCGGCCGAACGGTTTCTCCACGATGACGCGCGCGAAGGTGCCGTTGGCTTCGGTGGACAGTCCAGCTTTGGCGAGGTTGTCGAGGATGTTCGAATACGCGCTTGGCGGCGTCGCCAGATAGAAGATGCGGTTGCCGGCCGTGCCGCGTGCCGCGTCGATTTGCTCGAGCTTTTCTTTTAACGACGCGTAGCCGCTTTCGTTGCTGAAGTCCGACTGGTGGTAACTGAATGCGTCGCGATGCTGTTCGAAATACTCGGTGGTTTCGGGGCGGCCAAACGATTCGACGCCTTCGCTCAGCACTTCGCGAAACGATGCGTCAGTCCATGGCCTGCGCGCAAATCCAACCACCGCAAAGCCAGCCGGCAGCAAGCCGTCCTTGCTCAGGCCCATTAGCGATGGCACGAGCTTGCGTTTGGTCAAGTCCCCGGTCGCACCGAAGATGACGAGCACGCACGGCTTTGCCGAACGCGCCGAACGAAGTTCGTCACCGAGAGGGTCGAGTCCGCTTTGGTTGGCCATGCAGGATGCAGTGTGCCACCCAAGGGCCCTCGCGTCACTGCGACTTTGGTGCCGATTGCCGGTCTCGTTGGTCGATCAGCAGTTGGCAGTTGGCGAGGGATCTTAGGCTCATGACACCAATCGCTTGTGCCGGGCCCAGCGTCATGGAGGTCACCGCGGTGCCGGACCAGAGGTTGCTTGCGGGAGCTGTTTTGGCTTCGCGCTGATCCACTTGGTCACGCCTGCGAGCGTTTGGCCTGCCTTTGAATCGGGAGTCTCTGGATGGGCCCGCGCGGCCTACCGCGGATCAAACGTCTTCGGATCCGCCGTTCGCGCTGTGCGCAGGAACTCGAATTCGGCATCGTTGATCGGGATGTAGAGCACGCGGTTCCGATTCTTGGTCTGAAACAGTGGTAGCAACTTCGCGTGCCAACCAGGCACCGCCGTCGGCATACCGGCTTCGATGACGAATGCCCGGTCTTGTTCGACGAGTTCGCGAGCCGCTACGAGCACTGCGAACTGTTCGCGAGAGTCGGCGTCGCGGTCACTGGCGGGTTGCTGGCGAGCGCTGACGATGCGTTCGTCTAGCCGTAGGATGGCGCGCTCGAGTTCGAGCCCTCGCAGCGGCCACACTTCGAGCAGCGTTGCTTCGGCCGTCTCGCTGGGTGGAGTGACCCGCACGGAGTGGCGAGACAGAATGGCATTCCGAATCAGTGGGGTGAGTTGTTCCGGTGATGATCCGGTGACCTCGACCGCTGGCAGCGGGTCACCTGGGTCATAGGGCAAGTTGTTCGCCGCGTAGTTCAGGCGGAACACGGTGTAAGAAACCACCATGATGGCCGCGACGGCCGCCAGCAGCGGCATTCCCTTGCTAGCTGCCATTAGCTGATCGCCAGCATGCGGTCGAGTGGCAGGCGCGCACGCTTACGCAGTTCTTCGGGCATGTTGATTTGCGGTTTCAGGTCGCGCAACGCGAGGTAGATCTTCTCGGTTGTGTTGAGCTTCATGTGCGGGCAACTGTTGCAGCCTTGGCATGCTGCGGTACGGTCTTCGTAAGGAACCGGGATTAGTTCCTTCGCCGGCGCATGCTTCTTCATCGTGTGCAGGATGCCAGTCTCGGTGCCGACGATGTACTGCTTGCCGGCGTCTTCCTGCACGTATTGCAGCAACTTCGACGTCGAGCCAACGAAATCGGCGAGCAATAGCACGTGATCTTCGCACTCGGGATGCGCGATGAACTGCGCGCCCGGATGCTTCGCCTTCAGCTTGATGATCTTCTGTGAGCTGAACGTCTCGTGCACCATGCACGCGCCCGGCCACAGGTCCATGTCGCGGCCGGTCTTCTTGATCAAGAATGCACCGAGGTTCTTGTCCGGACCAAACAAGATCGGGCGGTCTTTCGGAATCGAGTTGATGATCGTCTCGGCGTTCGACGACGTGCAGATCATGTCGCTCTCGGCCTTGGTGCCGGCAGAGCAGTTGATGTACATCACGACGAAGTGGTCGGGGTGACCCGCCTTCCACGCGCGCAGTTGATCCGGCGGGCATTGCTCGGCTAGCGAACAACCCGCATCGAGGTCGGGCAGGATTACCGTCTTGCCAGGGTTCAGGATTTTGGCGGTCTCCGCCATGAAGTGCACCCCGCAGAACAGGATGACTTCGGCTTCCTTCGCATCGCGCGCCCGCTTGGCCAGGTCCAACGAATCACCGAGGTGGTCGGCAATGTCCTGGATGTCTGGATCCTGGTAGTAGTGCGCCAGGATGACCGCTTTCTTCTCCTTGCGGAGGCGATCGATTTCGGCGAACAGATCGAGGGTGGGGTCGATGGAGTTGACGTCGGGGGTCTCGACGGACGGCATGGGCGGATCATGGGCGAAGATTGGCTGCACGCAAGGGTTGGGGTGGGTTCCTGGGTGGGCAAAGTGTGGATACGGTGGTTTGCATGGTCGAATGGAGTGCTGACTGCAAGCCGAAGGCGCGGGTGACCAGGGTGCGACGCCTGCGTCGTCTGGCAGGCCTGGCGTCGTTGCTCACGCTGGCGAGCATGCAGGGTTGCAACAGCTTGTTTTATCACCCGGATTCGTATCCCTACCGCGCGGTAGGGGCGATCGCGGGCGCCGAAGAACTGACGTTCGCGAGTAAGGACGGCACGAAATTGAATGCTTGGTTCTTGCGGGCGCTGGGCAAGCCGAAGGGCACGGTCGTCTACTTCCATGGCAACGCGCAGAACCTGACGAGCCACATCTCGTATGCCGACTGGTTGCCAGCGCATGGCTTCGACGTGTTCGCCTTCGACTATCGAGGCTACGGCAAGTCGGAAGGCAGTCCGTCGCGTCGGGGGTTGCACGAGGACTCGATCGCAGCGCTCGAATACGTGCGCAGCCGTGATGATGTCGATACGGATCGCATCGTGGTGTTCGCGCAGAGTCTTGGTGGAGCGTGCGCGACGGCGGCGCTCGGCGAGAGTGGCATCAAGGTGCGTGGCGTCGCACTGGACAGCACGTTCGGGCACTACATCTCGATGGGCAACGAAGTGCTTGGCGGCACGTTCTTGACCTATCCGCTTGCATGGTTGTTGTTGTCAAACAGCCACAGCCCGGCCGATGCGATTGCGAACATTGCGCCGACGCCGGTCCTTTGCTTTCACAGTCCCGAGGATCCGGTCGTGCCAATCAGCCAAGGTCGCGCGTTGTATGGCGCGGCAGGGGACCCGAAGGCGTTCTTGGAAGTGCCTGTTCGTGGCCACGCGATTGCGACTTCCAGCAACGCCGCGCGACAACGCTTGCTGCAGTTCTTCACGGCCTGTCTGAAGAATTGATGCCGCGCGCTATTCGTCGCCGTCGTCGCTGCTCTTCTTGGCGGCGACTTTCTTGGCGACCTTTTTGGCAGCCTTCTTGCTGGCCTTCTTGGCTGGCGCCTTTTTGGCAGCCTTCTTCGCGGTCTTCTTCTTAGCGGCCTTCTTTTTCTTCTTCTTGGCCGGGCCCTTCGCGGCGCGAACTTCAATCAGTTCTAGCGCGCGAACCAGCGATAGTTCGTTGGCGTCTTCGCCCTTCGGCACCGACGCGTTGGTTGTGCCATCGGTCACATAGGGGCCGAAGCGACCTTCGTGCAGCTTGATGGGCGCCTTCGAGTCCGGGTGCTCGCCGAGTTCCTTGAGGATCTTCGGCTGCGAACGGCCACGTTGCTTGGGCTCTGCGTAGAGCTTCAGCGCTTCTTCCATCGTGAACGTCAAGGGCGAACCACCAGCGGGGATGCTGCGCGTGTCCTTGCCCCACTTGAGGTACGGGCCGTAGCGACCGTTGGCGGCTAGCAGCGGCAGTTCTTCCGGCTCTTCGGCGAGCGGTGGCTTGCCAACGCCGACGGTGCGCGGCAACGACAGCACGGCGAGGCCATCGGCGAGGGTCACCGTCTCGACTTCCATGCCGGTGAGCAACGATGCCATCTTTGGCATGTCCTCTTTCTTGGTCTTCTTGCCCTTCACTTGCTCGGGCGTCTCGCCGAGTTGGAAGTAGGGGCCGAAGCGGCCAACCTTGAGGTAGACCTTCATGCCCGAATCTGGATCGTCGCCGAGTTCCTTTGGACCTTCGGCTCCCTTTGCGATCAGTTCGAGCGCGCGCTCAAGCGTCATCTCGTCTGGAGGTGTTTCGTCTGGTACCGGCGCGGTCTTGTCACCACATGACAAGAACGGGCCGTAGCGGCCGACGCGCACTTCGACGAGTTCGCCCTCTTCGTTGTTGCCTACCGGGATTGAGCAGATCTTGCGCGGGTCGATGTCGTCCTGAACGTTCGTGATCTGGTCTTGTAGGCCGGGCGAAGTCCCGTCTTTTGCATCACTACCGAGGAAGAAGTTGCGCAGGTAGTCGGTGCGGCTGGCGCGGCCGTTACTGATTTCGTCGAGGTCGTTCTCCATCTGCGCGGTGAACGTGTAGTCGACGAGCCAACCGAGATACTGCGCGAGCAGATCGACGACGGCGAATGCAGTGAAGGTCGGCACCAAGGCCGAGCCCTTCTTCCAACAGTAGTTGCGGCGCACGATCGTCTCGATGATCGACGCGTAGGTCGACGGACGGCCGATGCCGCGCGCTTCCAGTTCTTTGATCAGGCCAGCTTCCGTAATGCGGCCTGGTGGTTGGGTCGTGTGGCCGGACGCCTTCAGTTCCTGCGCGTCGGCCTTTTCGCCTTCCTTCAGGTTGGGCAGCACGCGCTCGGCGTCGGCCTTGGCGGCTTCGGCATCGGTGTCGTCCAGGTCTTCGACGTAGGCGAGGCGGTAACCGGCGAAGTCGACGGTACGGCCGGTCGCGGTGAAGCGCGCGTCGCCGTGGTCCTTCGTCTTCATGATCAAGGTCATGGTCGTGCGTTGGCCACTGGCATCCCGCATCTGGCTGGCCACCGTGCGGCGCCAGATCAGTTCGTAGAGCTTGCGCTCATCGACGCCCATCTCGGCCGACAGATCGTTCGGATGCGTGAACGCTTCACCCGCGGGGCGAATCGCTTCGTGTGCTTCCTGCGCGTTCTTGACCTTGGTGGCGTAGGTGCGCGGCTTACTCGGCAGGTATTCGGTGCCGAACTCCTTGCCGATCAGCGAACGTGCTGCATCAACTGCTTGCGAACTCAACGTGGTTGAGTCCGTTCTCATGTAGGTGATGAAACCGTTCTCGTAGAGGCGCTGGGCGGCGCGCATCGTGCGCTGCGCGGCGAAACGCAGCTTGCGTGCGGCCTCCTGCTGCAGCGTCGACGTTGTGAACGGCGGTTGCGGTCGTTCGGTGTAGGGCTTCTGGTCGACCTTGGTGACATTGCCCTTCTGGCCTTTCAGCTCGGCAGCCAGCGCTGTCGTGGTCGCTTCGTTGAGCGCTGCAACAACGCCTCCGCCGGGCAGCTTGCCGCCGTCCTTCAGCTCGCCAGTTTCTTGCTCAAAGTCGCGACCGGACGCAACGCGCTTGCCATTGACGGTGTGCAGGTTGGCTGGGAACGGAATCGCTTCGCCAGGTGCAGAGCTACTTTCGCCGGCGAACGTGACCTCAAGGCTCCAGTAGTCGGCCGGCTTGAAGCGCATGCGCTCGCGCTCGCGCTCGACGATGACGCGTACCGCGACACTCTGCACGCGGCCGGCACTGAGCTTCGGCTTGATCTTCTTCCACAGCAGCGGCGAGACCGTGTAGCCGTAGAGGCGGTCGACCAGGCGGCGCGTCTCTTGCGCCTCGACCAGGTCCATGTCGATCTCACGCGGCGACTCGAGTGCCTTGAAGATCGCCGTCTTGGTGATCTCGTGGAAGACCAAGCGCTTGGTCGGGCACTTGGGCTTCAACTCTTCGAGCAGATGCCACGAAATGGACTCTCCTTCACGGTCTTCATCTGTCGCGAGGTACAGGCAGGACGCGTCCTTGACCATGTCCCGGAGCTTTTTCAGGTGCTCCTTCTTCGCTGCTGGCACGACGTAGAGGGCTTTGAACTCCTCTTCGACGTTGATGCCGAGCTTGGCCCACTTCTCGCCCTTGAGCTTGGCCGGCACCTCACTGGCGGTGCTTGGCAGGTCGCGAATGTGACCTATACTCGCCTCAATACGGTAGTTAGAGCCGAGGTATTTGCCGATCGTGCGCGCCTTGGCGGGCGACTCGACAATCACAACAGGGGTACCTTCGTTCTTCTTGGCCATGCGATTTCGGTTGGACCGAGTGGCCTTGTTAGGGGCGACGGGGAACAACTGTCAAGGCTCTCGGGGGTAGGAACTGTCTCTCAGCGGCCGGATCCGGGCGATCTGAGGCCGCCAATATGGGCGATCCGCTTGCGGATTGTGGCGCTGTTTGCCAATACGGCAAGAAGACTCGAACTGGGCCTATCATGCTCTGGTAGCGGGTTCCGGTCGGTTTCGGACCGCTGTCAGGTCCGGCAGCAGAGCCGGGCCCGAAGAACTACGGTGGTCTCCTTAGTCGTCAGTTTTACTGACACGTTCTTTTCTGACGTCGCATCTGTGCGGAACGGGGCCCGAACGGCTCGCGCACCGAATCTTGGCGCGGCACCTCGAGCGGCGAGCGCCGTTTCTCTGGCATACTGGCGAACGCGTGCGCAGTTTTAACCCCGACGATTTGGACCCCGACGATCGGTATCTGTCCAGCGATGCGGCCGACTACGGCCCCGAAGACATCAACCAGCACTTCGCCGAGTTGGCGCAGACGGGCACTGCGTCGGAGGCCAGCGCCTTGGCCGCCAAGCTACGGCGGGCGGGAATTATTGCGCTTGCCAACGCGGAGCCCTATCCGCAGGCGCGGGGAGCGCGCGGGTTCCGGCGGCAGGACTTGCGAACGTTCGTGATGGTGTTCGCGTCGGAGTTGGACCGGGCGATCGAGGTCCTCAACGCCGAACTCGGCGAGGAGGGGGAGGTGCCGCTCGCCGAAATCGCGCAGGAGATACAGCAAGCGCAGGAGAATCCTGACTCGGCGATGGCGTGGTACTACCAGGACAACGAGAGCAAGCAGCGCTTGGGGCCGAATTGGTTGCTGCTGGGTCTGCTTGGGCTGATCGCCGCTGTCGTCTGGTATGCCATGTCGTGAAGAGGTTCTGTGCCAGGCACAGAACCAACTCCGTCACCATCTACCTATTCCTCTTCGGGCGTTTCCTCTACTGGCGGTGCATCGCGATCACGCAGTGCGAAGCGGATCTGTTCTGGCCGCTTCTTTAGCGACCGCCAAAGCTTGGCATGGTGACGCTTGGTGATCTCGACCATCGTGATGCCCTCCTCGGTGCAGGAGCGCATCTGCGCGAATTGTTTATGGATGTCGGCGCGACCGAGTAGTCGTTCGTCTTCGTCGAACTCAGGCACCTCGATTCCGGCCGTCTTGCTGACCAGCGCCACGAACGCATACGGCAACGCGCGCAAGTCGATGTTCAGTTCGCGTGCCACCCGCGCCCAATAGCCATCGGTGAACACTTCCGGCGGCGGCGTCGCAAAGAAATGGCACCAGTCGTTGTGTTCGATCAGCGACGGACACGCGCCGCTGTGCGGACAGGGCGCTTGCACATGGAAGCTGTCGAGCAGTTCGTCGCGCAGCTTAGACAGACGGCGCGAGACGCGGCGGTTGCCAGGCTCGACGATGATGACGCGTTTGCTACGCGAGATCAGAGCCAATAGTTCGTCGTTGCCTTCTTCGTCAAGTTCGCCAAGAACGTGACTGACTAGTAATACGTCTGGAGACACGCCAATCACGCTCGGTAGCACTCGCGCCTTGGTCTTCGGTAAGTCGAGCGCGATGCGCTTGGCTGCGAAGTTCATGGCATGCATGGAGCGATCGTAGAGCAGCACTTGGCCGGCCCCAAAGTGCTCGGCGAACCGTCGTACCGCGATCCCGGAGCCGCAGCCGTAGTCGAGCACGACTTGTTCGTCAGCCCGCGCGAAGCCGCGGTCCTGGCATTCGGCTAGCGCGGCGTTCCACTTCCAGCCGATGCGCTCGGCGAGCACCGCGTCGTAGGCTTCGACATCCTTTGGATCGCGCCAGTAATCGTCGAGTGCGCGCTTGCCGCGACGCTCTTCGAGGAACATCTCACGGAGCCGCGCGATGCGGGTCAGGTTGGGCAGTGGGCGGGACATGGCGCACAGCATGCCGCGCCGCGCCGTGAATGACAGGCTGCCCGTCGCGGTTCTAGGCTGCTGTGCCGAACGCGCCGGCGACGATCAGGACTGGGGCTGCCGCGTCTGGGGCCATCGGCGCGGAGTTATCGACTTCCTCTGGCTTCGGTTTCGTGGGCGCCCATCCGGTTGCTGTCGTGGCGTGGCAGTGGGAGCCGGTTTGCGGCTTGTTGGCGAACGCGCCGTGGTATTTGCCGCAGGCTCGGGCCGCGTGGCTTTGGGGTTTGCTTGGCGCCGCAAATCGCACTCGGGGATACGCCAGCAATCGCACCCTAGATTGTCGACTCTGGGCGTGTCGGCTAAGCCACCGGTTGCACCGCTAGTGCGAACCGGAACTGCCGGTGGTGACATGTTCTCCCGCTTCGAGACACCGACGCGTTTCTGGTCGGCTTCGCAACCTCCCGTGCCACAGGGGTTTCGTCGTCTGCCATGGTCGCACGCAGATCGCGGCCGAAACTAGGCGTTCGGAAGAGGCCCCGCTCTTCCGACAGAGCGATGACAAGACATTGCTTGAAGGAAGGATATGAAGATTCAAACCCAACTGTTCGTGATCGCGTTGTCCGGCATCTGTGCCAGCTGCGGGACGGTTTCTAATGCAGACGTCACCAACCCGTCGGTGGCGATCACTACGCCCGGCGTGGGGGATTCGACGGGGATGGGTGTGGGCACGTCATCCGATGGCGGCTCGGCTGCATCACTCGCGTCGGCGCCGAGCGGCGAAATTGCGCCGGTGCGGCGAACCGCGCCGTCACAGTTCGCGCCAAGCGAGACATTCGAGGTATCCCAGGTCGTAGTCACCGCGGCCACCAAGGTTGTCGCTGGCCGGTTTGTCGGCGACCTCGTGCTCGACCAGAAGCGTTCGAAGGTGACGGGAGCCGGTCCCGGAGTGACCGTCATCGATGGCAACCTGATTGTCGGTGACCGGTGTTCGGTTGTTGGCATGACCGTGACCGGCGATGTGATCTTCCGCGGCAATAACTCCCGAGTGTTCGTCGAGTGCCTCGGGCAGGTGCTCGACTACGGCATGCAGAATCAGCACTAGGCCAGCTTGTGACGTGCCATGGGCGGGAGAGATTCGCTGGTTTGGATGCCATCGTTTAGTCTCTGGGCATGACACGAGGATGGTTGCTTGTTGCTGTGATTACGGCGTTTCATGGTGTGCTCCCCGGCCAGTCGCCGAAGGCTGCCGCTGATTGGCAGCAGGACGATCTGTTTCCGAACGATCGTGTGCTCGACGTGAACATCACCGTCAAGAAGGCGGATTGGAAGGCGTTGTGCCGCCAGTCGCGCACGCTGCAGGTCGCTCTCGGCGCCGAGCGCAAGCAGGGCAAGTTTGATAAACCGTTCAGCTACATCACTGGCGATGTCAGCATCGATGGCGTGGCCTTTGAGAAGGTCGGTATCCGCAAGAAGGGCTTTGTCGGTTCGCTGAGCCACACACGGCCGTCGTTGAAGATTAAACTCAACCACACCGACAAAAGGGGTGTGCTGGCGGGTTGGACGAACTTGACGTTTAACAACAACCAGCAGGACAAGAGTCTGGCGAGCCAGTTCTTGACCTACCAGTTGGCGAACGCGATTGGCGTGCCGGCACCGCGCGTGTCGTTTGCCCGCATTACCGTCAATGGCAAGTATCTGGGTGTCTACACGCATATCGAAGCCGTGCGCGAGCCATTGTTGGAACGCGGATTTGGCACTTCGAAGGGCGTGCTGTTCGAAGGCACAGCCGTCGACTTCGCAGAGGGATGGGCCAAGGGCTTCGAGCGCAAAGCTGGTAATGCGCAGCGCGGTAGGAAACGCATCGAGAAGCTGATCGCGGTGCTGTCCGACACCGAAGACTCGGACTTCATGGCAGAGGTTGGCAAGCTGGTCGACCTCGACGCGTTCTACAAGTATTGGGCGCTCGAAGGTCTGCTCGGTATCTGGGACGGCTACACCGGTGGGCAGAACAACTACTACGTCTACCTGCATCCGGTGACCAACCGCTTCTGCTTCATGCCGTGGGGTGCCGATGCGTCGTTCGTCGAATACGGCATGGAAGGGCAAGTCGAGGGCGCGCCGATGTCGGTCAAGACGGGCGCGCGGTTGTCCTATCGCCTCTACCAAACGCAATACGGCCGCGATCGCTACAAGGTCGAGATGATGCGGTTGCTCAAGCAGCACTGGAGTGAGAAGGCGCTGCTCGCGGAGTGCGACCGTTTGGAAGACTTGCTCGAGCCGCACCTCGGCGGCACGCAAAGGCGCATGACGGATCGGCTGGATGATCTGCGAGATTTCGTCGAGGCACGGCGTGAGGTGGTGCTCGGTGAGATCGCGACTGGCATGCCGCTCTGGGATAAGAAGCCGCGCCAGCCGTTCGTGATGCCAAAAGGCGGTTGGGGCAGCACGATCTGGGGTGCGGCGCGCGACGGTGACGTTGCGCGCTTGCAGCGGCACCTGCGGCGTGGCAACTCCGTCAACATGAAGTCGGAGGAAGATGGCGGCTCGCTGTTGGGCCTGGCTGCGAGCGCTGGCCAGTTGGATGCCGTCAAGTTCCTGTTGGCGAAGGGGGCTGCCGCCAGCGCCAAGAGCGACGATGGCAACACGCCTTTGCACGGTGCGGCGTTCTTCGGGCGAGTTGAGATTGTGGCGCTGCTGATCGAGGCAGGGGCTGAGATCGACGCCAAGAACGATCGGGGCGATACGCCATTGGACGCTGCGGCCGGCGAGTGGAGCGAGGAGCTAAAGGGCATCATCGAGTTCCTCGCCGGGGTTCTCGTTATGGACGTCGACTTAGCCGCGATCAAGGCGAGTCGGCCCAAGGCTGCGGCTTTGCTTCGTAAGCACGGCGCCAAGTCTAGCAAGTAGGTGATGTGCGGGGATGTTGGCGTTGTCAGGCTGATCGGCGCGACTGACGTCGATGGCAGAGATCACGCTCGGGCTGGACCGGCTAGCCGAGTTCTGCTCGGCCTAGCCAAGAAACTGCGCTACTTGCGCAGTGGCCGAACGATCAGGTCCTTCAGCGCGAAGTTGCTGCCTTCCCCGACCCGCGTCACGAACAGGTCGTTGTGGTGGCGGATCAAACCGAACTCGTCGAAGCATGCGACGCCGCCGCAAATCTCCATGCCGAGGCTGACCAGGTCGCTAGCCGAACGGCTGCAGTCGACCTTGAGCTTGGCGGCGGATTCGCGTGACAGCTTGCCAGCTTCGAACAGCTTGCAGGAGTGCGCTAGCCAGGTCAGACCCCGCTCGAGCGCGATGTCCATGTCGACGATGACGTCTTGCACGCGTTGGAAGCGACCGATCGGCTTCTCGTCGAACTGGATGCGTTCTTCGGCGTAGATGCGGCACTTGTCGAGCGCGAAGGCGAGCGAACTCAGCGCTAGCGCGGCGATGAACAGGCGGCCGCCGTTGAGCGTCGTTACCATGACCTTGAAGCCGCCGTTCTCGGCGCCGAGGATTTGGTCATGTGCTACCTCAACGTTCTCGAACATGATCGAGCCGGTGGAGGATTGCTCCCACACCTTCTTGCCCTGCATTTCTTGGTAGAACACGCCAGGAGCGTCCATCGGTACGATGAAGCACGTCGAGCGCTTGCCGTTGGGGGCGTCGGGCGCGGTTAGCGCGTGCACGACGACATGGCTTGCCCAACGCGCGTTGGTCGACCAGCATTTCTCGCCGTTGATGACCCACTTGTCGCCTTGTCTGATGGCGGTGACCTGAGGGTTGGCGGCATCACTGCCACGACCCGGTTCCGACAGTCCGAACACAAACATGCGTTCGCCGTTGGCGAGAGCCGGCAGGTGTGCCTTCTTCTGCTCGTCGGTGCCGAATAACTGCACCGGCTTGGCGCCGAGCGAGATGGCTGCGCCGGGGGTGATCGCGACCGACTGGCTGTGGTAGCCGAGCGCCAGTCCCATCAAACACAGGTCGGTGTGGTCGCCGCCCTGGCCACCGTGCTCTTCGGCAATCGGAAGGCCGAATAATCCCAGATCGCCCATCGCGCGGATGCAGGAGTCGGGAACCAATTGGTGTTCCCTTTCCCAGCCCAGTAGGTGGGGTGCAATTTCCGCGTCACCGAAGTCGCGGACTGCTTCATAAAATGCAAACTTGTCCTCGTCGATCAGGCTCTCAAGGTACGTGTCAATTCTGCGTGCCATATTGCAAGGCAGCGTAGCGCGGACGGGCCCCGCGATCGACATCGAGGGACGCGCTTAGCGGTCGCTCTTCGCTTCCTTGACCTTCTTGTCGGCGTCTTCTTTGCCCTCACCTTCTTTCTTGAGGGCCGGGTTGGTGCTTAGGGCCGGCACCAGATCGGTGAGGAATGCCCGTGCGGTCGGGTTGCCGTTGTCTAGCTCGAGCACCCGTCGGAACGCGGCGATGGAGCGGGTCGGGCGATCCGAGAAGCGCAGGTTGTAGGCCAGGACCAACTGCGCCCAGGCGTCATATGGCTTCTTCGTGCAGTAGTTCTGCAGCTCTTCAAGTTGCGTCTCAAACAGCTTCTTATCACTGTAGAAGGTGCGCTTGTCGACCTCAGCAGTCACCATCGCCGGATCGAGGCGAACGGCTTCGGCGATCAAGAACGCCGCGTAGTGGTAGTCGCCGTTGGCGAACACGGCATCAGCCAGCACGAAGTGGATCGAGGCGTCGTTCGGAGCGTGGTTGCGCGCCTTGGCGTAGGCGTCGGCTGCTGCATCGAAGCGGTCGTTCTTGAAGTAGAAATCGCCGAGTTCGATGTATTGAGTCGCCAGTGCTTCGGCGGTGCTCGCTGGTGCAGGTGCGCTGGCCCCCGCGCTTGCGCCAATTGCTGGGGTGCTGCGCGCGGTGTCGACGATGCTGTAGCTGTCGTCGACAGGCTCGAGTTCTTCTTCGACAACGACGCTGCTCGGCACGCTGAGGTAGGTCGGGCAGTAGCTGGTCGTCGGGTACCACCAGTAGCTCGACGGCAGTGCGTTCGGGATCGAAAACGTACTCCAGTAGCTATTGCGGTAGCAGTTGTTCCAGTAGTTGCTGCGGAACGCGTTGTAGGGTGACAGCACGCCGACGTTCCAGCAGAACGGGTCGAAGCCCCAGTTGCCGAAGCCCCAGTTGCCGAAGCCACAGTTGTTGTAGCCCCAGTTGTTGTAGCCGTAGTTTTGGTTCCACGAGCAGGGGCTGCAGCCGTAGCCCCAGTAGCCACACCAAAGCGAGCTACTGCGGTAGTTGACGCCCCAGCGGTAACTGGACTCAGCGTAGGGCATACGGCCAATTTGACCGTTTGAGTGTGCGGCACCGAGGCGCGGCGAGGCGAGGCGAGGTACGAGCCTGGGCGTGACACCGATGACGGCCGGCGCGTTGACGGGAACGCCGGCGTTCACGGTTGTGCGCGGCGTCGTGCGCGGTGTTGCGCGCGGCGTGTTTCGCGTCGTGCGAACGCCGGGCTTGGCACTGCGGGCATCGCTGGTGCGTGGTGCCCCGCTCGGCTTGGCAACGCGATCGCGCGGCATGTAGCGGTTGGAGATCGGTTTCGTGCGAGTCGTCGTGCGAGTCGTCGTGCGCGGCGTCGAACGAGTCGTCGAACGCGGCGCGTCGCTACGCGTGGTCACGTCGTGGACATGGCGCGCGGCGGCTTCGTCAGCTGGTGTCAGCTTGCGTGGTTGGTAGCGGTTGCTCGAACGGTTCGTCGACGTGCGCGGGGTGCGAGGCGTCGTCGTGCGGTTGGTGTTGCTGTTGTTTGGCTTGCGAGTCGTGGTCGAAGGCGTGCGGACGCGGCGGGTGATTGTATTGCCGCTATTGGCATCACTGCTCGGGCGCGGCTTGTAGCGGTTGTTCGAGTTCGTTGAGCTACTGCTGCGACTGGTATCTGTCGACGGGCGGTAGCTGCGATTGCTGCTTGTGGTGTTGCGCGGTGTTGTGCTGCGAGGAACGTAGGTCGGCGCCGGAGTTCGTGTGCGGCTAGGCGTCGAGCGCGGGATGGAACGCGTGGTTGGCCGGGGCGCAGTTGGCCGGGGCG
>CALCZA010000086.1 GCA_937906475.1 uncultured bacterium
TGGCTGAGTGGGGTTCGGGTGGTCCGAGCCGCTGTTTGTTTCTCCTATGTCTGTCATTGTGGGGTGGTGGGGTTCGGGTGGTCCGAGCCGCTGTTTGTTTCTCCTATGTCCCATGAGCGCGTGCTAGACCTAGACCGCCCGTGAGGCTTGGCTGCTTCGGTTTGTCCACCAAACCGGGGAAGGTCAGCGTTGAGGCGCCCATGCTGTCGCCGCTAAGCGGTCTGTCACGGAACCGCGCAGCGTAGTGTATGCTATTCGGAACAAGGATGTCGAGCTGGCCATCGTTGCAAGCTGCCGCTATCTTCATGCGTTCTTGGAAGATCGCACATCGCGATGTAGGGCGGGAATCAAAAATCATGAAGCAACTTGCAACGGTAATCGGTTGGGTTTTGATGGGGGCTGGCGCGGTGGTCGCGCAGAGAGTGACGTATTCCACGCACGACTGGTCGGGGCTGAACGGGATTCAGCCTGACTGCTGGGCAGATGTCGTGACGCCAGGATCTGCTCAGGGCCAATCGGGAATCACTTACTCAGTTGGAACGACGATCATCGGCGGGGCGCCGCTGTCAACATTTTCCGGTGATGGCGTGATGGCCCCGGCCGGGCTGTTCGGCTTCACGGGAAGTAAGCAAGTTGTTGTCCTGCAGAAATCCGACCCATCGGAGTTGGATGGTATCGAGTGGCAAGCTTACTTCTTTGGGAGGGAGCTTGCCTCCGTCGGGGGGGTTGGTCAGTCCGCAACGGCACGTGCGATATCAGTTTGGCCTGCAGCGACCCAAGCGGACACGAGAATAGCCATCTGCGGTTCGTCATTCGATCCGATTCTGCCATCTTCAGGTTCAGCTCCGCCGGATAGGGCCGCGCAATGGAGCTCCGCTTCTCCGCCCGCAGGATTTATCGCCGTGTACGATGGCGGGGGGGGTGCTCCTGTGGAGTTATCCGTTCTTTGGGCGCGACGCATTCTCTGCGACTACAATCACGGATGTTTCCGTCCGCTACGACCCCGTTACAGACACTGACATAGTGACCTATTGCGGTGCGTCGACGAATGGCAACTACCTTGACCCTTCCCAAAGCGGGCAGACGACAATGGCTCCTTTGTTTCCTCATCTGGCGCCCACGCCTAATTTGGTGGGGGTAACGGATGTCTACGCGACGGGGAATGTGCATCACGCTCCACTGCGGAGTCAGTCAACGGGTCAGTGGGACGGGATTGTTGGGCGTGTCCACGCTCCCCATCAGCAGGTCCCTATGGTGCAAACTCCTGTGATGCGAGACTTTCACTCTATCGTGGGTGGTCCCGGCGATGATGTCTTGCTGGGCATTTCTGAGATCAACGAAACGGAGTTTGTAACTGTTGGTGCAACGCAAGGCCAATCATCCCCGGGGCCACATTTCCCCTTGACCAACCCACGTTGGGCGGGATCGGTGTTCAATATGAACCAGTTGGCCCAATGGGAGATGGGTGTCATTCTCAGGTTTGAGTACTTTCCTCTGGCCCTGCTCAACTTGTCGACATCTACCGTGATTGGAGCGCCGAGTTCGTCGACTATTGCCAAGGACGTTATTTGGCACGGCGGCGTTGCTGTTGCGGTCGGAACGACGAGTGACGCTGTGTTTGCGAGCGGGTTAACGGGGGGATTTCAGACATCCTTTGCTGGTTCAGCGACGGGCTTTGTTGTTGCTAGTGATGATCTCGATAACGGATTCTCGTTTGGGTCCTTCCTCGGGGCTGCAGCCGTGGGGAGTGGGGCTACTGGAGTCGCTGCTTGGAATGAATACCCGGACCACGTAGCCATTTCTGGATGGACTCGGTCCGCGGCAGGGTCAGATTCACGCATTGCCTTGTACAGCCTCTTTCGAGAGAGTGGAGTGTACAGTTTGATTCGTGACTACATCATTGATGATGCGCCAACTTCTCCTGCAAACCAGCGAGTTGATCGGCCTGGAGCTCGCTTTGCTGGAATACAGAGTGCATTCAGCAGCTCCCCTGCGTTCTTTGTCCAGGCTGACTCGACAGAGAGTGGCGGGTTGGCCGTCGACGAGCGTGGCCAGATCTCAGTCGTAGGGAATGTTTGGTTCTCTGCGCCGACGCCCAACGCTACCTATCCTGTGCAGGGTGGGGCGATTGCTCGAATTAGCGAGGGGCTTAGCTTCCAGAATGTGGATGCCGTTCGGACGACAGTTGATATGTTGCCCTCAGGGGTGGCGCGTACTGACGGGACTGGTGACCTAGTTGGGGTTAATTGGACTATGGTATCCGGTGATGGTGGCACAACTCCAATCTGCGCAACTGAGCCGTTTGGTAATGTGCTTCAGGTCCCGCAGGTAGAGCGCATGTTTGTTGACTTCGATGGTCAGGCTCAAGCCGGGGCCGTCGCGTCCGTGCTTGTCGATCGGCCGCCACAAATTCCTGGCGGAGTTATTTCGGTAGGTGCACTGCAAGTTGGTGTGCCGCCTCAATCTCCAAGTATTAACCCATTGTTCCCAGGTATCGAATTATGGCTCAACGGTTCGACTGTGATCTCTCTGCCAATGGTTAGCAACGGGGAGTCGATTCGTGAGCCGCTTTGGGGTTTGGCTGGATTGCCGAATGGTAGCTGGGATATATCCATTCAATATGTTGTCTTCTTGCCGCAGAGCGTTTGCGGTAACGCATCCTTCACGTATTCTGCCTCACCAGCATTAATTATTAGCTGGTAGCCATATTGGCTAGGTGCTGTTATGAGCAATCGAATCACGATCGCAGCTGTCTCCGCATTGCTGTGCGGCCCCCAAGCGCTGGCCCAACAGTTTGGTTCCGTGAGGGGTTGGGGTTGCTACACATTTGACACGGCGGTGTGCAGTATGCCGATCGTTGACGTTTGGGCCGGCGAGTCCATTCTGGTCGAGCGTCGGCTAGACGGATTTTCATTCGCTCGTGGAATAGATGGCTACGAGCAGGCGACGCTGCCGATGATTCCAGTTGGCCTCTCTATCACGGAATGCTCTGTTGGCCCCGTTTCGGTCGCGACCCTTTCGGATGGCAGTTTGATCCAGTGGGGTCGTTACTTCAGTTTCACGGAGTACCCGATTCCTGCGATGCCGGCCGGCCAACAAGTTGTGCAAATTGACGCGGGGGCTCTACATGCGCTGTGCTTGTTGTCAAACGGCTCCATTCTTGCTTGGGGGCAGCCTGCAATCGCCCAAGTCCCGAATCCGACACTCGCTCCGGGGCTTCAGTTTGTCTCGGTCTCGGCCGGACCAGCCTATTCGCTAGCTGGTGTTTCGGATGGTTCTCTTCGTGCGTGGGGGAATGTTCCGGCCGGTATTTTGCCGTTGCCGACGGCGCCACCTGGCGTGACGTATGTGGATGTTGATTGCGGCGGTTTGCACTGTGTCCTGTTGCGGTCGGACGGTGTTATCGAGTGCATTGGCGGAAACACCTTGGGCCAGTGCAATGTTCCGGCGCTTCCTGCCGGCGTCTCCTACGTGGCAATGGAGGCTAGCAACGCGCACAGTGTCGCGAAGCGGAGTGATAACGCCTGGGTTATTTGGGGCAGTAACTCGGAAGGGCAATCGATGATGCCCTCGCCTCCTCTTGGCCTGACCTATTCGAAGCTGACGACGGGCGCATTTGCGACCCACGGACTGCTCTCGGATGGCACCGTCATGAGTTGGGGGGCAACGCACTACTACCAGGGCGATCTACCGCAGCTAGCCTCTGCGCAGATGTGGAACTCGGTATCCGGCTGGGGGGATCATGCCATTGGCTTGAGATCGGACGGATCGGGAGCTGCGTGGGGTAGTGCGTTCCACGGACTGCACAACATTCCAGTGCTTGGAGCGGGTGAGGCCTACAGTGAGCTCCACACGGGATTCGACTTCTCCCTTGGCTTGGTCAGCACCGGCCAGATCGTGGCATGGGGTACAAACTTTTGGGGACAACTCAACGTCCCCAACTTGCCGCCTGGGATCACCTACGTGAAGGCCGCCATCGGCGAGCAACATGCGGTCGCACTTCGGTCTGACGGCTCGGCGGTTGCGTGGGGGGCCCCCGGGTTTGGGAAGACGGTGATCCCTGCTCTTGGCCCTGGCCTTTCTTACACCGCGATTGCCGCCGGCAGGTTGAACACCGTGTTGTTGCGAAGCGATGGGGTCTTGGTGGGCTTGGGGTCCATCACTGCTGGATTGAATGCCGTACCGACCTCGCCGATCGGCGTGCGATATGTGGCCGTGGCAATGGGGCGGCTATCTGCTGCGGCGCTCCGGGATGATGGTGAGATTGATTGTTGGGGCTTGAGCGGCAATGTCGACAAGCCGACATTGCCACGCGGCGTGTACTACGTCGACGTAGCGGTCGGAGATCGTCAAGTGGCCGCGCGACGGTCGGATGGAGAGATCGTCGCTTGGGGCGGCGACACGGCAGGAGTAGTCCTTACTGTCGTGCCACCGCTGGGCGCAGGCGAGTCCTACACCAAGGTCAGCGCCGGAGAGCTCATGACGTTTGGGCTCGTTGGCGCAGAGTCGACTTACACTTCCTTCGCGGGCGGTTGTGCTGGGTCAATGCTGCCTGCGTCGTTGGTGCCGCGCGATACACCGCGCTTAGGGCAGGTCTTTGCGGTGGCCATCACCAACTGTCCAGACAACGTGGCTGTGATGGCGGTAGGGCTGACAACATCGCCCGCACCATTGTCGCTTGGTTCGGTCGGCATGCCTGGTTGTGCCGCGCACATTGTGCCCCTGGTAAGTGAGTTGATGCTGGGCGCAAATAACCGGGTGGAGTGGTCCCTGCCGATTCCGAACGCTGCTGCGCTGCTATCCGCCCGATACTACAATCAGGCGGTGGTGTTGGACCTTTCGGGGCCCATGCCGTTGGGAGCGGTAGTTTCGGGTGCGGCCGTTGGTGTGATTGGCAGGTAGGGTTCGGAGTATCCGAAGACTGCGCAGACGCGGTCTTGGCTTGAATTCGTTGCTTCAAGCCCGTGGTGTCCGGAAATTGCGCCGAGGCCGTTTCGGGTCGAATTGGCCAGTCCGACTCGGCGATGACCAATAAGCAGTTGTCGATTTCGGCCGAGTAGGCAGACCGGTGCCGTGATTCAAGGTAGGCAACCAGCTTGTCAACGAGGACCCAGGCCGTCAGGCCGACCGGCGGTAGCTGCGTAGCAGTCCGCCGAGTCGCTCATCAGCGACGATCTTGCCTTCGGTCGGCGGGTCACCTGGCCGCGGCTGGATCAAGTTGTTGTCCAGCGATTGGTGCGGGCGATCTTGGTTGTAATGAGCGGCGTAGTTGGAGAGCACTCGCTGCAGATGGCGATCACCAAACAGGATCATCTTGCTCAAGCACTCCCGCCTCACGGAGCCGACAAATCTCTCGGCCACAGCATTGGAAAGCGCCGTCGAATGCACCTGATGCGGTTGTTGGGCATCGATGTTTTCGGGTTACTCACCCGTTCCATCCCATGTTTGGGTGTGAGATCGATCTGATTTGAGCGGTTGCTGGCTTTGGTGCCGCGCCCGCGGCGACACTTGGTGACGTATCACGGGGTGTTGGCGCCAGGTGCCAGCCTGCGGCACCGGGTCGTTCCTCGGGTCGATGAGGATGGCCAACAGGACGAGCTCGACGAGGACTGCGCGGCTCCGGAGGCAGCGCGGTCTGATGAAGCTGCTGCGGGGTCTGAAGCGCCGCCGGTAGCACGGGTGCCGCATCGTCCCGGTAAGTGGCGTCGCGCAGTTCGGCGCTACTACACGTGGGCGGAGCTGTGTGCTGTGGGTGTT
>CALCZA010000087.1 GCA_937906475.1 uncultured bacterium
CGCGCAGTCCTCGTCGAGCTCGTCCTGCTGGCCATCCTCATCGACCCGAGGAACGTTGTCGGTGCCGCAGGCTGGCACCCGGCGCCAACACACCGTGATACGTCACCAGGTGCTTTCGCGGTCGCGGCAGTGAACTGAGGGATGACCAGCCACTCTTGATCCGTGTAGACCTTCGCTAGCTTCGCGATCACGTTGCGCACGGCAGATTCCCCGCGTTTGGCGGTCGGGTTGGCAAGCAATAGCGCGGTCTTAGTCATGCGTGGTCTCTCGATGGGGCTTCTTGCATCGGTGTCGAATGGCCAATACCAAGCAGCCAACCAGGAGGATTGCGCCGAGGCCGTAGAGTTCTAGGCGTTCGATGTCGCCGAGCACGTGGGTCATGGCTTCCCCGAGGTAGAATCCGCCGATCCCGTAAAGCAGGGTCCAGGCGACGCCGCTGATCAGCGTGAGGGCCAGATATTTGGGGTAGTGGACTCCCGCGATGCCCAAGGCCATGGGCGTAACCACTCGTAGCCCGTAGAGGAACCGGAAGCTGATCACCACGATGGCCTCGTGCTTCTTCAGGAGTGTCTGGATGCGGCCTGCTCGGTCGGCCCAGCCGCTGCGCTGGGCCACGAAGCTGCGACCGTGACGCCGGCCGATGTAGTAGAAGAGTTGGTCTCCTCCAAAGGCCCCGACGAACGCCGCAATCATCATTGGGAACAATCCGAACCAGCCTTGATGAGCGGCGTAGCCGCCGGCAATGAGAGCCGTTTCGCCTTCGGCCAGTGTGCCTAGCATCACTGCCAGGACGCCGTAGGTTGCCATCAGCGATTCCATCTTTGAGGCACGATATGGCTGCCCACGGGAATGCTTCATTAACAGGTCGTAATGCTGGCGGGCAGCCATGCGTTCCTAGTGTTTGCCTCGTGAACGATCCTCAAACAGAGCAAGTGCGTCGCGGTTGGATCTCTCGACTACTTGGACCCTACGGCTACATCGTTGGCTTGGCCGTTTGCATGTTCGTGGTGCTTAGCGCGTCCCGAGCGTTGTTTGCCGTCTACTACTTCGAGCGCATTCGCCCTGTTGAGGGGTTTGGCTGGATGTTCTTGTACGGGCTGCGCATGGATGCCATTGTGGTCTGCACGGCGTTGATCTTGCCGGTGGCGCTCTTGGCCGCCGGTGGCAACGCGGTGAAGTTTCGGTCGGCCTGGCGCCTCTACTTCTGTGTTGCGGTGCTGCTCGTGACCACCATGGAGTTGCTGAGCATCTCGTTCATCAACGAATACGACGCGCGTCCGAACCGTCTGTTTATCGAAAACCTGGTGCCCAATGCCGAGCTGCGAGCGACCATCTGGGCGGACTACAAGTATGTCTTGCTTGGTATTGGCGTGGTGCTGTCCGGGGCCCTGTGGTTTTGTTGGCGGCTTTCTGGTGCGTTTGCCACCCGGGTAACGACGTGGCGCAAGCGTCGTCAGGTAGCTGTCGCGCTGGTTGCCATGGTCGTGCTGGTTTGGGGGATCCGCGGTGTCGACCACCGTCCGCTCAACGTGAGTTCGGCGTTCTTTTCGACCGACCGACTGGTCAACGAGCTGTCACTGAACTCCAGCTACAGCGCCGCCTACGCGGCCTATCGGCGACGCCATGAATCCTCGCCGATCAAGCTGTATGGCAAGATGGAAGAGCAGGAAATCGTGGATCGCGTGCGCAAGTACATGGTTGAGGAGCCACCCTGCTTCAAGTCGAAGGAGATCCCATTCCTTCGCCGCCAGCCGGCCAGAGTGCAACGCAAGCGCGCCGCCAACGTCGTGTTGATCTTGGAAGAGAGTCTTGGCGCCATGTTCTGTGGTTGCTTGGGCGGCTTGCCGCTGACTCCTAATCTCGATCGGCTGAGCAAGGAAGGGCTGTTGTTTCGCCAGATGTACAGCACGGGAACGCGCACGGTTCGCGGCATGGAGGCGACGATCTCGGGCTTCTTGCCGACGCCCGGTCGCAGCGTCGTGAAGCTCGAGCGCTCGCAGAGTGGCTTCTTCACTGTGGCGCAGATGCTGAAGGGGCACGGTTACGCGACCGATTTCGTCTATGGCGGCGAAAGCCACTTTGACAACATGCGTGCCTTCCTGCTGGGCAATGGCTTCGAGAACGTCATGGACCAGACGACGTTCCAGTCGCCGGAGTTTCACGGGACCTGGGGGGTCAGCGATGAGGACTTGATGCGGGAGGCGAACGCGAGCTTCGTTGCGCATGGGGAGCAACCGTTCTTTGCATTGATCCTGAGCACTTCGAACCACACTCCCTTTGAGTTCCCGGAGGGGCGCATCGATCTGTACGAGCAACCGCAGGCGACGCGCAACAATTCGGTCAAATACGCGGATCATGCGATTGGCGAACTGTTTCGTATGGCGAGGCAGGAGGCCTATTTTCGCGACACGATCTGGATCATCGTTGCCGATCACAACATGAAGACGTTTGGCGACGATCTGATCCCGATCGACAAGTTTCATATTCCGGCCCTGATCATTGGGCCCGGGTTTACGCCGGGCACCTACGACAAGGTCGCTAGTCAGGTCGACCTGATGCCAACGGTGTTGCCGCTGTTGGGTTTGGGCTTCGAGCACCCGATGCTCGGGCGCGATGTGCTTTCGTTGCCGGATGATGCGCCTGGGCGCGCCGTGATGCAGCAATTCGACACGCACGCGTTGATGGTTGGAGATCGCGTTGTGGTGCACCAACCCTTGACCGAGCCCTTGCAGTTCGACTACGCGGACCGGCGGCTGGTGCCTGCGAAACTGGATCGTGACTTCGAATTGGATGGATTGGCACACGCGCTGGTGCCGTGGGTGCTTTACTCACAGTCGCGGCACCGCTTGCCGAAGTAGCTCACATGTCTCCAATGGACAGCAAGACCGCTCTGCACGGCGTCGAGATCCTGGTCGTAGACGATGACCCGATGTTCCGCGAATTCGTGTGCGATGGACTGCGTGAACACGGTGCGAACTGCACCATGCAGGTGAATGGTGCAGATGCCATTGACGCGCTCTCTGCCCCGGGTTTGCAGCCGGATGTGATTCTGCTCGATGTCATGATGCCGGGCGTCGATGGCTGGCAAGTGTTGCGTCAGGTCCGAAGCTCAGGTCGGGATGCATCGGTCGTATTTGTGACGGCTCGTGAAGCCGTCGACGAACGCGTCCGAGGGGCGTTGGTGCGTGAATCGAAACCCGGCAAAGCCGTTGGCCGCAAGCACCCGAA
>CALCZA010000088.1 GCA_937906475.1 uncultured bacterium
ACGGTGCGGTGCGAGTAGCTGCTGGTGATCGCAAGCGGCTCGAGCATTTGTTTAGATATGCAGGGCGACCGGCGATCGCGGAGAGTCGCCTGTCGCTGCTGCCGGATGGGCGGGTTGCGTATTCACTGAAGAAGACCTGGCGGGATGGCTCGACGCATGTGGTGATGGAGCCGAAGGTGCTGATTGAGCGGTTACTGGCTTTGGGGAGAGCGCGACCCCAGCGGGTCGCGTTAGGTGCCGCGCCCGCGAAAGCACCTGGTGACGTAAGACGGTGTGCTGGCGCCGGGTGCGAGCATGCGGTCTCGGATCGTGTCGCGGGTTGTGGAAGCTGACGAAGGGGAAGAGGCCGACGATGGCTGCACGGATACTGAGGAAGCGCACGCCGAGAGGTCGTGGGCTACCTGCGCTGCGGAATGCTCGGGCATGGCTGCTTGACGCGGTTGGTGAAGCGATCGAACATCATACTGAATCTATCAGGTGCGCCGTAAGCGTGCCGTCAGCGGTGGTCCAGGTGGTGGCAAAGTCGCGGTGTTTCATGCTGGCCGCATTTGCGGTGCGACTGCGCGAGCGCGAGTTTGTTGTTTCTTATCCTTCCACAGCACCACCTTCTGTGGGGTTGACGGGGGTTTGGTATGGGGAGACGGTGCTTCAGAGATTTCTGGCAACCCCCTCAGAACATGATCCAACCGATTCGCTCGATGTGCCTTTTGGCACCCTTCCTGTTGCTTGCCGTTTCGGCTGCTGGTCAATGGTCTTCGACAGCTGCTAGCAACTTGGCTGTTGGTGATGGCGCCGGGGATCAGGTGCAGACGAAGGTCGCGCCGTTGCCGGACGGTGGTTGCTACGTCAGTTGGTTTGACTCCGATCCCACTGGCTCGCCCGCGTTTGGGTACGACGTGCGGGTGCAGCGGCTCGATGCGGGTGGCTTTGAGATGTGGCCACATCGCGGCGTGTTGGTTGCGGATCGCGGGTTTAGCTCAACGCAAGACTATGACCTCGATGTCGACATCGCTGGCAATGCGATCTTAGCGTTCCGCGACGATCGATTTGCCGGCACCCAGATCACCGCGGCGTCGGTGGATGGCAACGGCATCTTGCTCTGGGGTGCGAATGGGGTGCAGTTGACGAGCACGACGAGCTTCGTGGCCGTGCCGAAGATCTGTGGCACGACGGATGGCTTTGTTGTCGTTGCGTGGCTTCAGAACTCCGATGCACGCGTGCAGCGATTGGATTCGGCTGGCACGCCACAGTGGGCTACGGATGTGGTGTTGTCGGTCGGCGGATTCAACGTCGCGCCAAGCGACCTTCATGAATCTGATGCAGGCAACGTCATCGTGGCGCTGCAGCGAGGCGGTGGCTTTACGACGCCGCGCTATCTCTACGCGCAGAAACTCGACCCGGCGGGCGCTCTGTTGTGGGGCGCGGGCCACGTCGCTGTGTATGACACTGGCTCGTTGCAGTTTGGCAACTACCCGACGTTCGTTCCTGATGAGAACGGCGGTGCGGTGTTCGGTTGGTATGGCACCAACCCGGCGCTTCAGAGCTTCGCGCAGCGTCTGGACGCGGCTGGCGCCGAGCAGTTTGCGCACAACGGCGTCAGCGTTGCAAGTGGCGCGGGCGATCGCACGGGGCCGGCAGTCGCGTTCGACGCGGGCTCGCAAACCACGTTCGTCACCTACAACGAGACTAGCGGCAGCAACTACCGCGTCGGGGCGCAGGCGTTTGATGCGAGTGGCACCCGCTTGTGGGGAACTGCAGGCGTAGCCGTGACGAGCTACAGCGGGGCAGCGACGTCGGACGTTCGTGCGTTGGCGATCGATGGCGGCGTGATGGCGCTGTGGGCCGAAGCGCCGGCGTTTGGACAGGATCGTTTGTTCTCGTCGCGACTCGATGCTGCAGGCTCGGCGGCCGTTGCGCCAACGCTGTTCTCGTCGGTGCCGGCAGTGAAGTTTCGACTGGACGCGGCGCTCAGTTCGTTGGGGTACGCGATCGTTGCGTGGCAGGACGAGGGCAGCGGGACGTCGGATGTGCTTGCCCAAAATGTGATGCCCGATGGCACGCTCGGCGGAGTCGCCAGTGCCGCTAGCCGCAACGGCATTGGTGTCAATCCTGTGGTTTACACGACTACCGATCGACCGGCGGTTGGCCAGACTTGGACCGGGCAGGTCGCGCACGCGCCGAGCGATGTGATCACTGCCGTGCTGGTTGACTTCGTGCCGCTCAATGGCCCAGTCGTGCCGGGCTTTGGCGAAGTCCTGGTGGCGTTCCCGTCGGCGTTCGTGTCCGTGCAGATCTCGAGTGGCACCAGCGATACTCACTCGATCCCGCTACCCGCCAACTTGGTGTTTGTCGGCGCGATCATCTACAGCCAGGCACTGCTGTTTGATGGCGCCGGGTTCCAACTGGGCAACGCGCTCGACTTGACGGTCGGTCTCTGATCTCTGACGTTGCCCGTCTCACATCGCCTGAGCCCATTCGGTGCAACTTCGTCTCGCACGAAGGGTCCTGCCCCGGATCGTCGGGCCAGGTTCCGGGTATCGGCGCGACACCTGGCACGTGGCCGGTTGCGGGCATGCCGCTAGACGTGTGCTTGACGGACGGCCCCAGCAAGGCTTTGCCCGATTTGCCGGCCGACAGTGCATACCGTCGACGGCCACGTTGCCAAATTGGTTGCAGCTAGCGGCAAGTGCGTTCTCGATGTGCGCGGTCTCGATCTTGTCGCGCAAATAAGAGCCACTGGATCCCTACTTCTTGGCAGACTTCTTGGCGGCCGATTTCACTGAACTGGCGGCTTCGCGACTCTTGCCCTCACCAAGAAGTTGCGATTCATAAGTCGCAATATAGCGCTTCGACGGCATTCGCCGAATCGCCGCAGCAAGCACCTCCAAAGGCACATCCTCCAACTTGCTGAAGCGAATACAGGACTTGCCCATATTGAGCTTCTTGCCGGTGGCTATCCAAGCCTTGGCAAACCACGCTGTATCAGCCGGATCCATGTACAGACCCATCATGTAGATAGCCATGTGGTTCTTTTGCGACGCGAGCGACACGTATGGCAATGGCATCGCAGGGTTACAATGATAACCAGCCGGATAGACACGTAACGGCACGTGATAACCGATCATCCCATAGCTCATGATCTCCTCGATGCCGCCATCGACAGATTGAAGAATAACCTCGCGAATCCTTGAAATAGCAATGCGCCGATCCTCGGGCAACTCTTTCAGATATTGCGAAACGCTCTTGGCTTTCGACTGCACCATGGTGGCACTCTAACAGACGGTTAATCGATCTCCGTATCGCGACTACAAACGTAGCCAGCCGGCTATAAGAAAAAGGGAAGCGGGTCGACTGCAGCCACAGCCACAGCCAGTGTTTCGCCAATACTCACACGTCAGATGCAGACGTCGAATCTCCGCTTGGTGTCACCAGATCACCGAGCACAGCGACAAGCACATCCAGCACACGTGCGTTCGTTGCTGCGTCTTTTACCGCAATCCGGATCGCATAATCACCCAGGTTGAGGCCCATGCCTGAAGCATCGCGCAGGAACACGTTCTCATCACAGCATCGAGCAACAACCTCCGACGCAGTCGGCCCATGCTCTGGAATATGGCAAAGCAGAAAGTTCG
>CALCZA010000089.1 GCA_937906475.1 uncultured bacterium
ATGACCAGATCAATCCTGCCAAGCTTCTTCGGCACCCGTAGCGGCACCTTCAGCTTCTTGGATCTTCGTGAGAGCGTTGTGTGATCCGGAACATCAAGCACGAACCTCATCAGATCGAACAGCGAACGTAGGAAGCCCTCAGCGTGGCGCAGCGGCAACTGCAACAAGAGCCGCAGCGTGAGCGCCGTCTCGATCGCTAGGTCCGAGTATTTGCGCTGCCCTCCGCGACGCCCCGAAGGCTTGGCATTCCACCGCGCGATCGCGTCCGGCGACAGCCAGACAGTTAGGTTGCCGCGCTCGACCAACGATCGGTCGTAGTCCGACCAGTTGCCCACGCGATACTTCGTCTTGTACTTGGGATGAACTCGGGACTTGGTGCTCGGCATGGCTCGTTACAGGGTCGGGGAAACCCCATATCGGCAGCCTGCGTGGCCAACACCGGGATTCGTGCACCAACGCGACTTGGCGGTCTGCTTCGCAGCTACCGTCGCGCGGCCTAACGGCCTGGGTCCTCGTTGACAAGCTGATTGCCGACTTCGAATCGAGCCACCGGTCTGCGAACTCGGCCGAAACCGACAACTGCTCTTTGGTCATCGGCGTGTTTGAACTGGCCAATTCGCTGTCAAACAGGCTCGGCTCAATTTCCGGATACCACGGCGTTACGACAGCCAAGCTGGCGAACTCGAGATCGACTTCCGCGACAACGGCATCGGCGAGTTCATCCGCGAAGTAACCAACAGGAAGAGTGCATGACCTCCACCACCGTGAAGATGAAGGTGTCGTTTCGGACCTGCCAGCGGCAGGACGTTCAGGTCGAGCCAAGACCAAAGGCGACCGGCCCCACCGCGATCGCCAGGCGCTTGGCACTCGCGCACCACGTCGAGGCGTTGATCGCGAACGGCGCACTGGCGGGGTTGGCTGACGCAGCGAAGCGACTCGGAATAACGCGGGCGAGGATGACGCAGATCGCGGACCTGGCGCTGCTGGCACCGCAGATTCAGTCGGCGATCGCGCTGGGCGAAGTGAGTCCTAACGATCGGCAACTGCGCGAGGTGCTCAAGCACGCGGACTGGAGCGAGCAGCGGCGCGTCCATGTTTCGCAGCTATCGCGCTGACGGCTCGGTTCCTCACTACAAGCTGGGTGCCGACTTCGAATTGCGCAACCGGTCTGACTCGGCCGAAACCGTCAACGACTCATTGGTCATCGGCGTGTTTCGAATGGCCAATTCGACGCAGAGCGGCCTCGGCCGCATTTCCGGATAGGACGCGACCAGCGGTCGGTAGCTCGCGTGCCAGATGGATCAATTTCCGCCTCTTAGCTAGCTAGCGCTTTAGCGAGTTGCGCGCCCGCTCGATGACCGCACCTCGCGCCTTCGATCCCATCGCGGTACCCGATGCAGGCGGCTTCTCATATTGCGCCGCCACAGCTAGTGGGAACTCAGAGGCAGCCACTTCAAACACCGCCATGTTGTTGTTATTCAGGGGCACGCGATAGTAGGAAACGTATGGCGTAGACTGAGGCAGAGCAGGCATCGAGCCTGAGGGCCCAATGAACCAATAGCGGTTGGCAGAGATCAAATCGCAAAACGCATTGAGTTTCGCAAACCTATGCTTAGATCTTCGCGTCGCAGTCCCATCCTTGATCCGTGGGCTCAGCTTGTCAGCGGCACCGCGGAATGCGCGCCATCGCATGAGAATGTCACTTGGGAGACCTCTAGATAGCTTCGGGAGAGTGGGGCCGCTTGCGGCTGGCGCGGCTAGCAGAGGTGGCAGCTGGATCGTTGCCGACGAAGCCACCTCGATTCGCTCCGGCAGCACAACCTCAAGTCCGGTTCCCGAATCATCTACATCTAGTCGTGTTCGATCCTTGTCCCCACTCTCTGGAGGTTGCGATCGCATGGCCTTCGAAACGAAGAACAACGTGACCAGAACCGAGGCGGTGAGAACGAGTAGGATAGAGGTCTTGCGTTGCATCGTTGGTTACTAAGCCGAGGCCGTAGACTTCGGCGTTGCGATCGGTGTGATTCTCCGGCTTACATGCAATCGGTGCAGGTACATGTATGGTATCTTAGCACGCGCTCCTCGGATGGCAAACCAAGATCGGGAGGCCGCCAGAGCCTGGAAAGAAACATGATCCTTAAGCTACTTGCTGTAGTGTTCGCCACGATTGCGATTTCAGCCCCCATCTTGCCGGATGCGGCAGGCAATCCGGGCTGTCGGATGGTCGTCGGTGTATTTGCAGGGAACATGTTTGCTGAATGCGTAAAACATGATTGCGCTAATCCGTGTACCGAAGACTTGGCGTGGCTACCCGGCTACCCCGGCGTTTCCTATTGTCCTTGCGGTAATTGGGACGATGAGCAGGACAATCTTAATTGCCTCGCGACAATGGAGCGCCCAAACTGGCCAGCTCTCGGTGGGCAGTTCTATGCGTGTGAAGCCATTTGCCTGGTGGGGTGCGAAAAGCTCGCCGAGGCTGATTTAACGTTCGCCAATCAACCAGTCTGCAGCCTTTGCCAGTAGGAAACTTGCACACTTCAATGGTTACCACCCCTCGCACGCACGGCCTTGCTCTTGTAGTCTTGGTGGCGGTCATGCTGTGTGCCTGTCTGGTGTGGTTCGGCTGGGATGCTGGGGGCGCAACGCCGGAATCGTCGCCGGTGTTGCCGCAACCAGTCGAGAAGGCGGTTAGCCCAAGTCCAGAGTCAGAACGCGTCATCGTCGCGGCGAAGCAAATACCGCGAGTTGATGATACCAAGTCCCGCCACGTGAACGTGCAACTTGTCGATGACCTAACTTCGCGACCGGTCGCCAATGCGCCTGTCCACGAAGTTGCGAATAGGCTCGTCGTGGTTCGAGAAGATCTGGTCGTTTTGACCGCAAGCGACGAGCAGGGGCAGTTCTCTGTTGCGACAGGCAACTCCATCACGATTCTTCATCCTGATTACCAGGCGAAGATGCTAGGAACTCGAGCGTTACGGGCAGGTGCCGGCACCACCAATGGCCTTGTTGTGCGACTGCGACTCAAGGCCGTCCTGACAGTGCGCTGCGTGTTCCCAGATGGGCGCCCCGCCAAGGAGTGTATTGTGTCCGCGCACAGTGTGATTGGGGTAGATCTCTCGTCACTTTGTGGCGCGGCAAGCTTTGCTGACATGATTGGTCTTGACGCCGTTCGCGCACCACACCTTGCCCGCACCGGCGAGGGAGGCATCGCAGTCTTGCCAAGCCTCGCAGAAGAGAGATACGTCCTCAACGTTGACCTGCCTGGCTATTGCTCAGACATTGCCGGTTCTCGTGACAGTATCATCACTGCGCCGGCAGATCGAACTGTGACGATGATGCCCATCTACGTCGCTCGCGCAACTGTGCCGGCAGAATGGGGTTCATTCGTGTCAACCATGACGCGGACTGCAATCGGCGTAGACTCCACTGGCGCTGCAAGCCGCATGGCTTTGCGGCTGGTGCCTGAGCTTGCCAATGAACAGTGGGTTGCCCGGGTTTGTGCTGATGAGGATCAGCCAGCGCATGAAGAATTATTCGTAGCCTCTTCGCTCGGTCACCTCGTGACGGAGCGCATTGCCTACGCACCACTGAATTTGTCCAAAACAACGATCTTGTCAGATTGTCGGCCTACCGAGCAGGTCTATCCAATTCGGATCGACGTCCTTGATTTGAATGGCTCCCCGGTCGATGTCCCGCTCCGCTTAGTGTGGTTGCACGAGGACGGTCGCGCTGCAGCTCGCGCATCAAGCAAACTGGCGAAGGGAGGTGCCTTGTCGTTGGCGCGCGGGCGCTACAAGGTCCGAGTCAACGATGTCGGACGCGAGTGGTTCTCTGAAATGCACTTCTCGGTGCCCGATGATGATGGCATCGTGACGTTGCAATCCGAAAAAGCTTTGCAGTCATGTATAATAGGCATCAGGCCGCCTGCGGCATACACCACTGGGTCTTGGCGGCTGTCGATAGCGATGAGAGGTTACAAAACACTACATCGTCAAATGGATGGTCAAGCCCCTCAGCGTATGTGGTTGCCGCTAGGTGAAGGTCTGTTGCGAGCCAAGGTTCCCGGACTGCACAACGCTGAAATGCCACTGCGCATCCGGCCAACTGAGAAATCAAGCTTCGTGCTTGAGATGCAGTGGTAGCCGCGCGCATAGGCGGCGTCATGTTGGCTCTGATGCTAGTCCTCGTGGGCGCGAGCAAATGGCTGATGGGAGCACCGGCTCAGGCGGTGGTCCCCATCGACGTAGCTAAAGCTATTGGAGTGCTGGAGTTGATTGCGGGGGCAGTCTGCCTAGGGTGTGGGGTTTCGGGCGAAATGCCCTTGTGGCTGGCTGGGCAACAGGTCGGTTGACGGGGTGACGGCGGTGTGCGATAGTGGCTGAGTGGGGTTCGGGTGGTCCGAGCCGCTGCTTGTTTCACCTATGCTCTTGACCGCCTTTAAAGTGACTCTCACTTTTGGGTGTGGCCAATGCACTTCCGTCTTGAACTAGCCCCTAGCTTGTCAGCGCTTTCGCAAATCCAGTCATAGGGAGTCTGATGAATCGCGTAATGATTGCTGCATTACTAGCTCTGTTGGCTCTTTGTTGTGGCCTTTGGTGGGCTAGCCGCAGTGATCCCGCAGTAGAGGATGTAGGTGGCGCTGAGCATTCGGTCGGAAGTGGAGGTTCATCCCAGGGTGAAGCACCGCCACACGTGCGAGATGAAGCATTTGACGCTGGCACGCGCGCAACCGTGGCAGTCAATCCTACTGGACCGCTTGCGGGAGTGCTTGCAATGCATGTCCAGCAGGCTCCCGCTGATCTGCAGCGCACTTATGCAGTGCTCGCTGAACGAGAGCGAAGCAACTTTCAAGCGCAGGCCGACGCCATCGCTGCGGACCCGAATGATGGTGTCGAATCCTATCTAAACTACTTGGTGAACACACGCGCTGCGCGCGTGCGCATGCTTGCGCACCAAGCGTTGCTGATGGGTGAAGGGGTCCTCGTTTTGGACGGGCTTGACGAAAAGCTGGTTGCCAGCCACATCGCCGGTTGTGCAACGGTTCGCTACCTTGGTGTCTCAACGTACTTTGGCCGGCAAGCCGATCTCCTTGTTGCCGTAAGATCCTCTAAAGAAGAGCTTGCGGAATTGACTAGTGGCATTAAAGAGGTTGCTATGGGGGGGCTCCGCGAGTTTGTGAATAGGTTTAACTCCCTTCCGCTACAAGAGCGACAGGAAGCCCTTTCTCGCGAGAAGTCGGGGGCACCGTTGCCGGGTCTAACTAAGGACGTCGCATTTTTTGTTGGCGATTTGATTGAGCGGCATCCTGAATCCGCGATTCTGACAATTGGCAGCTAGTGCGAAAATATAGGTTGCGTAAACCGACCAGCGAATACGCATTGGAGTTTAGCCTATCATATTGCTCCCTCAGTAACTGACCTTGAAGGTGGGGGAATCCTCCGGCTTCGAACGACGTCGGTCGTAGAGTCGAGTCGTGCTGATGTTGGCGTGACCGAGCCACTCCTGGACCTTCGCGATGTCGCTGTCGTGGTCAAGCGCGTTGGTCGCGGCCGTTGCGCGGAGCGCGTGCAAACAGAGCCCGTCAACTTCGATGCCAGCAACCGCACTATAGTCCTTCACCATCTTGTAAATGCCGTCGCCGGTCATCGCTTTCTCCAGCGTGCCGGTGCGGTTGTTGCGAACTGGCCGGAAGAGCGGCGTCTTCTTCTCCTCTCCGTGGCCAGCGGCCTCGAGGTAGCAGTTGATCGCATCCAGCGCGGCTGCATGTGCAGGAACGAAGCGGGTCTTCGATCCCTTGCCATGCACCTTGAAGTGCATGACGCCGCGACGTTCATGCAGACTGCCGACCTTTAGGTCGGCGAGCTCAGATCGTCGCAACGCATGGAACAGATACACCGCCAAGATCGCGCGATCGCGCTTCGCCTTCAGGCTGTCACCGGACGGCGCACGCAACAACTTCTTCGCCTGCGCATCGGACAGCGCCGGCGTCTTGCCCTCGTTGTTGTCTGCAGCCGGGCGCTTCACGCCGGCGACAGGGTTCGCTTCGACAGCGTTCTCGTTGCAGAGATGATCGAACAGCGATGACACGGCCGAGAGCTTCCGGCGGATCGTCGCTGGCGCGAGCCCATGTGCTTCGAGTTCAGTGCGCCAGGCGATGATGTGAGCCCTGGTCACGAGCCGCAGCTCGGCTGGCGTTTCGATCCCGCAGAACGAGACGAAGGCCTCGAGGTCGCCTTGGTATGCGCGCCGCGTGTTCGGGTTGTCGATGTTTGCGAGCCACACGAAGACCGCAGGCACGTCGGTGAGCTGATGGAACTGCTCCGCCGTCAGAAGTCGACCAGGCGCATCCTGGGTCGTCAGATCGGTCGTCTTCGGTGTCTCGTTCATGGGTCCCCCACTAGCAGTTTCACTATTGATAATGTATTTTATCACGAATAGTATCAGGACGATGGGGGACTGTAAAGTCCCTTGCCAAGGACGGTTCAGCGCAGGCGAAGATCGCGACACCGAACCTGCCAAAATTGACAAGTTGTGTGGTCTCTGGTATCCTAGAAGGACGACAACTAGCCTAGGAGGTCCACCATGAAGCGCGTCACAATCGAGGTCACTGAGCAGGAAAGTCACCGGCTGAAGGCCATGGCCGCCCTGCAAGGCAAGAGCATCAAGGAGTTCGTGCTCGCCAGCACAATTGGCACCGATGAAGGCAAGGCGCTCGCCGAACTGGAGGATCTGCTCCGGCAGCGTGCTGCGCAAGTCGCCGCTGGCCAGGTCAGCACTCGCAGTGTGGAAGAGATCTTCGAGGGCCGAATCAGCAAGGCTCAAAGCGATCCGCATGTCTGAGTACGTCCTGGCCGAAAGCGTCGAGGACGATCTCGACAAGATCGCCCAATACACGATCGAGCGTTGGGGAATCAGCCAGGCGCGGCGGTACGGATCCGCGCTGGAAGCGCACTTTGGAGCGCTTGCCTCAGAAACCGCGAAGGCGAAGCTCGTGTTCGACTACTGGCCGGAGTTGCAGGTTTCGCGCTGCGAGCATCACTACGTGTTCTCGCTGCGCCGGTCAGCATCCCCTCTCGCGATCCTGGCCGTGTTCCATGAGAGCATGGACTTGCCAATGCGACTACGCGAACGGCTAGACGATGAGTCTCTCGAGACTTACACCGAGGATCGGATCGACGAGTTTGGAAGCGACGAGCAGGAGATCGATGCCCGCTTGCCCAAGAACGGTTCGTAGGCGTGTGGTTGGTTGAAGGCGAGGAGGTCTCATGAGTTCACTGCACAACTTCGTTGAAAAGATCCGTTCGCCGGACGGCGAAGACGGCTGCTGGATCTGGCAAGGCGCCGTCGGTAGCGATGGCTATGGACGCGTTCGGCGTCGTGGAACGACGCACTCAGCGCATCGTTTCGCCTACGAGCTCTTCAAGGGCCCCATCCCCGAAGACTTGTGCGTCATGCATCGCTGTGATGTGCCGCTTTGCGTGAACCCCACCCACCTGGTGCTCGGCACCAAAGCCGACAACTCGCAGGACATGCTGCGCAAAGGTCGCGACGGGGTCACCGTCCCGAAGCTCCGCTTCGACCAGGTGCTCGAGGTGCGGCGGATGCTCGCCGGCGGTGCGACGAAGGCCGAGGTCTGCGAGAAGTTCGACATCTGCCGCAGCACGGTGCAGGACATCGAGACGGGTTCGACGTGGGGCAAGGATCACCCGCTGCAGGGGCAGCTGTTTAGCACCATTCCAGGACGCGATTCATAGTCGCCGTTCATCACCTCAACCTGACATCGCGTCTATGCCATCATCTTCGCGCTTGTCTTTGTATGGCAGTTGGCTTTTGCTCGATCCGCCGTAGTCTTGGACTCATCAGCCTGGGAGGGCCACCATGGAAAGCAGCAGCAAAACGGAGTGGATCGAGTGCCGGGTTTCCCCCGGCATGTTCAGCGATGAACGAGCAGTTGAGCTCGGAGAACGTTCATTCTTTGTCGACGAGGGAGCTGTCCGGAACGTGGGACAAGATGGACGCGCAGAGGTTGAAGTCCAGCTCGTCGAGCGAGGCGGCGAAAAGTGGGCCGTGCTCCCGACAAGTTCACGAGAGACCGTTCTTCTGGCATGATCCTCTCGAACACAGCGATCCACGATGCGCTTGATTGTGGGCGGCTTGTCATCGTCCCCACCCCGGATCCTCGGGACCCTATGGCACCAAACTGTCCGTACCAAACGAGTGCAGTAGACCTTCGGCTGAGTGACGAGATCTCAGTTTACCAACAAGGTAAGGCGCCGTTGCAGGTCGACCTACGCTCCGGTGGTTTCGCCAAGCTCGGTGCTTCGGTGATGGAACCGGTGAAACTCACTGAAGACCAACCGTTCGTCCTTGGGCCGAACCGCTTCGTTCTTGGGCGAACGTTAGAGCGTGTTGGATTTCCGCTCTCTGCCGAAGCCGACAAAAGCCTTGCTGCACGCGTCGAAGGGAAGAGCTCCTACGCACGGTGTGGGATGCTCGTGCATTTCACGGCTCCCACCATTCACGCTGGGTTCGAAGGGACCATCGCCCTTGAAATCATGAACCTTGGTCGGTACTCGATTTCGCTGCATCCTGGGATGCCCATTTGCCAGCTGATCATCGAAGAGGTGAGAGGAATACCCATCCGGAACGACAGCCAGTTTCAGGGGCAGAGCAAGGCTATCGGGGCGTTGGTGCGTGAATCAAAAACCGGCAAGACCGTGGCCGCAGGCACCCGGATT
>CALCZA010000090.1 GCA_937906475.1 uncultured bacterium
CTGGAGTTTCCGGCAATCGCGGCCGCAATCTGCGTCGTTGCCGCCTGGTCTTACATTCGGTGCAGGGATATAGGCCGCGCCCGCCTGGCGATCGCATGATGGGGCCTGCCGGCCGCGCCATTAGGCAAGGCTGGCCGTAGGGGTTACCCTTCTTATCCCTCGTGTGCTTGTTACTGAGCTTGAGGATTCTCCCACGGCTTGCGGCGTCAATCCGTGTTTATGCCTGTTGACTTCACTTCCTTGAATCGACCTATGAACAAGCTGCTTGGGTGTTTGGCCCTATCTATCGTTGCGCCGGCCCTCGTTGGTCAGTGTCTCTCTGCTCCTGCAACCAGCACCAGCTACGGTAACGGCGATGACTTTGTCGCATCCGCGGGTGTAGGCATCGACATGGGCTTTCTCTTCCCGTTTGCGGGTGGATCGTTCCAGTTCATCCACCCATGCTCGAACGGCTACGCGTGGCTCTCCGATGGCACGCCGGTCCTCACAGTTGCTGACTATACGGCCACGGTTGCCGAGTTTGATCTCGAAGATCCGCGCATCGCGGCCTACTGGACGGACCTGAACCTGCAAGCGGTTAACAACGCCGACCTCTTGGTCGACACGAGCGTTGCCAACCAGTGCACGGTCACCTGGGTGAACGCCACGCTCTATGGCGGCACGGAGATCTTCAACTTGCAAATGACCTTGGATGTGTCGGGGCAGATTGACTTCGGCTTCGCCAGCAACATCCTCCACACGGGCAACCTAATCGTTGGCACTGCCCCCGGCTTTGGCACGGGTGCTCCGGCCGCCAGCGAAGACCTCTCGGTTGGCCTCCCTATCCTCACTGATATGGCCTACGAGGAGTTCCCCGGCGGCACGTTTGACCTCGCCGGTCAAGGCTTGGTGATGGTCGCGACCATGCCGGGCTACATCCCCGCTCCGATGAGTATTGGGTGCGCCACCAAGACCACCTACGGTCAGGGTTGCACGGAAATCAACACCGGCGTCTACGAGTTGTTCGCCATTGGCGCGACTGGCACTGTTGGTGCCACGGGTAGTGCGATCACGTTCCTGCGCACAGGCAACTCTTACCTGATGCTGGACGCGATCCCAGGCACGTTCGTCACTCCGACGGCCCCCACGATTGTCTCGGCCGGTGATGATGCCTTTGGCACCATTACGCTGTCGACCCCCATGCCGACTGCTAGTGGCGTGACCAGCACACTGACGGTTTGCACCAACGGATACATTGCCATGTCGGCTAACCAGCCGTCTTTGACTGCTGACTACTCGCCGACCGCGGCTGAGTTCCAAGCCTTCACCGAGCCGACGATCTGTGGCCCGTGGTACGACTGGAGCCCGAACGTTGGTGGCCAAATCGTTACCGAAGAAATCGCCGGCATCGTCTACGTGACGTGGGACGCGGTTACCCCTTACAACGTCGCGACGACGGATACGTTCCAATACCAGTTCAACCTGGCAACCGGCGATTGCACGATCGTCTACGACAACATGAGCTACGGCGGTGCGTCGGGTTGGCACACTCCGTTGTTTGGCTACACGGCTGGCAGTGGCGCGGGCGTTGATGACGTCGACTTTGCTTCTGCTCTGCTAAACACGGTGACGATTGCGGACGTGGGCGCGGTCCCGCTCATGCTCGATAGCAATACCCCGTCCCTCGGTGGCAGTTGGGACATGACCACGACGAACATCGATCCGATCTCGCCGATCGCGATCACGTTCCTCGGCGACGCCCAGACCAGCATCCCGATGAACTTGGTGTTTGGTAACGCGGACCCGTCCTGCAGTATCTACATCAACACGATCCTCGGCAGCCTCCAAGGTTTCCCGGTTGCTGGTGTCACGACAGTGTCGCTGCCGATTCCGGTCAACCCGGCCCTGAGCGGTGCGGTCCTGACTGCGCAGTCGATCTGCCTGACGACGACGAACGCCGCGAATCTGCTGAGCTCGAACGGTCTCGAGGGCACGATCGGTAACTAAGTCGATTGGATTGATTGAGTGACCTCGTCCTGAGGTCGCTTGGTTGTCTAACCAAAGCAGCCGTCGCGGCACCAACAGGTGTCGCGACGGCTGCTTTGGGTTTTGCTCCACGAGCTATCGAGAGGGCTATCGCGCAGGAGAGAGAGGACGCAGTTACGGAGCCTAGATCCGAACATATTTACGCTGCGGCTTCCTGCTGCCGTTGCCATCATCACTTCTCACGTGAATGGCCAGTGAGCAGCTTTCGCTATCGGTTCTCGGATCACGCGCCGCTGAATGTCGGTTGGGTGAACTTGATCCCCGAAAAGTGGTGCTGCGCGAACTCGAAATCGACGGGCATGGCATCTGCCAGGTTGGCCACTTCCGAGCCGAACACGCCCTGGGTCACGCCACCGCAGCGTCTACTGTTGGCTTCACGGTTCGTTTCGAGGTCGCCGATGCGGCGTTTGCACGGCTGCGAGAACAGGGCGTTGTGAGCCTGTCCTTTTCGCTCTTGACGGCTTCCGCGAGTCTTTCGTGGGGAGCACCGCTGTCGCGCTTGCGACCGCGTCGCCTGTTGGAGCGCGCCGTCTTGTTGGTGCGACCGGGCGGATGGCTCGTGGTCGCGAACCAGACTCCGCGGGAGCACATATGGTTGAGCCGCTACCTAGCCGAGATGCCGGTGGTGCGCATTGCTCGCGTTCCCTTCAAGATCGAACTCGAATCCGATGCCGAGCGCACTGAAAGTCGGGCCGGTTCCTTCCGGCAGGCTGAGCGGTTAGACTGCTCGCCCTAGTTCGCCTCAGCCCCTAACTTCTGCGAACCAGCTTTGCCGACGCATGTACACCCTGCAGATCCTCGACGCCGGCCAGACATTTTTGCATACCCTTGGAGATCAGGCGATCTCTCTTGGGGCTGCAGAAGAAGCGCACGTTCGCCTTCGCGAAACTGGTGTGGCCCCAATTCACGCGCGGCTTGAGCCGCACTCTCGAGGCATTCGTCTTACGGCTGAGGCCGGGGCCGAAGTCAGGGTTAACGGTGAGCAGGTGCAAGACGTGCAGTTGCAGCTTGGCGATCGCGTCGAACTTGGACACGTTGTGATGATCGTCGGCAAGACGGTGTCGCGCGCCGCGAGTCCAGAAGATGTTTTGGCAAGCAGTGTGTCGCGCGAGCCGCGCATCCGCCGTTCGACCAAGAGGTCCAGCAAGTTGGTTCCGATTCTGGTCGGGGTTGCGGCGCTGGTCGGTGTCATCTTCATGGCGACGCAAGGCGACGATTCGTCGTACGTGCGCGGCCGTATTGGCGATGTCGAACACGCGCGCACCCGCGGCGATGTCGCTGCTGCTCGCGAGCAAGTTGCGAACCTGCGTCGCGAATGGGCGGGTGCCGAAGATGACCGCTTGCGCAAGTTGCATTCTGCCGAGTTGAAGATCGACCGACTCGAAGCGGCGCACGACGATCTGGTCGCGAAGGTTTCGGATCCGGAAGATACGCGAACCTATGCCGAGTGGTCGCGCAAGCTGCAGACGCTTGAGGCGGCCGGAACTCTGGACGAGCAGATTGCCGCGCGCAAGTTGCGTTCTCGGTTGCGGGAGACGTTGCGCACGCGCGACGAACGCATTCGCGAAGCGGCGATCGCTGCGAATGTTGCGGCAATAGGCAAACCATCTAGTCGGGGGGCGAACGCTGGTGCTAGTGGTGATCCGGTGACGGCGAACGTCGCGGGGGATACCACAGCGAATAGCGACACCGTTCTTGGCGTGCCTAGTGAGAGTGTTCCGATGGTTAGCGGTTCTGGGTCGACCGCAGAACCAGTTGCGACGGCCGAGATCGAGAAGCTTTGCAACGATGGCCACTATGCTCAAGCACTGTCGTTAGTGCAGGCCGCGTTTGATCAGGCTTCCGATCCCGAAACCGTTAAGCAACTGCAGGTGACTGAGCAGTCGGTTCAGAAGCAAGCCGCGGCGGCAATGAGCACGTTGCTAGCTGAGGCGCGTAGTTCCGAACAGCAAGGTCGTCTTCAGCACGCGGTGACGTTGTTGCAGATGGCGCGTCACAACTTTCCGTCCGGCTCGACGTCCGGCTCTCTCGGAACTGAGTTGGAGCGACTGCAGGCGATGAGTCGCGCAGCCGAGCAAGCGGCACTGGCGGCGCAGCAGTTGGCGCCGGAGACGGGCGCAAAGACTGCGGTAGATGCAGCGACTCGGTTGCAAACGCTTGAGAGTTTGCGCAGCCACATGGCCGCGGTTCGTGAGGCCGAGGACCACGGCGACTTCGCCCAGAAGGCGGTGCTGTTACGTCAGGCAGCCGTTGGCGTTCGTTCGCGCGATGGCGAATTTGCCGATCGCTTAGTGATGCAGGCCGACGAAGCCGCGCAGTTGGCCGGTTGGAATGCAGCGGTCGTCGCCGCCGTCAAGGGTGGCGCGGAGTTGCGCGTTGAGGACCGTCGCGGTCGCGAAGTGCAACTCGTGCGCGTCGATCGCCAGCGACTGATCGGTCGGTCTGCCGATGGCGATGCGCCGCTCGAATGGCATGACATCAACGCCGATTCGATGCAGCGCCTGGCCGAGCATCTCAAGGCTTCCGGTTCGGTTGCCCTTGGGCTTGCGGCCATGCTCTACATGAACGGTGATGCCGACGCGGCGGAATCCGTGTTGGCGAACGTTGTGCGGCAAGATGACCAGTTGCAACCCGATATTGATCTCTTGCTGGCCCGCGGGCGCGGCGAGTCCGGGCACAGTCACAGCTATGTGCTGCGCAAAGGGGCGTTCGTGTCATTGCGACAAATCGAACTCAAGAAGATCAGCAAGAAGTTAGTCGCCAAACTCGCCGCCGCTATGCGCAAGAAGGATCGCAGCGCCGGCAACAAGTTCGTGGCAGCAACCGTCGCCGAAGGCGAATTGCAGGCTGAGGCGCTTGGCTACGCGATGCGCACGCAGTTCGCAAAGATCGAGAAGCGCGTCGATGCGAGCGCGGTGCGCAAGAACGTTGACAAGATGGTCGCCGAGCGCGATCTGTTGGACGCTGCTCGCAAGCATGCGAAGGACCTAATCTTTGATTCGGTCACCTACTTCTACCCCTACAAGCCGCCAGCAGTGCCCGGTGCCAAGCACGCCGAATACAATCGTGTGCAAGCGGACGTCAATGAGCGCGTCGCTGCAGTTCGTGCAATCTGGAGCAAATCGTCCATCAAGCTCAACGTGCCAATAGCGCTAGCCGTCGACTTGCAGCACTTGGATTGGTTGGCAACGAAGATGTCGCGCTACGGCGCCTTGCCCGAGGGTGAGTCGATCGCTTCGATGCTCGCGCCAATGGCTTGGGCGCAGGCGTTGGAGCCTGGCGAAGTCATCACCGTGCACAATTTCTGCCTGACTCCGGAAGAGCGTTGGCAGCGCGCGGCCTGGCGCCGCATTGAGGCTTTCAACGCGGCTACGAAAGACGAAGTGTCGCCTGCCGCTCGTCAGTTGCTGAAGATCACCAACGACTATCGCCGGATGTTCGGCCATCGGCCGTTGGCCGGCGTCAAAAGCGCCTGCGCCGGTTCGCAAGGTCATGCCGATGAGATGTCGCGCTTGGGCTACTTCTCGCACATGTCGCCGGTTCCTGGCCGTCGCACTCCGGGTGAGCGCATGCGACTCGCTGGCTACACCTTTGGCGTCAGTGAGAACATTGCGATCTCTGGCGGCGCCCTGTCAGCGCACAACGCTTGGTGCACGTCATCTGGTCACCACCGTAATCTGCTGATGGCGAGTCATCGTGAGATTGGCATTGGCGCGAATGGGCGATACTGGGTTCAGAACTTCGGTTCTGGCGAAGTGCACAAGACGCACGTGATCTGGCCGACCCTCAAAGCCAAGTGATGTCGATAGCCCGTGAGTGGCGACCTCGAAATTGTTGCTGCCGACCGGACTCGATCGATTCTGGCCATTAGCCGAGGCACGCATGTCTTGACTAGGCTTGGCGTTCAGGTGGTACCCGTTGATGGCGGTGTGCGGATCGAACCGACGACGGCGGGGGCTCTACTTCATCTTGATGGCGAAGAGTTGTTCTGCAAGCAACTCTGTGCCGGTGAGTTTGTGGTCCTCGATTCGGTTCGCTTACGGTTACTTGGTGCGACTGGCACCGCAACGTCGCGTGAACGATCCGCAGCCGCGCCAGCGCCTGCCGCGAAGTCCTCCGCGACACTATCTCAAGTGCCTTCTAGCCGGCAGCAACTAGCCAGCTAGCGCTGCTGGCAACGTCGGATGAGATCGCGTGCCGCGGCAGTTGCGACTTGCTGGCCGTCGGCAACCCTTAGTTGCGCGGCAGCAAACTCAGCCTTCGCGTTCGGTGACGCAGTTAGCTCATCGAGCAAGGAGTCGCGAACGGTTCGGTTGAGCCATTCGACAGCTTGCTGACTGCGGCGCTTCTCGAACCCACCGTTTTGCTGCCGTTGGGTGATGTGTTGTTCGATGTATTGCCACAATTCGGGGATGCCATCTTTGGTGATGGACGATCCCACCAACACCGGCGGTGGTTCTTGTTCGCTTGAGTGCAGCACGCGCATGGCCAGCATGCACTGCTGCGCGGTGCGGTTGGCTGCCGGCAATAGATCGCCGTCGGCCTTGTGCACCAAGACGCCGTCGGCCAGTTCCATCACGCCTCGCTTGATGCCCTGAAGTTCATCGCCGGCGGCGGGGGAGAGCATGACGAGGAAGAAGTCGACCATGCCATACACCGCGACTTCGGACTGACCCGTGCCGATCGTCTCGATCAGCACCGTGTCGTGGCCGGCGGCTTCACACAGGATCATTGCTTCTTGGGTGCGACCGGCGACGCCGCCCAATGTGCCTCCGCCGGGCGATGGCCGGATGAAGGCATTGGCATGGCGGCTGAGTTCATCCATGCGCGTCTTGTCGCCGAGGATGCTGCCGCCTGTTACGGACGAACTTGGGTCGACGGCGAGCACCGCCAACTTCGAACCGGCGTTGCATAATTGCATGCCGAGCGTCTCTATCAAGGTGCTCTTGCCGACGCCGGGCGCACCGGTGATGCCAATGCGGATTGCTTTGCCACTGTTTGGCAGCAGTTTGCCCAGTAGTTCTTCGGCGGCCTGGGCGTCCCCGGCACGGCGGCTCTCGACCAGAGTGATTGCACGCGCTAATGCGCTGCGGTCGCCGTTGAGGATGGGGTCAGCCAGATCGTTGCAGAGTGACACGCGTCCAACATATTGCGTGATCGCCCAAGTCTCCAGAAATTGCACTCAGTCGGCTTCTGCGCGGCCGCGATCTTGCCGTGACGAACGGGTGGAGGGTCCCCGTCACCGAGGGCAATCGACTCAACCTGCGTTGGGGCAGGCGCGTTCTTGAGGCGTTGGGCTTGCCGATTGACGCCGCCGTCGGCGGTGAGCGAGAACACTTATGACTTGGTCTTGATGGACTGCCTGATGCCGAGCAAGCACGACTGCGATTGCCAGCCGTTTACGCGGCAGGCGCTGTTGCAGGCGATGGTGCGTTGGGTTTCTGCCGACGCTACCGAGCGCCTATTTGGCGTTCGCTTCGAGCAGACTTAGCAAGTCGATCGCAGCCTTCGGAATGACTGTGCCAGGTCCGAACACGGCGGCAACACCCTTGCTCTTCAGCGCGGGCATGTCTTGCCCCGGAATCACACCGCCGGCAACGACTAGGATGTCGGGTCGCTTCAGTTTCTTCAGTAGATCGATCAGTTCGGGTACCAACGTCTTGTGACCGCCGGCCAGCGTGCTGATGCCGCAGATGTGCACGTCGTTTTCGACCGCCTGCCGCGCGACTTCTTCGGGCGTTTGGAACAGTGGTCCGATGTCGACATCGAAACCCATGTCGGCGAACGCGCTCGCGATGACGCGGGCGCCGCGGTCGTGGCCATCCTGGCCCATCTTGGCGACCAGCATGCGCGGTCGTCGTCCGGTGCGTTGTAGGAATGCCTCGCTGCGTTCTTGTGCCTTGGTTAGGTCTGCCATCGATTTGCCTGCGGCAGCATACACACCGGCAACGGTTTTGGGGTTGGCAGTGTGGCGACCAAACACGGCTTCCATCGCGCTGGATACTTCGCCGACCGTTGCGCCCTTCTCGACGGCCTCAACCGCGAGTCCCAGCAAGTTGCTGTCACCCTTGGCGCCAGCCGTGATCGCTTCGAGCGCTGCTTGCACCGCTGTGTCGTCGCGTTCCGCCCGCAGTTTCTCGAGTCGCGCGACCTGCGCCTTCTGCACCTCCGTGTTGTCGATCGACAGGATGTCGAGCGGTTCTTCGTTGTCGGGTTTGTATTTGTTGACACCGACGATCGTCTCCTCGCCGGCATCAATCGCGGCTTGGCGACGCGCGGCGGACTCTTCGATGCGCAGTTTCGGCAAGCCGGCTTCGATCGCCTTAGTCATGCCGCCCATGCCTTCCACTTCCTGGATCAGGGCCCACGCCTTCTGTGCTAGTTCGTCGGTCAGTGCCTCGACGTAGTGAGAACCGGCGAGCGGGTCGGCCGTGTGCGTGACGTGGCTTTCCTCTTGCAGGATCAACTGGGTGTTGCGGGCGATACGCGCCGAGAAGTCGGTCGGCAGCGCGATCGCTTCATCGAGTGCGTTGGTGTGCAGCGACTGGGTGCCGCCAAGCACGCCGGCGAGCGCTTCGAGGCACGTGCGCACGATATTATTGTAGGGATCCTGGGCGGCGAGCGACCATCCGGACGTCTGGCAGTGCGTGCGCAGTGCCAGCGACTTCGGGTTCTTGGCGCCGAACGCCTTGACGATCTTGGCCCACAGGATGCGGGCGGCGCGCAGTTTGGCGATCTCAGTGAAGAAGTTCATGCCGAGTGCGAAGAAGAACGACATGCGGCCAGCTAAGCGGTCGACGTCGAGTCCCGCCGCGACACCGGTACGAAGATATTCAAGGCCATCGGCGAGCGTGTAGGCAAGTTCGAGATCTGCGGACGCACCAGCCTCATGGATGTGGTAGCCACTCACTGAGATCGTATTGAACTTCGGCATGTGCTCGCCGCACCAGCCGAAGATGTCGCGCACGATGCGCATGCTCGGTTCGGGCGGGTAGATGTAGGTGTTCCGAACCATGAACTCCTTGAGGATGTCGTTCTGGATGGTTCCGGTTAGCTGCTGCGTGCTGACACCCTGTTCTTTGGCGGCGGCGATGTAGAGCGCCAAGATCGGAATGACCGCGCCGTTCATGGTCATCGACACCGACACCTGGTCGAGCGGGATGCCATCGAACAGGATGCGCATGTCGGCGATCGAGTCGATCGCAACGCCCGCCATGCCGACGTCCCCAGTGACCCGAGGGTGATCGCTGTCGTAGCCGCGGTGTGTGGCGAGGTCGAACGCGACGCTCAGGCCTTGCTGGCCGTTCTGCAGTGCCTGGCGATAGAAGGCGTTGGTCTTCTCGGCGGTGGAGAAGCCGGCGTATTGCCGAATCGTCCACGGCCGTTTCGCATACATGCTCGCATACGGGCCGCCCAAGAACGGTGCCGTGCCGGAAACGCCACCGGCGTGAGCCCGCGGTTCGTCGCCGTAGATGGCTTGGTGATCGATGCCCTCGGGACTGGTCCATGGCGGCATGGAGTCGTTGATCGAGGCGCGCGCATCGGTGGCAGGCTTCGCGAACTCGTCGAAACCGTAGGACAGCGTAGTGAAGTCTGGATTCATCGGACCGTGTCAATCTACCCCGAGTCGGTGGCACTACCTTTCAAACCCTGTATCCCAACGAGGTTTCATGCTGCGAGACGAACTTCGCGCCGTGTTCGCTCGTGCCGGCAACGGTTCCGAACTCGGTGTCGGCATTCTCGTTCTCGCTAGTTTGCTACCGGGACGTATATCCGCGGAACGCCTTTTAGGACGCGGTCTTGGCGCCCGGAGGCTTCGGTTTGGTCTGGACTGTCGCGATCCCACCGATTTCGACCGGCCATGTGCCCTGTCAGTCGCCGGTATGGATCAAGGGCAACCTCGAGCTGACATGCCCGTGGTGCGGTGATAACTGATCGATGCTGCTGGTGGGGCCGCTACAGGCGGTGCAGCAGCAGCGATTTGGTCTTGAACCACGCCTTACCGTTGAGCGCGCGCAGTTCGAGGCGCAGTTCCACGTTGCTGCGGAACTCGGTGACTTCGAACTCGCACGAGACCTCGGTCCACTTGCTGTCGCCGAGTAGCGGTGTGCCCTTTTGCTTGCCGGCCATCAATCGCACGCCGCCCTTGTTGCCGGCGGGTATTTCGATGTCCTGGCAGCGCGCCATCGCCGTTACGCGGTACTTGCCAGTCGCGAGCAATACGCTGCCTCGGTAGGCACCGCGCCGTTCCTGCTGGCCGCGCGACTTGCAGCCGATGTAGTAGCTGGAGGTTCCAGCGAAGCTGCGCTTCTTCAGTTCGATGCCGCTGGTTTCGCCGGCGGTGTTCCAATCTTCGAGCTTGATCGGCCGACCCTTCTTGAAGGTAAGTGGCTGGGGCTCTGGTGCGCGCACCTGCCTTTGCAAATGGCGATAGCGACTACCAACCTTGCTCACCAAGATGCGAACGGCATCGTCGTGGTTGCGAGCAAGATCGGCATCGACGCGCCTTAAGGCTCTCTGCACCTTGTTCGCGCGTTTCTTGATCTTCTTGGTGAGCGTTTTGCTCTTGAACAGCGGTAAGAGTGCTATGAGTCGCGCGCGGTAACGCTTGCGCCACTTCGGGTGTTGCTGCACGGCACTGGCAACAATCGCCGACGGGTGTTTCAGGATCGAAGCGTCGGTTCTGTGGAACAGTTGATCCATGCCGTGCGGGAAGAACTGCGACTTGCCGAGGTCTCTCGAACACCACAAACGGAAGTTGTTGCGGTTGTGGCTGTAGCCGTCCCAGTGCGCGAGCATCGCTTCGAGCGCCATGAAGTCGATGAAGGCATCGATGTCGATCGCGCTGGCAAGTTTGGCCGTGGACTTTGGACCGAGGTCGGAACACGCGTCGAGCAGTCGCCGGAGGTCGCTGTGGTCATCCGGTCCGTCGCCACTGTCCTTATCGAGATTGCGATCGATGTCCTGACAGAAGCCGCCGTCGTAGAGACTGCCGTTCGTCTGGCCTACTGTGCGCAGCAAGAACCGCTTGTCGAACGATTCTCGCAGTACGTAAAGTCCGAGCAACTTGCCATCGAGGGTCACGATTGCATGACCGACGCGTGGTGCTGGGTAGCCGGCTGCGGTGAAGACTTCGCCGCCAAGCCACTCGCTGAGGCATGAACTATCCTGGGCGCCGTTGTTGAGGTGGAAGCGCTTCAGCCCATGCAGTCGCTTGGTGCCGCCAAACTTGCCGAGGTTGATCGTGAAGCCAGGCCGGTCGTCGACTTTGCGGAAGCTACCCGCGGCGCCTTTGAGTTTGACGCCTACTCCGGACCAACCCGCCTTGTCCTGGTCGATGCTGATCGTTGCCTGCGCATATTCGCGCGGCTTGTCGCGCAGAGCTTGGCGATTTTCAGGTGTTAGCGAGATTGCGACGCGCAGCACTGGCGCGCTCTCAAAGAAGTTCTTCGCGGGGTCGGAAGGCTTCTGCGGTGCCTTCTGTTGGCATGGCAGCGTCGCCAACGCGAACAAGCCAACGAGCGCAAGCGTACTTGCGCGGGCAAAACGGAACGTGAGTGCGCGTCGCATGACCGGAGGGGAGCTGCCAGCGTAGCCGTTGTGGTGGATTCGCATCAGGCCCCATTTCGCATGGATTCTCAGGAACGGTGACTAGGCACCCGGCGCGGGTCTGGCCGCCAGGAACGCTTGCTCTGTGTCCTGTTCTTCGGCCGCCAGCACGGCGCTGAGTGCGGATCGCAGTTCGCGACTGCCGCCTGGCTTCGGTTCGGCGAGTGCGTGGGCGGCTCCGAGGCCTCGCCACCATGCTTCTTCGTCTCGTGGTGGTGCGCGGTCCGTCACCAATGCATCAGCGCACGCCGTTGCATCGAGACTGCCGAGGGCACGGCACGGCATCGGTCGAGATTCGTGCAGCGAGCATGCATCGTCGATGAGCAGGGGGCACGGCACCCCGACCAACTGCTCCCAAGCTTGTTCGCGCACCGATTCGTTTGCGTTGTTGATGCGTTCGGCGAGTTCTGGTCGCGATCGAACGGCCGCGACCAACCGCATTGCTTCGGGATATGCGATGCCGACCGGGTAGTGACAACAGTGACTGCAGCCGAGGCGGCAGGCGAGTTGCGGGTGATGTTCGGTCTGTGTGAGCAGAGGTTCGATCGCCTCGTGGACCCGAGCCGCCTGATCCGCTGGCGACGGACTTTGGCAGCGATGTAGTGCGTCTCCGGCGGCTTCGAGGCCGCGGTAGAACTCCGCTTGGTTGGTGGACATCGGGGACGCCTGCGCGTCGGTTCCTAATTAGAAGATGATCCCTGAGAGCTTGCGCCAGGAATGGCACATGTTGGGAGCGGGAATGCACGGGTGCACTGTGAAGCCGCGCAGTCCTAGCCGGTAGTCTGTGCCAATGGATTATTTTGAAGCTTCTCTCAAACGTCACCGTGAGACGAGGGGCAAGATCGAAGTGCGATCCCGCATGCGACTCGATTCCGTCGATGATCTGAGCCTCGCCTACACGCCCGGTGTGGCTCGACCATGTGAAGAGATTGCGAACAATCCTGCTGCGGCGTGGGACCTCACTTGGAAGGGGCGCACGGTTGCGGTCGTGTCTGATGGCTCTGCTGTACTTGGTCTCGGCAACCTCGGCGGCTTAGCGTCGCTGCCAGTCATGGAAGGCAAGGCGGCGTTGTTCCGTGAGTTTGGCGGCGTCGACGCGGTGCCGGTTGTGTTGGCGACGCAGGATGAAGACGAGATTATCCAAGCCGTGCGCGCGATTGCGCCGACGTTTGGCGGCATCAATCTCGAAGACATCTCGGCGCCGCGTTGCTTCCGTATCGAAGCGGCATTGCAAGACCTCGGCATTCCGGTGCTTCACGACGACCAGCACGGTACTGCGATCGTATTGCTCGCGGCGTTGATGAACGCGACCCGCATTACGGGCGTGTCGATGTCGAATCTGTCGGTCGTCATCAACGGTGCCGGGGCGGCGGGACACGCGATCGCGCGGATGTTGTGTTGTCAGGATGAGGACGACCGCTGCATTCCAGTCGGCAAGGTTCGCATCTGTGATTCTAAGGGCATCATCGCGCCGTCGCGCGCTGGTCTGGATGAGTACAAACAGAGGCTTGCCAGGTGGACCAACCCCGAAGATGAGCAGGGCGACCTGCGCGCTGCGCTGCGCGGCGCGCATGCATTTATCGGTGTCAGCAAGGGCAATTTGCTCACCGGCGACGACATCCGCTGCATGGCTAAGGACTCGATAGTCTTGGCGATGGCCAACCCGACCCCGGAGATCATGCCCGCGGAGGCCGAAGCGGCTGGTGCGCGCATCATTGGTACGGGACGCAGTGACTTCCCCAACCAGGTTAACAACGTGCTCGCATTTCCAGGTTTGTTCCGCGGTGCGCTGGCGGCCCGCGCCGTGAAGTTCACTACCGCGATGAAGTTTGCCGCCGTGGAAGCGATTGCCGCTGCGGCGGGCGAGCCGTCACCGAAGCGAATCCTGCCGGCAGCCTTTGATCGATCGGTGGCTGTGTCAGTGGCGGACCGCGTTGCCGAAGCCGCGCGGCAATCGGGTGCTTGCCTTTAGTTGCGACGCGCTTGGGCAGACGCTCTGAACTGCTCTCACCTGCCGATCATGCGGTAGATGTCGATGTCCCAGATGGCCTTGAGCCCGAGTAGTAGGGCGATCACAGTGCCGCCAACGATGCCGAAGATGATGGCATCCGCGCAAATCCGGGCCATGAGTGCCTTCTGCGACTTGCTCGAACCGTCACGGCGAATGGGTCTGCCGAGGCGCGTCGGCGCGACACTCGGGTAGTCTTCTTCGTCCAACCCGGCCGGCTCGATGTTGCTCGGCAGGATCATGCGATCGAGTCGCTCGACTACGGCAGTTGCCGATTGCGGGCGGTCGTTCGCATCCTTGGCCATCATTGATTCGACGATCAGTTGGCTGAGGTGGTAGGGCACCTGCATATCGCAATCGAGCAACGGTGTTGGCTTCTGCTTGAGGTGGCCGCGCGCCATCTCTTGGCGGTCGCCTGCGAACGGTGGGTTGCCGGTTAGTGCGGCATACGCCGTGCAACCCAGCGCGTAGATGTCGGCGCGACCATCGATGGTTTCGCGGCGCAGTTGCTCCGGCGACATGAACGCAATCGTACCGGCGTGCTCGCCGCTAGCTGCGAGACCGAGGTCGGTCAGCTTGGCTTGGCCATTGGCTGCCAAGAGGATGTTGCCTGGCTTGACGTCGCGGTGCACTAATTGCGCTGCGTGCGCAACCTTGAGTGCGAGCGCGATGTCGCGCACCAACCGAATGACGTCTTGCCACGGGATCGGTCCGTCGCGGCGGATCTTTCGGGCGAGGCTGCCTCCTTCGATGAGTTCCATCGACAGAAAGTGTTCGCCATCGCTTTCGCCGACGTCGTAGATCTGCACGAGGCGGGGGTCGTGCAAGCCTGCGGCCAACCGTGCTTCGCGCAGGAACGCTTCGATCTGCGCTTTGTGGTCCCTGCTGTCGTCTCCCTGCTTCAGAACCTTGAGAGCGACTTCGCGGTGCAGTCGTATCTGCTCGGCGCGATACACCGTTCCGTAGCCGCCTTGGCCAATGGTTTCGAGGATGCGGTAGCCCGCGATGTTCCGGATGGGGTTCGTGCTGTCCGAAGACGCAGCGTTGGTGACTTCGGCCGTCGGTGTGATGTTGATTGCCGTTGCGGCTGGCGTGGGACTCGGCGCTACTGGTACTGCTGGCGGCTCTGCCGGCGCCTTGACAATCTTCGCTTGCAGTTGCGTGCCACTGGGTTCGAACGTTGCCAAGGCACTGCCTAGTTGGCAGGTGTCGCCCGGCCGAAGCTCACAGTGGCCAACTTTCTCGCCGTTGTGCGTGACTCCATGCGTCGAACGCAAATCGTTGATGACGATCTTGCCGTTGGTGAACATCGCGACGCAGTGTTCGCGCGACACGCTTTTGTCCTGCAGATGGATGCCACAACTCGAGGCGCGGCCAATCGTCACGAGTTCGTCCGCGATCAGGACGAATCGACGGTTCTGGCCGTCGATATTCACTTTGAGCACCGCTTCGGTGCTCCCCGAGTTGTTGCTGTCACCGTTCATTGCAGTCGATCCGATCGGTCGGCAGCGGGGTGGGGCGGCAACAACCGACTGAGGACGGTAGCGGTCGGGCGGCGACTTGCCCAGCCACTACAGGCTGAACGGGATCGGCGGCGTGTCCTCGATACCCATGGCGCAGGTTTGGTTGTCGAGGAAAGGCGACGACCACAGGTCGAACTACGGCGTGTTGTAGTGGAGGTGCGTGTCGTTGCGCCGCCCCAGAATACGCTCATTGAGTCGCTGGTTGCGTCGATCTAGACATGACCCTGGATCCTGGCGACTCGCTGGCTTGCGAACTACTGGTTCGAATTGCCCAGTTCCTGCATCAGTCGGAGGTCTTTGCGGTGATGGGCGCGCGTCGCAGGTAATCTGGCGGACATGATCAGACCGATTCTTTTGTTGTCATGTGCGCCCGTGATCGCGGCCTTGTTGGCGTTGACGGGTGGTGTGTCCGCCCAGGAACCTGCCGAGAAGGCTGCGCCCGTGTTCGAAGAAGGCGAGGCGCAAATCGTCGAGGCCTTCCGCAGTCGGCGCGATTGGGTGCGCCACTGGCTGTGGGTTGAGACCGACTTCGACACCGATGGCGATGGCAAGAACGATCGCATGCACGTCGACGTGACGCGTCAAAAGCAAACCGATACCGAAGGTTTGACGGTGCCGGTCGTGTACGAGACGAGCCCCTACTTCTCTGGTATAGGTTCGTCGGACACCCAGTACTTCTGGGACTGCGAGCACGAGATTGGCGCGACGCCCCCGGCGCGAGCGAAGATGCCCGAGATCGGCTTCCGTAAGAAGGCCGGTATGATCATGCCGCTGGCGCGGGATCGTGAAGCGGGGACCTGGGTGCCGCGTGGTTTTGCGGTCGTGCACTCGTGCTCGCCGGGAACCGGTTGGTCGCAAGGCTGTCCATCGATCGGCGGCGACAACGAATCGTTCGCACCGAAGGCGGTCATCGATTGGTTGAACGGTCGCGCCAAGGGTTACACGACTGTCGATGGTAACGAGGAGGTCAAGGCCTACTGGTGCACCGGTAAGGTCGGAATGATCGGTACGTCTTACAATGGCACCTTGCCGCTCGCGGCGGCGACCACGGGTGTCGAAGGCCTCGAAGCGATTGTTCCGATTGCGCCGAACACGTCGTACTACCACTACTACCGCAGCAACGGCCTGGTCCGCAGCCCCGGTGGTTACCTCGGCGAAGACGTCGACGTGCTGTTCGACTTCATTCACAGTGGCCATCCCGAAAAGCGTGACTACTGCAACACGCAGATGCGCGACAAGGTGCTGCGTGACAGCTCCGACCGAATCACCGGCGACTACAACGATTTCTGGGCCGGTCGCGACTACCTCAACGACCTCGGTCCCATGAAGGCCGCGACGTTGATGGCGCACGCGTTCAACGATTGGAACGTGATGCCTGAGCACTCGACCCGCATCTACGCGGCGTTGAAGAAGAAGGGCCTGCCGTGCATGGCCTTCTTCCACCAGGGTGGCCACGGCGGCCCGCCGCCGATGGCGATGATCAACAAGTGGTTCTCGAAGTTCCTCTACGGCGTCGACAACGGCATCCTGAAGGGCCCGCACTCGTGGATCGTACGCGAAGGCGATTCGAACCGTAATCCAACGGCGTATCCGGACTACCCGCACCCGAAAGCCATGCCGGTGACGTTACATCCGTCTGGCAAGGGCTTGGAGTCTGGCGTGTTGACGTCGCGGGCCGGCACCGGGGTGCTGACCGTCTCGGATGATTGGAACGTGTCTGGCAAGCAACACGCGTTGGCCGAGAAGTCGGACAACCGTCTGCTGTTCCAGAGTGATGTGCTGACCGCACCGCTGCACCTCTCAGGCACGTCGAGGGTTCGCATTCGTGTCGCGTCCGATAAGCCGGCCGTCAACTTGACGGTGTGGGTGGTGTCGTTGCCGTGGAAGGCGTCGCGTCGTATTACGGACAACATCATCACGCGTGGTTGGGCGGACCCGCAGAACCACGAGTCGATGACTAGCAGCGAACCGATGAAGTCGGGCCACTTCTATGACCTCGAGTTTGATCTGCAACCGGATGATCAAGTCATTCCAGTCGGGCAGCGCATCGGCCTGATGGTCTTTTCAAGTGACAAGGAGTTCACGTTGCGTCCCGAACCAGGCACCAAGCTGATCGTTGACTTGGCCGGCACGTCGCTAACCCTGCCCGTTGTTGGCGGCAAAGTATCGTTCGGTAACTAGCGACTCAGATTGAAGTCGCTGACGGCTTGATGCGGCGGATTGTTGGTGACGCGATCCGGCCGCAAGAGCGTGCCGAGTTGCCGCGCGTGAACTCCCTCAACATGGATCTCTAGGCGATCCAGTAGCGTTGAGTAGGCAGCCGCGAAGCTACATGTTCCGGCGGTACTGCCCGCCGACCTGATACAGCGCGCGCGACATCTGTCCAAGTGAGCAGTGCTTGGCCGCATCCATCAGGCTAGAGAACACGTTGCCGCCTTTTAGCGCCGACTTTTGCAACTGCTTGAGCGCTGCGTCGGATTCGGCGTCACCGGCCGACTGGTAGTTCTTCAGGTCTTCGATCTGTGCCTGCTTCTCGCCATCTGTCGAGCGCATGACTTCGTCGATGACTTGGATCGGCGAGCCGTCCTTGCCGAGGAACGTGTTGACGCCAACGATCGGTAGCTCGCCCGAGGCCTTCTGGCCTTCGTAGAGCATCGACTCATCTTGGATCTTGGAGCGCTGGTACATCGTCTCCATCGCACCTAGCACGCCGCCGCGTTCGCTGACGCGTTCGAACTCTCGGTAGACGGCTTCTTCGACGAGATCGGTCAGTTCTTCGATGATGAACGAGCCTTGCAGTGGGTTCTCGTTTTTCGAGAGTCCGTTCTCTTTGTTGATGATCAGCTGGATCGCCATCGCGCGACGCACCGACTCTTCGGTTGGTGTCGTGATCGCTTCGTCGTAGGCGTTCGTGTGCAGCGAGTTGCAGTTGTCGTAGATCGCGTAGAGCGCCTGCAGCGTTGTCCGGATGTCGTTGAAGTCGATCTCCTGCGCATGCAGCGAACGGCCCGACGTCTGGATGTGGTACTTCAGCATCTGGCTGCGCGAGTTGCCGCCATACTGCTGCTTGATCGCCTTGGCCCAGATGCGGCGGGCGACGCGGCCGATAACCGCGTATTCGGGGTCGGTGCCGTTCGAGAAGAAGAAGCTGAGGTTGGGCGCGAAGTCGTCGATCTTCAGGCCGCGCGACAGGTAGTACTCAACGTAGGTGAAGCCGTTACTGAGCGTGAACGCCAGTTGCGTGATCGGGTTGGCGCCTGCTTCCGCGATGTGGTAGCCGCTGATCGAGACCGAGTAGAAGTTGCGCACGCCGTTCTCGGTGAAGAACTGCTGCACGTCGCCCATCATTCGCAGCGCGAACTCCGTCGAGAAGATGCAGGTGTTCTGCGCCTGATCTTCTTTGAGGATGTCGGCTTGCACGGTGCCGCGCACGGTGGCGAGCGTACGCTCGCGGATCTCGGCGTAGACGTCCGCGGGCACAACCGTGTCGCCGGTGATGCCGAGCAACATCGTGCCGAGGCCATCGTGACCTTGTGGTAGTTCGTCGCGGTAACGCGGCCGCGGAAGGTTCTTGGCGGCAAAGATCGCGTCGATCTTCTCGTTGGCTTCGTCGGTCTTGTTGTTGTCCGCGAGCCAGCGTTCGCACTGCTGGTCGACGGCGGCGTTGAGGAAGAACGCCAGCATCATCGGCGCCGGGCCGTTGATCGTCATCGAGACCGACGTCGCCTGCGCGCTCAGGTCAAAGCCCGAATAAAGGCGCTTGGCATCATCGAGTGTGCAGACCGATACGCCGGCGTTGCCGACCTTGCCGAAGATGTCAGGGCGCGTTACCGGGTCTTCACCGTAGAGCGTGACGCTGTCGAACGCGGTCGACAGGCGCTTGAACTGCTGGCCAAACGATAGGTAGTGGAAGCGCTTGTTGGTGCGCTCGGGGCCGCCTTCACCGGCGAACATGCGGGTCGGGTCTTCGCCGGCGCGCTTGAACGGGTAGACGCCTGCCGTGAACGGGAAACTGCCCGGCACGTTCTCGCTGAGCAACCAACGCAGGCGATCGCCGTGGCTTTGGTAGCGCGGCATCGCAACCTTCGGGACCTTGATCCCCGATAGCGACGTCGTGTGGTTCTGGATCTTGATCTCGCGCTTTCGCACATGGAACACCGAATACTCTGCGGTCAGCTTGTCGCAGGTCTGGTCCCAGTTGTTTAGCGCGTCGCGGCATTCGGGCGCGAGTTCGTGTGCGATCTTGTCGTGCTGGTCTTGCAGCGCTTTGCGTGCAACCTCGGCGTCTTCTGGCAGCGCGTCCTTGGCGGCGGCGAGCACGTAGCAGCGTTCGGCCAGCGCCGATTGCTCTCTGACCCAGGTGTTGTATTTGCGGTTGTTCTCGACAATCTCGGCGAGGTAGCGAACGCGTTCGCTCGGGATCACGTGCTTGCCTTCAGGATCGCCCTCGGTGAACTCGGCCGAACTGGCAAACGAGCCGGGACGAAGCTCATCGAGCTTTGCCGCGATCTTGCGGTAGAGGCGATTGGTGCCGGGGTCGCCGAAGGTTGCCGCCATCGTGCCGTAGACCGGCATCGTGTCGGCGTCAACATGGAACGCCTTGTGGTTGCGTTGCACCTGCTTTTTGACGTCGCGCAGCGCGTCCTGGGCGCCGCGGCGATCAAACTTGTTGATCGCGACGATGTCGGCGTAGTCGAGCATGTCGATCTTCTCGAGTTGGCTTTGCGCACCGAACTCGGGAGTCATGACATAAAGCGACGTATCGGCGTGCTCGATGATCTCGGTGTCGCTTTGGCCGATGCCGCTGCTCTCGAGCAGGATCAGGTCAAAGCCGGACAGTTTCAGCACGTCGAGCGCATCCTGCACGGACTCCGACAATGCGACGTTGGCGCGGCGCGTTGCCATCGAACGCACGAAGATGCGTTCGTTGGATGCGGTGTTCATCCGGATGCGGTCGCCGAGCAAGGCACCGCCAGTCTTGCGACGCGTTGGGTCGACACACAGAACAGCTATGCGCAGTTCGGCGAAGTCGATCGTGAAGCGACGCAGCAGTTCGTCGATTAGCGAACTCTTGCCGGCGCCGCCGGTGCCGGTGATGCCGAGCACGGGTGGGGCAGTTTCGAGTGCCGCCGAACGCTTGCGAAGTTCTGGGCGGTGCTGATCTGGGAACGACTCAAGCAGCGTGATTGCGCGCGCGACATCGCGCAGATCCTTGGCTGGCAGAGCGGGCAGCACGTCGGATTGCATGGCGACCGGGAAGTCGCTGCGACGCAGCATGTCGTCGATCATGCCCTGTAGGCCCATCGAGCGACCGTCATCGGGCGAGTAGACGCGGGCGATGCCATAATCGTGCAGCGCTTGGATCTCATCGTGCAGGATCACTCCGCCGCCGCCACCGAACAGGCGAATGTGCCCAGCGCCGCGTTCCGCCAGCATGTCGTACATGTAGCGGAAGAACTCGTTGTGGCCGCCCTGGTAAGACGTGACGGCAATGCCTTGCGCGTCTTCTTCGATCGCCGCATCGACGATCTCCTGAACCGATCTGTTGTGCCCGAGGTGAATTACCTCGGCGCCCGATGCCTGCGCGATCCGCCGAAAGATATGAATGGACGCATCGTGGCCGTCGAACAAGCTCGTCGCGGTTACGAGACGGATCTTATTCTGGGCAAGAAACGGTTCGTCAGCGCTTCCCGACGAGTCGATGCAAGTCTCGGAAGCAGCGGATGCCGTTGAGGTTACGGGGCGGTTCGTCAAAGAATGGTTACGACTGACTCTAATGCATGCGGCCTGCTGAAGGCGGCACCATTCCTGGGTTCACCCGGCTTTGTCGGAAGTCGGCGGAGATCACGCCCGGCGGGATCAGCCGTGCAGGATTTGCCCTGCGGGGTGGCTCGCCGGGACGATACTGACAGCGGGGCTACTCCGCCGCCGCGTCTTCCGCTGAGAGCGGCGAGAAGTGCTGGGCTACGATCTTCCAGTCAGCGCTGATGCGGGATAGGGAGAACGTGCAACGACCGTGCTGCTCGAGGTTGCGGCCTTCGGGATCGACTTGGGACAGCTTCCACGTGGCTACCGCGGTGGCGAACTGGCCGTCGAAGGTCTGGTAGTTCAGGTCCTTCAGTTCCATCGTCAGCGTCTCGAGGTAGCGGAACTCTTGGTCCAGCACTTCCTCATAGGCACCCCAACCGCGATCACGCCGGCCCGAGGCATCGAGGTTGCTAAACCGCTTATCCGTCCAGAAGTGTGAGCGGAACGTCTTGAGGTCTCGGCTGTTGAACGCTTGCCGCATGCTGCGGAAGAAGTCGTCCACTTCCTTGAGGCTTTCTACACTCATGAGTCGTGTTGGTGTCGGCAGGGAGGTAGCCCGGGTTTACTGGGTTCATTTACGAACCAGCCAGTTGCCCAAATTCCCCTCCGCGCTCGTACGGTTATTCCCGCTAGGGTTTGCCGCTTGGTGTTTGCTGCTTAATGTTTCGGCGCGATGTGTCGGTAGAGGGCTTCCTTGCCCTTCTCGTAAACGACTTTGCCGTTGACCACTGCCGTGATCACGAAGCTGCTATAATGCAGCGGATCGCCATCTAGAATCAAGATGTCGGCATCCTTGCCCGCTTCGATTGAGCCGATCCGATCGCCGACGCCCATAATGTTTGCTGCGTCTAACGTGATGGTTCGAAGTGCCTTACGGTTGCTCAGCCCGCCTCGGATGGCGTAGGCAACGTCGACGTTTGGCGTGTTCAGGTCTTGGCCAAGAATGCCATTCGTGCCGACTCCACCGCCGCCGAACCTGCCGTCGGGGCAGGTGACCGCAACCGGCACGCCGGCCTTGGCCAGGATTGCTGCCGTGGCGATGTTGCTGCCGGAGCGTTGCGGGTCCCTGGGGTCGGGTGCTTGGCGCGTGCGCGGACTGATGATGACACTGGATCCGGTCGCGGCGATCTCGTCCGGGATCAGCCAGGCGCTCATGGGCTTTAGGATGACCGCACTCTTGCCGAACAGTTTCGCGACTTCGCAGGCTTCGCGAACCGACGCCAAGTCGGAGGTCGAGGCACTGCCGCCCATCATGCCGCGGAACGGGTTGAAGCCGCCACCGCCGAACGAGATCCACAGGCGGGCCTTGTCCTGCAGCACGTTGATAATCTGGTCCGAGCCACTTGGCTTCTTGGGCGCCTTGGCCTTCGGGTCCTTGGCTTTGGCGGCGGGGTAGGCCGCGATGGCCTTCAGGTAGTCGTTGGCCGCCTTAATCGACGTCTCGAGCTTCTCACGCGCCGAGCGGTCGATCGGCACCGAGATGCCGACGACACTGTTCTCGACGAGCACCATGCCCTCGACGTCACCGTAGGCGAGTTTGATGACGGCGTTGCTCCCACCGACGCGGCCGCGCGACGACGTCGAACCGGCGAGGAAGGACGTGATGCCGGCGGCTAGGCCCTGCTTGATGTCGGCTGCGAACGGGTTGACGGTGTCCTTGAATGGGCCGCTAAAACTCGCCCCCATGCCGGCGCCCTTCACGATGACGAAGCCGGGACTGACGGTCTTGCCCTTCGCGTCGATGATCGTCGTGCCTTCCGGCAGTTCCAGGTTGTGGCCAACCTTGTCGATCTTGTCGTCCGCGATCAGCACGGTTGCGCCAGTGAGGCGTTGGCCGGTGCCGAGGTAGACGTCACCGCCGACGATGGCGGTGTACACCTTGGGCTCCTCCTTCTTCTCTTCCTTCTTTGGTGCCGGGGCCGCAGTGGGAGCCGGTGCTGCACGACTGGGGCGGCCACGACGACGGCCTTGCGCCGGCAGGTCGAGCGCGGTGAGAAGAGCTAGGGAAAGGACGAACAGGGTTGGGGTTCGCATTGGATGGATTAGGTGTGTGCTTTGGGTGCTTGGGATCAGCGGGCGAGCGCGACTACTTCTTGCTCTCCACGCGGCTGCCGCGCAGCCAAACCTGTTCGAGCTTGCCGATCGGCGACAGTGGGTCGCCCGAGAACAGCAATAGGTCGGCGTCCTTGCCGACTTCGATTGTGCCAGTGCGCTTGTCGATACCGAGCGCCTTGGCGGGGACGTGCGTGACGGCCTTGATGGCGATGTCGGCCGGCAGGCCAGCGCGCACCAGTTCCATCAGGCTGAAGAAGATGTTGCGCACGGCGGGCGGTGACTCACCGATTGCGAAGCCGATCTCGATACCAGCATCGTGCAGTTTCTTGGCGGGGTGGGTCAGGTGTTGCGTGCGCGGTAACGAACTCAGCGCCGCCGGCAGCAGCACCGAGCAGTCCCAATTCTTCAGGTGGTCGGCGACCATGTCGATCGTGCCCGAGTTACTGTCGTGACGAGTCACGACGACCATGCGCGGGAACTTGACGTCGTCGTCAACGGCGGTTCGCCAGTGCAGGAGGTCGGCGGCCGAACTGATCTGCACCATGGCGCGACGCTTACCTTGCAGCAGGTCGGCGATGATTTCGACGTTCGGATCCTTCGGCTTCTTTGGCGGTGCCTTCTTGGCAGGTGCAGCGGCCTTCGGCTCTTGCTTCGTCTCGCCACCCTTTGGGGCGGGCTTAGGTGCGGGCTTAGGAGTCGGTGGTTCCTTGCCTTCCTTGGGCTTTGCCGCGGGCTTCTCGGTGGGCTTTGCCGCGGGCTTGCCGGTCGGCTTCGCCGCTTCTGGTTTCTTCTCGGGCTTCTTTGGTGCCGGCGGATTCTCGCGTTCCTCAACGACCTTCTTGGCCTTCGCGAACATGTCCTTCAGTAGCTTTTTCGCCCCGGCGTTGCGCTGCATGCCGATCTGCACGAACGCTTCGTCGTTGAGTGCGAGGTCATCGCGGGTCTTGCCGGCGGGGTTGAGCACCGCACCGAGTCCTGGGAAGCCGCCTCCTTGTGGCGTCAGTGCGAGCGACGTGATGCCGACTTCGAGCAGTTTGCCGAAGATCGGTTGCCGCGTGTAAATCCCGTCGAGGACCTTGGTCGCCGCCTTGTTGCTAGTGGCGCCGCCACTGCTGCCGCCCCTACTCGGACGGAAGCGTCGGCCACCACGGCCGCGCTGTGGCGTGTTGCTGCGGGTTGTCGGTGGGCGCAGGCCGGCACTCGACCATGCGCTGACCAAGCCCGGCATGATCGTCTTGCCGGTGGCGTCGACGACGTTTGCCCCGGCCGGCACGACAACGTCTTTGCCGACGGCTTCGATCTTGCCGTTCTTGATGACGAGCGTACCGTTCTCAATCGTCTTGCCACTGGCGGTGTGGATACGCGCGTTGGTGAACGCGATGGGGCGTGCACTTTGGGCGGTGGCGGTGGTCGTGGCGCAGGTTAGTGCTACCAAGGCCGAGAGAACCAAAAGTCTGTTCGTATTGCGCATGCTCATCGCACGTCTCCGAGTCGGTGAATCAATTGACCTTCGGTGTAGACCAACGAAGGTGGTACGCGCGGATCGAGTGGATCGCCCGCGGTGACCAAAAAGTCAGCGTGCTTGCCGACGGTGAGCGAGCCGACGCGGTCGTCGAGACCGATCTGGCGCGCTGGAACTATGGTGAATGCTGCGAGAGCAGCTTCGTAAGGAAGGCTGATGTCGTTGCCACCGCCACAGCTGACGTGGTGGTGCAAATCGACGAAGTACGGCGACAACCAGTTGTTACCGTGATCGACAACGGTGGCTTCGGGTGGGATCGTCGTCGTCTTGCGCGGCCCGACCGCAAGGATGCGGCCCGCTTGTTCGATCAGCACGGCACCGTCGATGGCGGCGCGGTCGACTGGCAGCAAGCGGCGCGCCAGGTGTCCCGTGATCGGTGCTTTGCGTTTGCTGCTGCCACTCGCTGCGTTGATCCCAGCCTGTGCATGGATCGACCCGCTGGCAGTAGCCAGCGCGCACAGTGTCAGCAAGGTTGTGGGAGCAGTGAGTCGCACTTGAGAAATAGTCGGTCTTGCAGTCAGCCTTCGAAGCCAATCTCGGCAGGGCAGTCGAGGTAACGGCTCAGCGTTACCTCTTGGCCGTTACCACATGGGGCGGTTTGGATCGCGCGTGTAGCAGATCTTGCCGCCGACGACGAGCTTGCGAACGTACGAGCGCGGGTCGATTGGATCGCCGTTCCAGATACCGATGTCGGCGTCCTTGCCGACTTCGAGCGAACCGACGCGGTGCTCGATGCCGACGAAACGGGCGGCGTTGATCGTCAGAGCACGCAGCGCCCATTCGTGCGGCAGGCCCATGCGAACACCCATCGCGGCTTGCAGCGTCAACTGCTCTTGCGCGACGACCGGCGAGTCGGTGTTGACGCCGATACCATCACGGCCGAGGCCGTAGACGGGTTCGCTCCAGCCGAGCTTGCCACCGTTGGCGTAGTTGGCGAGCACACCTTGGAACGATCCATCTTTGCGATCGAAGTGGTAGGCGCGCGGACCACCGGCGACTGGCAAGCCTGCTGCGAGCAGGTCTTCTGAGAGTCTGTAGCCGTCGAACGTGCCGTGCACGATGACCGTCCAAATGCCGAGTTCGAGGCGCAGTTCCTGCAGGGTCTGCAGCACAACTTGGTAGATCTGCGTGTGCACGCTGAGCGGGTACTCGTGGCGGAACAGGCCGCTGATCAGTTCGAGCGTCGGGTCGTAGATGGGCTTCGGACCGGTGCCCGCTTCGAACGCGAGCGTCTCTTGCCAATACTTCTTGCCGTCGAGCAGCGTCATGCGGATGCCTTCCGACATACCCATCATGCCGCTGCCGAGGTCGCCACTGCCACGCTCCGGGTTGCCGGCTTGCGCGATTTTGAGGCTGCCCGGGAAACGCACGAGCGCTTCTTCCGGCGACTTGCCGTAGGTCTTCGTCAGCGTGCCGAAGCCACCCATGTTCGAGCCCGAACCTGGGATGTAGAGCACCGTCGAGACGCCGCCGGCGCGCGCCATCTTGATCTGATCATGCTCCATGCTGATCAGGTCGAGGGTGCGGAACTCGGGGTTGGTCGGGTGAACCGTGTCGTTGAGGTCGAAGCTCGGGCTCGCGATGTGGCAGTGTAGTTCGACGATGCCAGGGATGATCGTCGAGTCGCCGCAGTCGACGCGCTCGTAACCAGCAGGTACCGAGATCTCGGATGCCTTGCCGATTGCTTCGATCTTGCCGTCCTTGGTGATGACGACGCCATCAAAGATCGGAGCCGAACTGATCGGCAGGATCTTCTGTGCGAAGAACGCATAGCCGGGGCTCGGCAATCCGCGCGGTCCCCACTTGGCGACCTTGTGGCTTGCTTCATCCTTCGGACGACGCGGGTTCCACATCTTGAACGCCGGCGCTGGTGGCCGTTCGGCCTTCTTAGCGGGGGCTTGCTTAGCGGGATCCTGCTTCTCGGCCATCTCGGACTTGGCCTTCGGAGCAACGAGCTTGGTGGCCTTCTCTGCCTGCGCCGTTACCAGCACGGGAAGCAAGAGCGACGCGGTTAGCGCCAGTATTGTCTTGGAGAACATCATTGCACTTCCTCGCGGTTGTCGACGACGACGCGGCCATTGCAGACGACTAAGAGCACGCGGCTAGTAGGTTCAAACGGGTTGCCAGAGAACACCACCAGGTCGGCGTCCTTGCCCTTCTCGAGCGAACCGATTCGGTCGTCGAGGTGGAACGCTTGCGCGGGCCACAGTGTCAGCGCTTGCAAGGCATCCTGCGGGCTCAAGCCGTAGCGCACCGCGTAGGCGGCGTGTATCGGCAGGAACTGAGTGCCTTGGCAGTTGCCACTGCCGAACACGATCGGCATGCCGTAGTCGGCGAACGTGGCCGCGACGTTGACCAGTTCGCCGTCGTCTTCGACGACGACTTCTGGGCCAACGACGATCGGCGGCTTGTGGCTACCGAGCAGCGATTGGTCGTCGAGCAAGTCATCGCAGCCGGCGAGCACGTAGGAGATGTTCTCCTTCTCAAGCAGCGTGATGACGTCCTTGATCGCGGGGGCGCGACTGGCACGCACGACGAGGCTGGCTTGGCCTTTGAGCACCGCGCGCATTGGCTCAAGATTCTGGTCGAGCTTCGGGGCCTTTGGCTTGCCCTCTTCGCCCGCCTTCTGCTTGGTGCGCGAGGCACGTCGCTTTGGCGCCTCGCCTGCCTTCTTGCTGGTGCGCGTGCCGGTCACGTCCTGCGAACCCATTGGGCCGAGGCTGAGCTTGCCAGTCATGGTGTCAGCCGAGACCGTTGCTTCGAGCGAGGCTTCACCGCCCATGCCGCTGAACTCGATCTTCAGTATGTTCTTCTCGAACGTGCCGGAGACCTCTTGCGGTGGGGGCCCGCCTTCGCGGCCGCCCATGCCTATCGAGATCGTGCCGGTGACCTTCGATCCCTTGAGCGTCAGGTCGAGCTTGATCTGCAACTTGAAGCGTTCCTGGATCGTGATCTCCGCTTCCCACGTGCCGGTCAGCGGATCGATCTTGACCTTCTCGCCTTCCTTGGCTTCTGGCTCGGGCTTCTTGGCGGGCTTCGGCGCGGCGGCCTTGCCGTTCTGCCACTCGTCGAGAGCCTTCTCATACTTGGCCCACGAGTCGACATACTTGCGGCCGCGAGCGATTTGGTCGGCGAGCGGCTTGATGGCATTGGGGCCGATAGCGTTGTGCACCATGCGCTGGCCAGCGATGGCGCGCAGCACGAGGCCTTCGCGGTCAACGGCTCCGGTCTTGATTGCCGCGAGGCGGCCGGACGATAGGCCACTGTCTTTGCCCGCGACGAGCAGCGACGTGATGCCTTCGCGCAGGGCCGGTTCGAACATTGGATCATCGGCTTGAATGATCTCGTGCAGACGTTGGCCCGGGTTGCCGGAAGGAACGCCCGTGCCTTCGCCAGCGAGGCCAAGATGCGAGAACACATCGACGAAGCCAGGGGTGGCGACGCCGCCATCAAAATCGATGACCTCGGCGCCGTATGGGATCGATAGGTCTTCGCCAACGGCCTTGATGCGGCCGTTCTGCATCAGGATGACACCCCTGCGAAGCACGCGGCCGGTGCCGTCGTGAACGCGATTGGTGCGAATCGCAAGCACCTGGCTGTCGATTTTGCGAGTGAAGCGGCGCTTGCCATCGATCCAGGTCGACTCGACCATCGAACCAATCGCGAGTGGCTCGCCACTGAGCACGACGAAGTCGGCGTCCTTGCCTTTTTCGAGCGAGCCGACGCGGTCGGCGACGCCGAGGATGCGAGCCGCATCGATGCCGACGGCACGCATCGCCAGCGTCTCTGACAGGCCGTGGCGAACCGCAATCGCAACCGACATCAGGTAGTCGCGCAGCGGCACGCCAGCGGCGGGGCTGAGGCCGACGATGACGCCAGCGGCAGCGGCCTTGGCCGGTGCATCGAGGTGCAACTTGGCGACGACGCCGAGACGGTCTTCGCCGCCCGGCACCGACTTGCCGAACATCGTCGGCATGCGGAACGTGGCCATGACCTTTTGGTCAGCAGCCATCTTCGCAACCGGGCCGATCTCGCGCGGATCCTCGAGCACCATTTGGATGCCGAGTTCCTTCTGCAGTTGCAGAGCGCGACGGATGTCGTGCGTCGACGTGGCGCCAGCGCGCATTGGCAGCGTGCCGCCGATGACTGCACGGAGAGCCTTCTCGTCGTATTGGTGTTCGGCTGGGCCCTCGCCACCTGGGTCGGTGTTCTTGTCGGTCGCTGCGGCGAAGACTGCGCGCAGTTCGGCCAACATGCTGATACGCGATGTCGGCGTTTGGATGCGCGCCGGCTCGAGCGGGTCTTCGTCGGTCGGGTGCGCGCTCGGTTCGAACACGCGTGGGGCGCTGAGGGCGCCATCGCCGAAGTTGACGCGCAGGCTAGCTTCTTCACTGAGCACGCGCGCAACGATGTCGGTGCCGGCGAGCTTGACGACGGCGCCTTGGCCGGACACCAGGCGTTGTCGCCCCGGTGACAGGTAGCTCGACGTGATGCCGCCTTCGAGGGCGCGACGCCACGAGCGTTCAAAGTCGAAGGCATCGATTGCGAACGCGTCGGGCGTGACTTGGTATTCGCTGTCGGTTGCGATGGCAAGGTCGCCATCGACGGCGACGATGCCTGGCATCACAACTTTGTTGCTGGCGTCGACGGTTGCTAGATCGGAGGCCGGAGATGACTTGCCGACGCTCTCAACCTTGCCGTCGCGAACGACCAGCCAGACGTTGTGCTGTGGCGCCGAACCGTCGCCGACGAGCAGCGTGCCGCAGCGCACGGCGAACGTATTAGAAGGGACAGGCGCAGCTTCTTGAGCGGTGATCGATGTAGCTGCAAGCGCAGCGGCACCGAGCACCGCCAAGGTGCGGGAGCGAGAGAGCAACATTACTGACCCTCGCCCTTCTTCTTGTTGTCAGAAACCTTCGGTGTCTGTGGTTCCGCAGCCTTCTCGGCCGCTTCGAACAGATACTTCAAGCGAGGGTCCTTCTTGCGCTCGTAGACGACTTCGCCTTCGAGCACGACGGTCTCGACCCAACTCGTAGCCGACGTCGGGTCGCCACTGAGGATCTGGATGTTGCCGAGCTTGCCAACGGCGAGCGAGCCGACTTGGTCATCCAGGCCGAGCATCTTGGCCGGCACTATGGTCAGTGCTTCGAGCGCTTGTTGGCGGGTGAGGCCGTTGCGCATGCATGTGCCGATTTGCCACCATGGGTAGCTGGTTGGGCCGGCGCTACCAAGCGATAGCGCGAACGGCACGCCGGCGTCGGCGAGCATGCTGGCCGAGCAGTGCTGCTCTTCTTTACGTGTCTCCGGGTCGGTCTCGTAATATTCGATGATCGCGTCGAGCACGACTGGCTGCTTCAGCTTGGTCAGCATCGGCATCGCCTCGTCGAGATTGGCGCCGAGAATCATGTTAAGGTCCAGGTCCTTCGACATGCGCAGGGCTTCATCGAGTTCCGCGAAGCTCGGCACGTAGAGCCAGCCCTTCAGCTTCTTTTCGATTAGTTCGACGGCGGCCTTCTGCTTGCGATCGATTTCCTTCTCCCACTTCTTGTCAGCGGGGATCGCACCAGCGGCTTGCTCTTTTTCGAACTCGGCTTGCTCGCGCTGGAAGTTGGCGAGGTATTCGCGAACGGCCGCAATTGCGCGGCGCATCTCGCGGATCTTTTGCAGGCGGCTGCCATTGCTGGTCATCAGCGACAGCTTCATGCCGGTGTTGTCGGCGACGGTCATGTCTTCGACTGTGCGACCGAACGGCCGCAGCACCATCCCGGAGCCGGCCATCAGCGTGTTGTTGCCGGGTAGCACGTGGATCGTGCCGACACCGTTGCGCAGCATGCCTTCAAAGTAGGTCGACGCCGGGTCGATCGCGTCCGCGACCGAAAGCCACGGCACGTTCTGCATGGTTTCATTCGCACCGCGCATGCCACCGTTGGAGTGGGCGAGCACATACGTCGGCATCACGACCTTGTCGCTGGCATCGATCACCGTGGCAGACCACGGGATCTCGACGTCGGCGGCCTTGGCGATCTTTTGGATGCGACCGTTTTGCAGCAGGATGACGCCGTCTTGGATGCTAGGACCAGTAATCGTGTGGATGGTCTTCGCCTTGATGGCGACAATGTCTTGACTGATGGCGGGTACAGCGATCGTCGTGCAGGCGATCGCGATTCGCAGAAGAGAGTGGTTCATCGGAGTTGCGACACGGACTGGCCGTTAATGAGGACTGACTCGGCAACGGCGGCCGGGTCGAGGGGGTGTTGGGACCAAATGACGAAGTCGGCGTCCTTGCCTGGGGCAAGGCTGCCGATGCGATCACTGAGACCGAGCAGCTTGGCTGGTTCGATCGTGATCGCGTCGAGTGCTTGTTGTGGGCCGAGGCCATTGCGAACCGCGAACATCGCTTCGTTGATCAATGGCAACGCGGCGGTGTTGGTGCCGGTCGTGATCACGAACGTGACGCCCTTCTGAGCGAGCACGGCGACGGTGCCAGCGCGAGGCGCTGAGCCATCGGCGCTGGCCGAACCGCCAACTGCTTCGGCGCTCGGTGAGCCGAGCATGACAACGGCCTTCTTGCCAGCTAGTTCGTCTGCGACCATGTAGGCGTCTTGCGCCTCATCGATGACCGTCTTGTAGCCAAACTCGTCGGCGATGCGCAGCGCGGTGCGAAGATCTTGCTCCGAACGCGCCGTTGTGACGACGGTCAACTTGCCTTGCAGAACCTGCGTTAGTACCTGCGTGCCGGGACTCGGCGGTGCATCACCGGGAGCGCCTTGCGTCTTCGTCAGCGCTTCCTTTGCGTCGTAGAACGCGCGGCGCACTGCCCAGATGACGCCCATGCGGCTCGTCGGTCGGCGGTAGTACATCGAGTTGACGCGGCCACCGCGAATCGCGCGGTTGCTCATCGAAGGCTCGGCGCCCATGACGATGCGCATGCTCGCATCTTCCTTGATGACCATTTCCTTCGGGTCGGTGCCGTGCGTCTTGAGCACGCAGCCTAGCCCGCCGATCACGTTGCGCGTGCCGGGCATGACGTGCACCGTGGTGACGCCAGCGTTGCGCGCGCGTTGGAAGCGTGGGTCTTCGGGATCAATGCTGTCGAGCACTCGCAGGTGCGGCGTGACTTCGTCGCTTTGCTCGTTGAGGTCTTGGGCGGTGTTGCCGCTTTGGAACGACGCGTCGATCAAGCCGGGCGTGATCGTCTTGCCGTTGCAGTCGACGACCTTGGCGCCGTCCGGAACCTTGAGGTCTGAACCGCCGATCGCGATCACCTTGCCGCCCGACACGACCAGCGTCGCGTTGGACATGGCGGGCTTGCCGCCAGGCAGGATGGTTGCGTTGGTGTATGCCGTGACTTCTTGTTGCGCCGCCGCGAACGCGGTGAGCGTTAGGGCCAACGTGCAGGTGCGCAGCGTTGAGATCGATAGTAGGCGAGTCATTAGCGACCTCCAGCGGAGTTGATGGTTCGAGTCTTCTTACTGGACCGTTTTGGGGCCGTGCCGTGCGCGAGTTTGCCGTCAACCCAAGTCGCGATGTGGCGCGCACCGAGGTCAAGGAAGTCGCCTTGGTAGACGACGAAGTCAGCCCCGCAACCGCTGCGCAGGGCACCGACGTTGGCTTGTTGGCCGAGGAACGTGGATGGCGTGCGCGTCAGCGCGGCGCTTGCCGTGTTGCGTGACAGACCATAACGAACGGCCAGGGCTGCCGACATGCGCAGAAGTTCAGGGCGACCGGCGAAGCAGAACGGGATCCCGGCCTTGGTGAGCTTGGCAGGCAGTTCGAGTTCTGCGCGACGCATCTTGGGGTTGAGCGTGTTGAGCACGACACCAGCACCGCGGGTGGCGAGTTTCTTCAGCACGCGGTCCGACTCGCCGGCACCGAGGATCACTGGTGCGAAGTTGAAGCTTGCACCAATCTCGAGCACCGCGTTGATCTCAGCAAACGTATCGGCGTAGAAGAACGCCGGGCGTTGGCCGGACATTACCTGACGCAGCACGGCGAGGTCGGGGCCGACCTTGACGCCATCGCGCGCTTCGGTGAACGACTCGCGCAGCATCTGGTGCGCACCCATCAGAGACGTTGGCTGGCGTTCTTGGTTACGCGCGGCGCTCGATACCGAGAAGCCGACGAACACTTCCGGCGCGAGCAGGCGGCCTCGTTCCTTGCCGGGCTTGCCGACCGCGCCGATGCCGCCAGCGACATTGCGGGCGGATGGCACCAGGCCAAACGCAGTCACGCCTGCCGGTGCGAGTTGCTCCAGTTGCTCGAGCCACGGGTCAAACGCTTCCGCTGTGCGCAGGTCGGGCGTGAACGCGATCGCACCTTCGCCAAGGTCGACGTCGCGACCGAGCGTGGTCGCGGCGAGCACGAAGCCGGGGGAGATCGTGGCGGTGCCGTAGTCGATCACGCGTGCGGCGCGGCGCGCCTCGGCGGGAATGTCTGTGCCGACGAACGCGATTTTGCCGTCGCGAATCAGCAGCGCGCTGTTCTCCAGCGTGGTGCTTTTCGTTTCCCCGGCGCCAAAGGCAACGACGATCTTGCTCGCTTGCACGAGCACGTCTTGGGCGGCAATCGGTGTCGCGCACAAGGCAGTGAGTAGCAATGCGCCGGTCGTCCGGCGCTGGTTTAGAATCTGCATCAGTTGGTCTCCTACTTCGCCTCGTATTCGGTGCGGCCCTTCGACAAGACCAATAGCACGCGGCTGTCGGATGCGAACAGTGAGCCATCGGTCACGACCACGTCGGCAAGCTTGTTGCGCGTGAGCGAACCAGTGTCTTTGGCAATGCCGAGGATCTCGGCTGGCGTCAGCGTGATCGCACGCAGCGCCGCGTCTTCGGACAAGCCGCTGCCGATTGCGGCGGCCGCCATCATTGGCAGCATCGCGCTCAGTCGCGCCGTGCCACCAGCAATCGCGAACGGCACGCCAGCAACATTTAGCTGGTGCGGCAACGCGGTCGGATCGTACTTCGCGTAGGCGTTGCGCTTGTCACCAGGCGCCGCAAGGCTGAACGGGAGCACGTCGGTCAGCACGACCGTGGCGCCGTGCTCGGCGATGGCTTCGGTGACGCGGTCCGCGCCGTAGGCCTGCTCCAGCACGACGAGCGGGATTTCCTTCTCGCGTTGCAGGTTCAAGGCATCGCGCAACTCGTCGACGCGGTGTGCTTCGATGCGTAGCGGCAGGTCGCCGTCGAGCACCTTGTTGAGCGCTTCTTTCTGTAAGTCTTCGCGCGGCTTCTTTGGGTAGGTCGGGCGCTTTGGACCGGAGTCCTTGCTAGCCTTATCACCTGGTTTGGCACCGGGTTTGGCACCGGGTTTGGCACCGGGTTTGGCACTGGTCGGGGTGTCTGCACTCGAGCCCGATGGGCCTTGCTGTTGGCTGCGGCTCGGGCGGCCTTGCGGGCCTTGTATGTTCGGTTGCTGCGCTTGTGGTTGGCCAGCCAACGCCATCATCGTTGCGAGCATTTTGTCGAACGCTTCGGCGGTGAGCTCGTTTGCCTTGCCACCCTTAGGCGGTTCACG
>CALCZA010000091.1 GCA_937906475.1 uncultured bacterium
GGTCCACGTAAAGACGCGATCGACAGGCGTTTGCAAGCAGTGCTAAATGGTGGAGAGTAAGGGAATCGAACCCATGACCTCCACAATGCCATTGTGGCGCTCTACCAACTGAGCTAACTCCCCATTTGGCACTGCTTGCTCTTCTTCGGCAGGACGACTAGGTCGCCTGGAGGAAGCGCGGCGAAGAAACTAACGATCAATCGATCTGGGTCAAGTGAGTTTCTTCGGGCGAACTGCCGCTACCTGGAAACCTTGGTCAAAAACGCGCCTTCCCGGGGGTCTGAATATGCGGTAGTGTCGAACTCTTCGTCGAGGACCGGATTGGTCAACGACTAGCGGATTTCGCACCCGGATGGTCTTCGGTGCCGCTGGTCACGGTTCTCGGCATCTACTGGGCGTTGCGTTTGGTCACGCGACGTTAGGCACGATGGTCAACAAGGGTTCATTCTTCCAACGTTTGAAGGGTCGCTGGGGTTCTGGTTCGGGTGTCCGGATCGAGAATCCAAATAGCACGTCTCCTTCCTCCGCGCAGGCGCAACCGTCCGCTGCCTCCGCCTCGCGCGTCGAGTCGGAGTTGATCAAGCCCCGCAGCGGTAACGGCAACGGTCGTTCGGTGTCGTCGACGTTCCAACCGGCCGAGGCCCGGTCGTCGCGCAAGATGTCCGATCGCGAAGAAGCCATGCACGCAGTCGGTCATCACTTCCAAGAGTTGACGGCGTTGATGCGCGGCTCGCAGGCTGCCAGCGACGAGAAACTGCAGAAGATTGTCGATGCGACCAGCTCGATGCCGGTGCTCGGTCAGCAGCAGTTGGAGACGTTGCAGTCGCTGTCGCAGCATATGGCAAAGCAGAACGAGCTCGGTGAGAAGTTGTCGACGACGATGACGCGCTTGCCGAACTTGCTCGAGAGCGTCGAAAAGGCGCTCGATCGCGCCGCCAAGACTGACGAGCGCACTGCCTCGACGGTCATTCAGTTCCAGTCGACGATGGATCGCATCCACATGTCGATGGACAAGATAGTCGAGCACAGTGGCGATCAGGCCAAGGCCACACAGGCACTCGCCAGTCGTCGCTCCGAGGAACTCAAGGGCCTCGCGAGCGACATTGCTAAGGCGCAGGACGGTGCCGTTGATGAGCTGAAGCGCACCACCGACAAAGGTCTGCAACAGCTGCGACGCACGCACGAAGATCAGTCGAACCGTCTGCAGAAGGTTGTCGAAGAGCACGCCGGTTGGAACCGTGCCGTGTTGGTCGGTATCGGCCTGGTCGTTCTCGGCATCGGTGCCGTGATCGTGCTGCAATTGATGAAGTAGCCGTCGGCCTGCAATTACGATGAAATCCGAGCGGCGTCTGTGGCTTGTGCGCCACGGAGAAACCGAAGGCCAGTCGTCAATTCGCTACCACGGCGCGAACGACGTGCCGCTTTCGGACGTTGGTCGTCAGCAGATCCGCGCGTTGCTGCCGCTGCTGGCGGGAGTGTCCTTTGTCCAGGTGGTGCATTCGCCGTTGTCGCGCGCCGTGGAGTCGGCTGCGATTCTGGTCGGCGGCTTGCGCGAATCTGGTGTCACGATTGATGCCAGCGCCCAACGCGCCGACGAGCGCTTTCGTGAGATCTCGTTTGGTGCCTGTGAAGGCATGACGCGCGAAGAAATTGACGCGGCCTTTCCGACGTTTTGGGCCGATTACGAGGCCGGTAAGACGCATGGCTTTCCGGAGGGGGAGCCGCGCAGGGATTTTGCTACCCGCGTCTCGGCAGCTGTCACCGAACTCGCCGCCTCACCCTGGCAAGGAGACGCCCTGCTAGTCGCTCACCGCGGCATCGTGCGGCAGACGATCGCCGACCTGCTTGGCGATTTGGACGCCCCACGGGACGCTTACGCGGTCGAATTGGCCAGCCTGAGCGTGCTGCGTCAGACCGGGTCTGGCTGGCAGTTGGAGCTGCTCGGCATGACCGGTGCTTGATCCAGGTTGGTTGCTGGACGGCCAGGTTGTGCTTTTTTGTCCTGGCATGGTCACGCGCTGCTTGTCGTGTGAGGGTGTGGTGCGCAACCTGTTTGCCACCCAATGATCCATCCGACTCCTCGTTTGCGTTTTGCGCCATCTCCGACCGGACCGTTGCACCTCGGTGGTGCGCGGACGGCGATGTACAACTGGGCTTTGGCCCGAGCCCTCGGCGGCACGTTCGTGTTGCGGATCGAGGACACCGATCGCGCCCGCAGTACCGACGAGTCGCTGCAGGTCATTCTCGAAGGCCTGTCGTGGCTCGGCATCGATTGGGATGAAGGGCCGTCGTTTGATGCCGGTGACCGCAGCAATGGCGGCGGCGACTTTGGTCCTTACTTCCAGATGCAGCGGTTGGACCGCTACGAACAAGCGGCGAAGAAACTACTGGCCGCTGGCCATGCCTACCGCTGCTACTGCACTCCTGAACGAATGGAGGCGGTGCGCGCCGAGCAGAAGGCTAACAAGAGTTCGTTCCTCGGCTACGACGGTCGTTGCCGCGACCTGACGGATGTGCAGCGCGCTGAGTTCGAAGAGCAGGGCCTCACGTCGAACGTGCGTTTTCGCATGCCAGAAGAACGTGTCATCAAGGTGAACGATCTGATTCGAGGTGACGTCGAGGTCAACACTAAGCAACTCGATGACTGGGTCATGGTGCGCGCCGGCGGCGTGCCGCTCTACAACTTCGCGTGCGTCATCGATGATGTCGACATGAAGATCACGCACGTGGTGCGCGGCGAAGAGCACTTCCTCAACGGCATCAAGCAGAACCTCGTGTTCGAAGCGCTCGGTCATGAATGCCCGCAATACGCGCACATTCCGCTGATCCTCAACCAGAAGGGCGGCAAGCTATCGAAGCGCGATCCTGGTGTGAAGAGCACGCTCGAGTATCGCGACCTCGGATACCCACCGGAGGCGGTGTTTAACTACATCTCGTTGCTCGGCTGGGGGTTCTCAGCGGATCGCGATGTGTTCACTCGAGATGAGATGGTGGCGGCGTTCAAGATCGGTGGTGTCGGCAAGTCCGGTGCCAAGTTTGATGTCGACAAGTTGCACTGGATGTGTGGCGAGTACATTCGTAAGTGGTCGACCGATGATTGCCTGGCCCGCAGTCAGCAGTGGCTGGAAGCCGCCTTGCCGGAAGGCGCGTTGGCTGGCCATCAAGGCTGGTTGCGCAACGTGGTCGCGTGCTACCAAGAGCGGGTCACGGTGCTGTCCGAGTTCCCGGACAAGGTGCAGTGGTTGCTAGCGGATCCTGAGTTGGATGAGCCGGCGCTGAAGGCGATCAAGAAGCGTCCAGACTGCAAGACGTGGTTCGCCGGCTTCGCGGACTTGCTGGAGACCTTGCCGATGGCAGTGAGTTTCCCCGGTGATCGTGGCGATGCGGATGATGCGGTGCGTCTGCCGACGCTGGAAGATGCGCCAGAGCCTGAGAGTTCGTTTGCGACGCCGGCAGCCTTGGAACGCGCGGCGCGTGCTTGGGCCGAGCAGCAGGAGATCAAGTTTGGCCACTTCGTCGGTCCGGTGCGCGCGGCACTGACGGGCACGAATAAGGGGCCTGGCTTCTTCGACGTTGTGTTCTTGCTGGGCAAGGAGGCGTGCGTGCGGCGCCTGCGCAAGCACGCGGTGCAGTAGCTTTCGCCGCTACTTCTCGTTCCAATCCTTGAGCCAGCTATCGAGCGTCTTCATTTCCATCTGCACGGCAAGCAGGTCCGATCTCGTGACCTTGCTCTTGCCGGTAAGAGACATGGCTGCGGCGATCGCAAGGTCGTCGCTGCGCTCGCGGTTTTCAGTCGCTCGGGATTGTCGCTCCAGCCAATCCCAACGCGTTGTTGGTTGCAGCACATGTAGCAGCAGGCCACTAAGCAGCGCGACGTAGGCCACGCGCCAGCCTGTCATCCAGCGCTCGAGCGCGTGCGTTCCGGTCATGAACAGAAACGTCAGGCCAAAACCTGAGATTAGTCCTCCGACGTGGGCTGTGTTGCTGATGAACGGCAGGATCATGCCCATGACGAGATACAGCGCGATCAGCTTCAGGGTGCGGCGTGGGCCGGCGTATTGTAGGAAGCCGAGAGCGCTGCTGCTGCTTCGCATTTGCAGTGCGATCACGGCTCCTATCATGCCGAACAGGGCGCCCGAGCCACCGAGCACCGGCTGCCACGCATCGTTGATTAGGCATACGGCGAGGCTGCCACCGAGTGCACTGATGACATATAGCAGCGCCATGCGCAAGCTGCCCAGGCTGCGTTCGAGCGCTGGGCCGATGCTTAGCATCGCGTAGGTGTTGCACGCTAGGTGTATCCAGCCGCCGTGTAGGAACGCACTGCTCAGCAGTCGCCATGGTTCGCCGTTGGAAACTTCCGTAGCGAGTAGCCAGCCGTGTTGGTGCAGTTGCTGGTTGGTTGGCGAGATGGGACTGGTTAGGAACGCGAGGGTCACATAGGCCAGCGTCACCAGCAACGTGATCGGGATCTCATCGGCTTGCTGCAGCACGTCCTTCACTTGCTGTCTCCCGCAGTTTGCTCGACGCGGCCAATGCGCCAGCAGCGCACTCGCGCTCGGGCACGGAACCAGTTCTCTTCGGCGGTCAGTCGGGCTTTGGGATCGGCGGCTGCCGCCTGAAAGGCCTTGGCTGCTTCGTTGGCGCGGCCGACTGCTAGTAGCGCCTCGCCGTGCCAGTAGTTACTGCGGTGGTTACTGCCATGAGCACGGGCGTACTGTTTGAAGCTTGCGAGCGACGAGTTTTGGTCGCCGAGCAGGTGTTGAACGTGCGCCAGATGCAGAAGCGCGTGGCCAAACGCGTGCCCAGGGTCGAGTTGCTCGGCAGCGCTGAAGGCGGCGAGTGCTTCGGGCCGTGCATCCGTCTGCAGCGCGATGAGTCCGAGCAGATACTGCGCAGATGGCAGCGTGGCATCGAGCGCGACGGAGCGTTGGGCGTGCGTCGCAACCAGTGCGTAGTCGGAGCGGATCCACGCGAGTTTGGCGATTTCGAAGTGCTTCTGGGCCGTTTCAAAGTGCTTGAGTTCGGAAATGGCACGCGCCATGGGGGCGCGATCGGCGCTCCACTTCGTGCGCGTGCGGTCGAGGTAGCGGCGCACCCAGGCCGGTAGCGGGGGATACAGCAAGAAGCCAGCGATCGCGGCCGCGGCGGCCACGAACAGGGCTTGCAGCGTTAATTCTGTCGCTGCAGTCGACAGCGATACCGCAGCCTGCGGGTTGCTTAGGTGTAGCAGGTAGAAGCCGACCGGCAGAAGTGCGATCACCCAGACCGTGCCTAGCGGTATTAGCGCCGGGAGTCGCGCTCGCAGTGGGATGACGGGGGCTTCGTGCGGAGCTTGGCCGCCGTTAGGTTCGCTATCGGCTGCTGACCTAGTCATCGCTGTGCACGAACAAGCCGCGCTCCCGATCCTTGACGACGCCTGGGAACTGCAGCACCTGGTTCTGCATCGAGCAGTAGATGCCCGGTGGCATCACCTGAACCGCGATCATCGCCTCGGTCATGTTCTGCATCGCGTCGGTGTTGCGCATGATGTAGGGCCGCATTGCGCCGGTCAGCACGATCGGCACGCGCGGCACGGCTCGCAGCGAATACAGCAGTTCGCCCGTTACCGGCAGGCGATCGGTGCCATGTACGATGATGACGCCGTCATGTGCCTCGGCCATGGCGCACGCGGTGCGAGCGATCAGTTCGTGATCCTGGGGCGTCATCTCCAGGCTGTCTTTGTTGAGCAGCGGCACCCGCACGATTTTGACACCGTTGAGTTGCAAGCCGGCCAAGACCACGTCGAGCACGCTGTTGGCGTTGTCGAGCACGCCGTGGAACTCGTCATAGGTCTTCTCGATCGTGCCGCCGGTCGAGATTAGTGCGATGCGTTTCTTGTCCTTCATGTGGGGTTGCTCACCCCTTGGAGCATCGCGCAAACGGCCTCGCCGGACCAGTGCCTGCTCCGGGTTCCCATTGGTTCGCCGGTTGTTGTCCGGCGGAAGGTGGCCGCTGGCAAGGCCCCCTGCTACAACGCCTCTGTGCAATACCGCCTCCTCGGAGCTTCTGGCGTCAAAGTCAGTGCGATCGGCCTCGGTTCCTGGTTGACGATCGGCACGATTGTCGACGACCAGGGGTCGCAGAGCCTCGTGGCGCATGCGTTCGAAAACGGCATCAACTTGTTCGACACAGCCGATGTCTACAACAACGGTGAGGGCGAACGTGCTCTTGGCGTCGCCATCAAAGACTTGCCGCGACATCGTTTGGTGATCGCGACGAAGTGCTTCTTTCCGATGAGCGAGGATGTCAATGATCGCGGCTTGTCGCGCAAGCACATTCACGAGTCGATCAAGAAGTCGCTCAAGCGCCTTGCTACCGACTACGTCGATCTCTACCAGTGCCATCGCTTCGACCCCGACGTGCCGGTGCGCGAGACTGCGTTGGCGATGCACGACCTGATCCAGCAGGGATACATTCTCTACTGGGGCGTCAGCATGTGGCCGGCCGAGCGCATTGCCGAAGTAGTCGCACTGTGCCAAGCCGAAGGTTGGCACCTGCCGATCACCAACCAACCGCTCTACAACCTCTACCGCCGCGAGATCGAAGTGGCCGTTGTGCCGACGTCGCAGCGGTTAGGCATGGGCCAGTTAGTTTATTCGCCGCTCGCGCAGGGCGTGTTGACCGGTAAATACAAGCCCGGCGAGGCGCCGCCGCGCAACACGCGTGCGACCGAAGAGTCGGGTAAGAAGTTTGTCGCCAACTTCATGAGTGACGACTACCTCGAGCGCGCCCAGAAGCTGGTCGCTTTGGCAGAGCAGCACGGCACCGATGCGACGCGCATGGCGCTCGCGTTCGTCCTGAAAAACCAAGGCGTGTCGTCGGTGTTGGTTGGCGCGCGTCATGCCCAGCAGCTTGACCACAACCTATTGGCTTTGGATGTCGAACTGTCCGACGACTGCATGGCAGAACTCGATGCCATCTTCCCCGTTGCTGATCCAGCGAGATTGTTTTCGTGAGCCCACCGCCACTGCTTCGCTTGCCGGACGAGTCGTCTCTTCGGCAGATGTTTCATCGCCGCTACGGCCCGCAACGCGCGCTTGGCTGGGGCCCGCGTTTGCGTCAGAGTTGCGATTACTACACGCCCGACGACGTCTATGAGGCGTTGGTTGCCGGCCTCGTCGTTAAGGGCATGTCGTGGCTCGACGTTGGTTGTGGCCGTGAGTTGTTTCCCAATAACTTGGGGCTGGCCGAAGTCCTGTCGAAGCGTTGCGAGAAGCTGACTGGCATCGACCCCGACCCAACGCTTGACGAGAATCCTTGGGTGCACGAGAAGATTCGCGGCGGCATCGATATGTTCGATGGCGAAGGCGGCTTCGACTTGGTCACTATGCGCATGGTTGCCGAGCACATCGCTGATCCAGCGGCGTGCACGAAGTCGATTGCACGCGCGCTTCGGCCCGGTGGTTTGGCTGTGGTATTCACGGTTTCGGCGATCTCGCCGATGCCGCTGCTGACGTGCTTGGCCCCGATGGGCCTGCGGCACGTCGTTAAATCGTGGCTGTGGGGCACGCAACCGAAGGACACGTTTCCGACGTGCTTTAAGATGAACTCGCGCTCGGTCCTGCAGCGCCAGTTTCTTGCCGTTGGCATGAAGGAGGAAGCCTTCATGCGACTCGATGATTGCCGCACGTTCGCTAGGTTCCAGTCGATGGCAAAGCTGGAGATGGCGTTGATGCGTGCGTGCCGCGCGGTTGGTATGCCGTATCCGGAGCACTGCTTGCTCGGTATCTACCGCAAGCAGATGCCGAATTAGTTCGGCTGCGGGGTGATCGTTGGCCGGCCGCTGATCGGCCTGGCTCGATAACGTCATTGAGCGTACGGATGTAGGAGGTTAGTGCGCGAGGGGCTTGCGCTGGTTGCGAGCGCGGCTTTTGGCTCAACCGCCGGCGCTTTCAATCACCCGGTCGGCGCGCACTGACAGGCTGTGTGGCGTGCCCTCAGCGGCTATCGCGGTGGCGCCCAAGGCTGTGACTTGCGGCCGGCAATCCCGCCGAGCGCGAGTCACGCGATGTGTGTTGCGGCGCGAAGCGGCTAGAGTTTTCCCATGCGCTTTGGAGTCAACCTGTTGCTTTGGACTACCCACGTAACCGACGAGCA
>CALCZA010000092.1 GCA_937906475.1 uncultured bacterium
AGCTGATTAGGCGGCCCAGGTAGACAAAATGCAGCTTCGCCTGAGAGGCCGACTGCGACTCCTCGCCTCCAGCCCTACGCCAAAGGTCAAGGTCGACACAGTTCTCGACCAGCAACTCAGCGCGCTCTCGCATTCGGGCTGGAAGCGCCTGTCGGGTTCGCTCGTTTGCCACCAGAAGCCTGGCTGCGCGGGGCTTGCCAGGGAAGATGCGGTGGGCGAAGGGCGAAAGGAACCGGCCCAAGGCGATAACGATGTGGGCGATGCGCCCGTCAAAGTTTCGGAAACCGGGCGGATAGACCATGCCACCGTTCATTGGGCCAATGATGACGGGAGCACCGACGCCGAAGACCAGCGACACTTCGCGCGGAGAGACCGGTATCGACTGATGGACCACGTCGATCGCATGTTCTCGGATCAGCCGCTTCGCAATTCGTCGGGCAGCGACCTGAGTGACGACCCTGGACAAGAAGCCAAACGAGAAGTCACCCAGGCGCGCAGGTAGCAGGCGCGCCATTCGGACGGCCAGCTTGTGAAAGCCGCTATCGGGGGTGAAGAACAGTCGATCCGACTCGGACGGCAAGAGTTCAAGTAACTCGTCACGAGTCCGGGCTTGCGAGACCATCCAGCATTCGACGCCACGCTTGCGGAGACGCATGAAGTACTGCAGTGGCAAGCTAGCCTCGCCGCCGAACTTGGCGGAGGCATGCTCCGCGATAAGCAGGACACGTTGCGGTGCTGCCTCATTCTGGTTGATCACATACGACCCTTGATTGCTTCGTTGAGCTTGAAAGAGGGATGAATGTGATTCTATTACCAGCCCCTTTTCGACCTGCAACATTTGCATCAATTCGCGGATGAACTTCGCGGTAATTTCCTTCGTAGTCCTCCTAGCTGTTACTGACGTCCCAGCCCTCTCTGTCGATCGAGCGTGATGACCACGGTATCTATTCGCGAGTTCTGCCTGCGCCTCGGCCTCCCCTGCTTAGGCGCGCTGCTCCAAGCTCAGAGGGGCAAGGCACAGAACAGTTGTTGCGATCAGAGACTTCTTCATGGGCGTCCGCAACCAGTGCGGTGCCGCCCAGCCCTGCGAGGCGAGAGTAAAGTTGAAAACTCAGAGCAAGCGAACGCGAGAGGCACCGCAACTCCGGTCGCATTCACTGTCGATGTCCTGACCCAACAGGGCATGACTCGGCCCGGTGACTTCTGCTTCCTGCCTGACGAACGCATCGTGATTGCTGACCTGCCAGGTGAACTGCGCATGTTCGTCGAGTCGACGAGGTCAACGCTGTCGACTGTCGGCACCGTGCCAAGCGTGACCGACGGTGGCGAACGCGGTCTGCTGAGCGTGATTGCTGATCCGAGCTTCGCTGCCAATGGCTACATCTACGTGCTGTACACGTCGAGCATCACACCGACTCTTCACCTGGACCGCTTCACCTGTCTCGGCGACCTGAGCAACCCGAAGAGCACAAATCTCTCGTTCTCGGATAGCAGCCGTTACGCCATCCTAGAACTGCCGCAGACGAGCAATGCTCACAGCGGCGGCTCGGCACGTTTCGGACCCGATGGCAAGCTCTATGTGACGGTCGGCGACGCGCAACGTGACTGTCGTGAGCGGTGATATCCAGATTGGCCCGGCCGGTGCACGATGCCTACCCCGCTGGTTGTGCAAGTGCGAGATCTTCAGGGAGTTCCGCTACCTGGGGCTAATGTCTACTTCACACCGAGCGCCGGCGCAGCCCTGTCGCCCACTGGGCCGATCACCGCGGATGCCAACGGCATCGCCCAAGCGAGCGTCACTGCGCCAATGGCCGGCGGTGATTTTGATGTTTCCGTCGCGAGCCCCAGTTCGGTCTCGGCAGTTGCCTTCGACCTTTTCTCGCGGCGTCTGGATGCGGAAGTCACCAACTCGACTTTGACCGTATCCATCGACAACACCACGTTCGCTCCGAACCCTCAGGTGCCATACGTGGTCATGCTGTCTCTACCTGGATCACCGACGCTTCCGACGGTCGCTGGTCCGCTTTGCATCAATCCCGAATACGCGGGGGCATTGATCATCGAAGACGGCATCGGCATGTTCGGCAAGGTGTCTTTTTCTGGCGCAGGGGGCTTTGGCAACCCAGGGCTGTCGCGCAGTTACCCGCTGCCACAAGGGCTATTCAGTGGTGTGCCGATGCGACTTCAGGCGTTTGGATTTGACGCCATCGGTGGTTGGTTCAGAACTAATTGTGAGACGCACCAGTTCTAAAAACTCACCGCACGAACCATCAACATTGTCTCCAAATCATCAACTTTGTCTCCAAGTGGATAACTCTGAGGCGGTCAATAACTCTTGACGGCGCGAAGTCTGGCGCAGAATCTGAAGATTCAGCCGAGACGATTCAGGCGCGAATTGGTCACTCCGAAAGCGTCGGTGACAAAG
>CALCZA010000093.1 GCA_937906475.1 uncultured bacterium
AGTAGACCAGTGCTGGATACGCACACAAGACGACTGCGGCGAGCGAACGTAGGATGTGTGGCCAGACGTTCACGAGCGCGGTGTAATGGGTCTACAGGCTGGTTGGTGGCCGTGTCAGGTCGCCCCGCCGAGCACGGTGGGGCGGTGTCGCGGCCGAACGGGGAACTGCTAGCTTGCCGAGGTGGCGGCTTCCGCTTGCTTCTCAGTGATGAACTTCACGAGCGAGGCAACCGACTGGTAGTACTCGCGGTTGTTCTCGTCGTTCTCTTGCGTTCGTACTCCGAACTCTTTGTGAAATGCGAGTGCGAGTTCAAGGGCGTCAATCGAGTCGAGTCCGAGGCCTTCGCCGAACAGCGGCGCGTCGGTTTCGATCGTGGCCGGGTCAACATCCTCAAGGGCGAGGGTCTCGACAATGATCTGTTTGATGCGGTCGGCTAGCTGGTCTGACATTCGGAATCCTTTGACGCGGGATCGTAGGACCGCGATGTCTCAACCGCAACCTTGCGCAACCAGGCGTGGTAGCGCTGTTCCACCCTTTTGCGCAAATCCCGACTGTCGGTGCCCAGCGAATCTGGTTGGTCTACTGCCAATACCTCGATCGCCATGCGCGGAGTGGGGTGTGGCGGCCGGAATAGGGTCACCTGCTTGGATAGATAGAGCGGTTCACATGTGATCGTCAGAGACACGAGTGGGACCTTCGCCCGGCAGGCAATTTCGAACGCGACCCGGCCAAAGCGTTCGAGGCCTCCTTGGGGCGAGCGTGTGCCTTCTGGGAAGATCACGACCGGCAGGCCCCAGGCCAATCGTTCCACGCAGTCGTCGATGACTCTGCCGATACGGATTGGATCGGGGCCGGGCCCCTCAACGTTGCCCAAGCCGACCATCAGCGGCTTGATCATGGCCCGTTGGAACAGGGACGGTTTGACGATCGAACAGGCGCCGCCGATGACCGCGGTGACTGCGGTTACGTCCATCAGCGTCGGGTGATTGGCGATGACGACGAACGGGCCTGCCGGTAGATTCGGCAGCGATTTCTGATGATCAAAGACGGTGATGCGTGTCCATCCGAGCCACCGATGCATGAATCGGTAGGCACGTGAGGTGATCAATTGCAGGCGGTTTGCGCGTCGTCTTGGGTTCTTGCGCCAGCAGAAGCACAGTGCCGCCAGGATGGCATAGCCGACTGGGGCAACTACTGAGTAGATGCCAACCGTGATCGCGACGTTCATGCGCCGGACCCAATGCCTCAAAGTGTCGATCACGTTGGCTTGGAACGTATTCTCGTGGTCGTTAGCATTAGCAGTGGACAGGCAAACGTCTGCCTCTTCATTTCGATCACCATATGTCCGACCAGCCTTCGCCGTCTACGCAAGACGTCGTCATCTGCGGCGGGGGCCTCGCCGGTCTTCTCTTGGCCCGCCAGCTTCGCCGAGAACTACCCGACCTGTCGGTTACGGTGATCGACCGCATGTCGCGGCCGCTTCCCGCCGCTGCGCACAAGGTCGGAGAATCGTCGGTCGAGTTGGGCTGTCAATACTTGGAGAGCCTCGGCTTGGCCGACTACTTGCTCGAGGAGCATGTGGTGAAGTTCGGGCTGCGCTTCTTCCCCGGCGGCGGCAAGTTGCCACTCGGCGAGCGAACGGAGATTGGGCCGTGCGCCGAACCGCGGGTGCGTTCGTACCAGATGGATCGTGGCAAGATTGAAAACGATCTGCGCCAGATGAACGAAGCCGACGGCGTGACGATGATTGAAGGCGCCAAGGTTACCGACATCGATCTGACTACCGATGGCTCGGACCATCGCGTCGCGTGGCAAGGCGATGAAGCAATCGGCTTAGCAGCGGGCGAAGTCCAGACGCGCTGGGTTGTCGATGCAACCGGTCGTCAAGCGTTGCTTCGCAAGCGTATGAAGACCACGCGTGGTTCGCCGCACAAGGCGCACGCCGGTTGGTTTCGTGTCAAGGGCAAGGTCGACCTTGAAGATATGGTGCCGGCGAGCAATTCCGAGTGGCACCAGCGTGAGGGCAGTAAGGACCGTTGGCGTTCGACCAATCACTTCATGGGCGTTGGCTACTGGGCGTGGTTGATACCGTTGTCGACGGGCCGCACTAGTGTTGGTCTGGTTATTCATGAAGAAACGCACGACTTCACCAACATCGCGGGACTCGACAAGTGCATGGCGTTCTTGCGTGAGCATGAACCGCATCTGGCGGCGCTGGTCGAGCCATTCGAAGTAGAAGACTTTCTGTGCTTGAAGGGCTACAGCCACAACGTGTCACGTTGCTGGTCGGCGGATCGTTGGGCGTTGGTTGGAGAGGCGGGGGCGTTCGTCGATCCGCTCTACAGTCCTGGCACTGACTTCATCGCGGCGGCCAACAAATATACCGTCGAGATGATTCGCACTGAGTACGCG
>CALCZA010000094.1 GCA_937906475.1 uncultured bacterium
TGGCACTGAGACGTCTGGCACTGAGACGTCTAGCACTGAGACTGAACTCGTGCGTAGCGACACCAAGCGCTCGGTCCTTGCAAGTGCACGTTCGTGAGCAAGGTCTTCGGGCGTCCAGTAGGGACGGCCTTCGAGCGGGTGTGTCGGGGCTATGGGGCGGACTAGCCTCAGTCTTGCTTCGGGGTTGCGTCGCCGCTGCTAGGCTTGCTGCCGCCGCTCGGCTTGCTGCCGCCGCTCGGCTTGCTGTCGCCGCTAGGCTTGCTGTCGCCGCTAGGCTTGCTTGCTGCCTCGGTGTCTTTCTTCGCGTCGTTCTTGTAGGCGTCGCCGCGATAGTCCGTCTGGTAGAAGCCAGAGCCCTTGAAGATGACGCCAGCGCCGGTGCCGATTAGACGTTCGAGCTTGGCCTTCTTGCATGACGGGCACTTCTTCAACGGGTTCGAGCTCATGCTCTGAAACTCTTCGAAGCGATGGCCACAGGCCGAACATGCGTAGTCGTAGGTTGGCATCGTCGTGCGTAGTGGTTGGTCGGTGTTGAATTGCAAGTCGGCGTGCTGTCGGTCTGGACCTGCGGCCTTGGTGGGTTTCGCGGCTAGGCCTCTGGCGGCGGGCCGGCGACGATCACTTTGCTGTGGCGTACTACGTGCTCGCCGAGCAGGTAGCCGGTTTGCACGACGCGCAGGACCTGGTTCTCTTCGACTTCGCCGTTCGGTTCGACGCCGAGGGCTTCATGGTGAGCCGGGTCGAACGGCTTTCCGGTGGCCGCAATCTCTTGCAGACCATGGCGTTCGAGCGCGCCGCTAAGCAGGGTTTGGACCATGCGCACGCCTTCCACCAGGCCCGACGTCGCCTGTTCGCCGCCACCGTCTTCGGCAGCGGTGTCGTAGGCCTGTAGCGCTAGCGCGAAGCTGTCGAGCACGGGCAGCAGTTCTTGCGTCATGCCTTCCGCAACCCGGCGACGGCTGTCGTCCATCTCCTGCCGTTGCCGGCGTCGGATGTTCTGCGTGTCGGCCATCGCGCGCTGCAGTTTTTGCTCCAGCAAATCGCGTTCGGCGCGGACCTTGGTCAATTCGGCTTCGTGAGCAGGGATCTCCACAGTGGGTTCCGTCGAAGTTTCCTTCGCGTCTTGGCCTTGGGCTTCTGCGCTCGCATCGGGGTTGATGCCGTCGGGATTCGTGCCGTCGGCGTTGCTTCCGTCGGATTGGCTTGAGTTGTCGTTGGTTGGATCGTTCACAGTCTACTCCTGCTCGCTCACGAGAAGATGTCCTTCACTTTCTCGAAGATGGTCTTCTTCTGGTCCTTCTTGCTCTTCTTGCCGGTCTCAAGCTCATCGAACTTGGCCAACAACTCTGATTGTTCGCTGGTGATCTTCTTGGGCACGGTCACCTGGATCTGCACAACCAGGTTGCCGCGGCCGTAGCCGTCGGGGCGAGGCAGGCCGTGGTTGCGAACGCGCAACTTCTCGCCGGGTTGCGTGCCCGCCGGGATCTTCATCGCGACCGATTCGCCGGTGATCGTTGGGATGTCGACCTCGTCGCCGGTGACTGCTTGGCGGAACGAGATGCGGGTCTGCATCAGGAGGTCGTCGCCATAGCGGGTGAAGACGTCGTGTTCCTTGACGTTCAGCACGACGATTAAGTCGCCCGGTGGAGCGCCGCCTTCACCAGGCTCGCCTTGGCCAGGGATGCGTTCGGCGTGGCCGTCTTGGATGCCTGCCGGGATCGTGATGTTGACCGGTGACGTCTTCGGCACCGAGCCACGGCCCTTACAGGGGGCACACGGTGACTCGATCGTTTGACCCTGACCTTCACATGTCGGGCACGTCTGGCGCAGTTGAAAGAAGCCTTGGGAGCGGATGACTTGGCCGTGGCCTTCGCAGGTGCCGCAGGTCTTCTTCTTGGTGCCAGCTTTGGCGCCACTGCCGCCGCACTTGCCGCACGCCTCAGCGCGTTTCAGTTCGATGGTCTTCTTGACGCCGGTCGCGACCTCTTTGAGCGTCAGTGCGAGTTCGACCTTGAGGCTGTTGCCGCGTCGGCCGCGACCGCGTTGGCCACCGCCGAAGACCTGGTCAAAGAAGCCGCCGCCACCTCCGCCACCGCCGCCGAACATGTCACCGAACGCCGAGAAGATGTCTTCTGCCGAAGAGAAGCCAGCGCCACCGCCGCCACCGGGACCGTCGACACCGGCGTGTCCGTATTGGTCGTAGCGCGGCTTCTTGTCGACATCGCTGAGCACGGCATACGCCTCAGCAGCTTCTTTGAAGCGCCGCTCGGCAGCTTCATCCCCGGGGTTCTTGTCCGGGTGGTTCTCGATCGCCATCTTGCGGTAAGCCCGCTTGATGCTGTCGTCGTCGGCCGATCGATCAACGCCGAGAACTTCATAGTAGTCGCGCTTGGAGGACATCAGTTTTGGCGCAGGAGTGGGTGGGTTGGCTCAGAGATGGCGCCGATACCAACGGGTGAACAATGACCCTATCGACTGTTCACCAGCATCAAGAACACTTGGATCAACCGGCTCAAACCGGCAGCTTCAAGTCCCTCAGGAACGGCGACGAACGCACCCTTGCTGCGGGTATGTGCTGGCCAGTTGGCCAACTATTCTCAAGGTGGGGGCATCCAGCAACTCGCAGGGTGCCCTGCGGGCTGCTGAATCAAGCCGGCTACGCCGGCTCGAAGCACTAGCTCGTGCTGCCTTCGACCGCCTTGGTCTCTTCCTCGATGCTGGTGACCATGGTGTTGGTCGTCAGCATGAGGCCAGCGATGCTGGCGGCGTTTTGCAGCGCGGAGCGCACGACCTTGGTCGGGTCGACGACACCGGCCTTGAACATGTCAGTCCACTTGCCGGTCAGCGCGTTGAAGCCTTCGTTTGGCTTCTTGCTGCTGGCTTCGTCGATGACGACCGAGCCGTCTTCGCCGGCGTTGGTGGCGATCTGACGCATCGGTGCTTCGCAGGCGCGCTTGATGATCTCGATGCCAAAGCGAAGGTCACCCTTGGCCTTAAGGCTGTCGAGCACCTTGCTGGCGCGGAGCAGTGCCGTGCCACCGCCAGGGACAATGCCCTCTTCGACGGCTGCGCGGGTTGCGTTGAGCGCGTCTTCGATGCGCTGCTTCTTCTGCTTCATGTCGGCTTCGGTCATTGCCCCGGAGCGCAGAATCGCGACACCGCCGGTCAACTTGGCGAGACGCTCTTGCAGCTTCTCGCGGTCGTAGTCCGAGGTGGTCTTGTCGATCTGGTTGCGGATGCTGTCAGCGCGATCCTTGATCGCTGCCTTCTTACCGCCGCCACCGATGATCGTGGTCGCATCCTTGCTGATACGGATCTTCGCGGCGCTACCGAGATGCGATAGCTCGACCTTCTCAAGCTGGATGCCGAGTTCTTCGGAGATGTACTGGCCACCGGTGAGGGTCGCGAGGTCTTGCAGCATCGCCTTGCGACGATCGCCAAAGCCCGGAGCCTTGATGGCGCAGACGTTCAGCACGCCCTTGAGGCGGTTGACGACCAGCGCGGCCATTGCTTCCGACTCAACGTCTTCGGCGATGATGACCAGCGGCTTGCCGGCGCGCGAGACTGCTTCGAGCAGCGGGATCATCTCGCGAACGTTCGAGATCTTCTTCTCGTGGATGAGCACGAGGGCGTCTTCGAACGATGCCTCCATGGTCTTCGGGTCGGTGATGAAGTACGGCGAGATGTAGCCCTTGTCGAACTGCATGCCGTCGACGTGCTCGAGTTCGATTTCGAAGCTCTTGCCTTCTTCGACCGTGACGACACCTTCGGCGCCGACCTTCATCATCGCGTCAGCGAGCAGGTTGCCGATCTCGGCGTCGTTGTTGGCGGAGATCGTGCCAACTTGAGCGATCTGCGCGCGGCTCTTGTTGTCGACCTTCTTGGCCATCGACGCGAGCTCCGTGCACACCGCGTCGACTGCGAGGTCGATGCCGTTGCGCAGGTCGTTCGGGTCGACGCCGGACGTCAGGTAGCGTTGGCCGATCGTCAGGATGGCTTCGGCGAGCACGGTCGCGGTGGTGGTGCCGTCACCGGCAACATCGTTGGTCTTGCTCGCGACTTCGCGAACGAGCTTGGCGCCCATGTTCTCGAAGGGATCCTCGAGTTCGACTTCCTTGGCGACGGTGACGCCGTCCTTGGTGACCTGCGGGCCGCCGAACGACTTCTCAATGATGACGTTCTTGCCGGCCGGGCCGAGCGTGACCTTGACGGCCCTAGCGAGTTTCTCGACGCCAGCGACGGCCTTACGGCGCGCGACGTCGTCATACATGATCTGCTTACCCATGGCTTAGTTCTCCACCTTGGCAAGGATTTCGCTCTCGCGCAGAATCTTGAGGTCGTCGCCGCCAACCTTGACGTCGCTGCCGGCGTACTTGCCGAACAGCACGATGTCGCCCTTCTTGACGTCAAGCTTCTGACGCTTGCCGTTCTTCATGAGTTTGCCTTCACCGACAGCGGTGATCTTGCCGTGTTGCGGCTTTTCTTGGGCGCTGTCGGGCAGCAGGATGCCGCCAGCGGATTTCTCTTCTGCGTCGAGAACCTTCAGCACGACGCGATCGTCGAGGGGTCGCAAGGATGCCATATTCAATTACTCCGGGGGTATGTGTGGGGTTGTGTAGGTAGGGGCGCGTGCGGGAAAGCGACGCGACTACATCTCGCCGGCTTCGCCAGCGTCTGCGTTTTCCTGTAGATCCGTGATCACGCAATCCGTGGCCAACAATAGGCTGGCGATCGAGACTGCGTTTTGCAGCGCCGAGCGCGTCACCTTGGTCGGGTCGACCACACCAGCGGCGAGCATGTCGCCGTAATCCTTCGTCAGGGCGTTGAAGCCATACGTGGCGCTCTTGTCGGCGAGCACACGGCGAGCGACGACAGCACCGTCGATGCCAGCGTTTTCGGCGATGGCGCGAACCGGCATTTGCACGACGACCTTCATCAGGTCGACGCCGAACTGCGCGTCTCCGTCGACGGTCAGCTTGTCGATCGACTTTGCGGCCTTGAGCAGCGCGGTGCCGCCGCCAGGCAGGATGCCTTCGGCGATCGCGGCGCGCGTGGCGTGCATCGCGTCTTCGACGAGATCCTTGCGCTCCTTCATCTCCGTTTCGGTGTGGGCACCGACGCGGATTTCGGCGATGCCGCCGGTGAGCTTGGCGAGACGCTCTTGCAGCTTCTCACGGTCGTAGTCCGACGTGGTTGCGTCGATCTCGCGGCGGATCTGGTTAGCACGGGCGTCAACATCGGCGCTCTTGAGTTGCTTGCCTACCGGCTTGATCGTGCAGGTGTCGGCGTCGATCATGACGTCCGAAGCCTTGCCGAGTTGGCGCAGTTGCACCTTCTCGAGGTCGAGGCCAAGATCCTTGAAGATCGCTTCGCCGCCAGTCAGGATCGCGATGTCTTGCAGCATGGCCTTGCGGCGATCGCCGTAGCCAGGAGCCTTGACCGCACAGATCTTGAGCACGCCGCGCAGCTTGTTGACGACCAGGGTCGCCAGGGCTTCGCCTTCGATATCCTCGGCTATGATCAGTAAAGTCTTGTTCTTGTCCTTGAGCTGCTCGAGCAGCGGCAGGAGCGGACGGATGCTGGTCAGCTTGTCTTCATGCACGAGCACGAGGCAGTCCTCTAGGTGGACTGTCATGTTCTCGTTGTCGGTGACAAAGTGCGGCGACAGGTAGCCACGATCGAATTGCATGCCGCGAACGACGTGCACTTCGGTGTCGAGGCCCTTGCCTTCTTCCACAGTGATGACACCGTTCTCGCCGACCTGCTTCATTGCGTCCGCGATGATCTTGCCGATCCCCGCGTCGTTGTTGGCCGAGATCGTCGCGACTTGAGCAATCGCCTTGTAGTCAGTCGCCGGCACTGGCTTGGCCATCTTCTTGAGAGCCTTAACCAGGTTCTCGCAGGCAGCCTTGATGCCCTTGATCAGCTCGGCGTGGTTCACGCCGGCCGTCAGGTAGCGCATGCCTTCTTTGCAGATGGCATGAGCGAGCAGGGTCGCCGTCGTCGTGCCGTCACCGGCAGCGTCGGCGGTCTTGCTGGCCGCTTCCTTCACGAGCTTGGCGCCCATGTTTTCGTAGCGGTCTTCGAGCTCAATCTCTTCCGCGACAGTTACTCCATCCTTCGTGACCTGGGGACCGCCCCAGCCCTTATCGAGGACAGCATTGCGACCACGGGGGCCTAGAGTGGAAACTACGGCCTTCGCCAACTTGGCAACGCCTCGCAGAACGGCTTCACGCGCGTCGTTTTCGAACACGAGTTGTTTGACCATTACAACCTAGGACAGATTCTGGATACTTAAGGGGGTGGCAGCGGTGTCGACTCGTAGAAGTCGACGTCTGTGCCGGTGAATGCACGCGCGAAAGCAAAGGTGGTGCCGTCGATGGAGCAGTTGCCAACTGGGACGCCGAGAGGCTCGTAAGTCATGATTAAATCAGACGTTAAGAATTCGAGTCTGCGGCCTTCTGGAGCTGGCGGCGGGGTTGCCGAGCGACATTCTGTCAGACCGGCCGTTCGACCCGGTCTGGGCCTGCGCCATTCTGGCAGGGCACTGCTAGTTGTAGGGCTCTTGGCAATGGGGGTTGCGGCGCAGGAAGTCCGGCTGGAGCTCGATCTTCGGTCTGGCAAGCAGCTGATCGCGTCCTCGCTGAGCGGTTCTCCCCAGGCTGGGTTTGAGGCGATGGTCGGCGAGCGCACCGAGCGTATTTTGGCGCGAGACCTACTTTCCGTTCGTGCCACCGCCGCCCGTGCCCCCGAACTGCTACGGGTCGAACTGGTCGGCGGCGATGTTGTGCACGGGGCGATTGCCGGCGGCGACGAAGACGGCGACGTTCTGGAGTTGTTGTCGCCAGTGCTCGGACAGATCGCGTTGCCGATCGATCGCCTCGCTGCGGTGGTGCAGCACGGTGTGCATGCCGGCGACCAGATCCTGCCCGACGACGTCGACGAAGGCATCTACCTGCTCACCGGCCGTGGCTACGACTTGGTCGCGGGCACGCTGCACCGATTTGGCAGCAGGGGCATCAGCTTCCAGGCAAGTGCGGCAGCCGGCCCTGTGTGGTTCTCCTCGCGTAAGTTCTCGTCGCTGCGGCTTCGCGGTGGCGAAAGCCGGGCAGCGTTCGCACCGATGATGCTGTTGACGCGCACCGCCGATCGACTCGGGGTCACGATGAAATCGTGCAGCGAGCAGGGTCTCGATGTCGTCATCGATGGTGGCACTACTGTGCACGTGCGTTGGACGGACGTTGCCTGCCTCACCTTTGAGAAAGACGTCACACACCTGTCGGCGATGAAACCGTCGCAAGTCGTCGAGAGCGGTTTCGAAGGTGAAGTCGTGTATGCGTGGCGTCGCGACCGCAATGTTGTTGGCGGCGAACTGCTAGCGTTTGGTCGTGCGTATGGGCGTGGGCTCGGCGTGCACAGTCGCAGTCGCCTCTCGTTCAAAGTGCCTGTCGGCGCGACGCACTTTCGCACGCGTGTCGCCCTGGACGACAGTGTCGCCGAACTGCCAATCAAGGCGCACGCCGAAGTTCGCGTCTTGCTGGGCAACAAGTTGCTGTTTGAAAGCACTGATCTCAAGCTCGGTCAGGCACCGCTCGATGCGGGACTACATCCCGTCAAGGTCGGCGCTACGATCACGCTCGAAGTCGACTTTGGCAGCGGTCGCGATATGGGCGATCGCGTCAACTGGTTGTTGCCGATGTTCCTGATGCGTTCGCAATCGTGACTTGCTGATCCTGACTACCATTGTTGCCCTGCTGCTTGCGGCATTCGGGCTCGCTGCGGTGCGTACTGCGCCGGCGTTGGCGCGTTGGCTCGCGCTGTTGGTGGCGGTTGCGTTTGCGGTGGTGGTCAGTCTTGCGGACAACACCAAAGCGCGCGAGGTCGCGATGCGTCCGCAGGTGGCAGACCTTGCTGGTAGTACGCAGGACACGCGAACGGCGATGCTGTTGGCTGCATCGGCGGCGGGGCCGCGCGTCAGCGAACTGCAATTGCGTTGGCAACCGTCGTGGCGAAGCCCTGAGTCCGGCGAGCAACAGACTGCTTCGGTGCGGCAGCCTGGTGTTGCGGCATTGGGCGCGGTCGCGATTGCGCCGGCTTCGCTGCCGTTCGCTCCCAGCGATGTGCGCATCCGGGCGATCTCTCAGTTGCGCGTCGATCGTCCCGCGTTGTTTGAGGTCGAAGTGCTTGGCCTTGAGCAACCGCTGTCGGCGCAGCTATCCGTGCAGGATGGCAGTCTCACAGGCTATCGCGATGACTTGACGGTCGGGGCGACCCCGGCGTCGGTTGCGTTTACGCCGACCCAAGCGGGCCGCCACGAGGTTGCCCTGCACATTCGTATCGGTGACCACGAGGTTTCGGTGGCGGGCAGCTTTGAGGTTGCCGAACCCGAAGAAATATTGGTGGTCGATCCGAGTGGCGTGGTCGCGGCCGCGCTGCGTGTGCAAGGCGAACGTGTTCGTGAGTCGCAGTTGTTGCCGAGCGATTGGTCGAAACACTCGCGTATCGTTCTTGGTCGCGCGTTGCCGGTGGCCGATCAGCAGGCGTTGGTTCGCGCGGTGCATGACGGCACGGGTTTGTTTGTGTTGGCGGGTGCGTTTGGTGATGAAGGCTCGCCGCTGCGTGAACTGTTGCCTATGCGGGTGCTGCCGGACTTGCCGGATGATGCCAGCGGTAAGGGAACAACGCCTGGTGGCAACGAACAGGCGGGTGAAGAACCGCCGCCAGTCGAACCACCAGTCAAGCCGCCAGTCGAGCCACCAGTCGAGCCGGAGAAGCCGTCGAACCCTGGTAGCACCACCAACAGAAAGCCGGTGTCCAAGGACCCGATCGAAGTCGATAAGCATTCGATCGCCATGGTGTTGCTCGTCGACCGTTCGGGCAGCATGGGGACCAAGTTGCGCAATGGGCGCACCAAGATGAGTTACGCGAAGTCGAGTGCGCTGCGAACCGCGCAGGCACTCGATAGCGGCGATCGTGTCGGCGTGGTTTCGTTCGGCGGCTTGGAGCGTGCGCGCATTGAGTTGCCGATGACCGATGCGACCGAAGAGAGTTCGGTGCATGCGGGTATCGAGAAACTCGCGTTCTTCAACGAGGCCACCTACCTGCTGAAGGGGATGCGCTTGGCGCACGGCATGTTGGGTAACGAACAGGCTGCCGTGAAGCACGTCGTTGTGATTAGCGACGGTGAGTTCAACGTGCAGCAATCGCTTCGCCGCGAAGCGTTCCTGATGAAGAGTGAGGGCAATATCACGGTGTCGATCATCTCGATCATTGATGAGCACACCGATGCCGGCTTCCAGGCGAAGGCCAAAGACATTGCTGATGACGGTGGTGGCATGTTCATTGCCACCCAAAACGTTGAAGCGGTGCCGGTGCTCGTTAGCGCTGAGGTGACGCGGGCTTTGAGGCGAGTTGGGCGCACGCCGCGGGTCGATGGCAACGGCAACCAACCGTCTGCGAAGCCGCCGGAGAAGGCTCCCGACGAGAAGCAACCCGAGCAGCCCAAGCCGGAGCAACCAATGCCGTCGGAGAGCGATGAGGCCAAGTCGCAAGCCAGACTGCCAGTGCACGCGGTGACGACCTCGCCATTGCTCGAACCCGAACCGGATGCCTGGCCGTCGCTCGGCAGTGCTGTTCGCAGCGAAGCGCCACTCGAATCGCGCGTCTTGTTGGTCGCCGGCGACGAGGGCTGGCCGCTGCTGGCGTATGCCAACCGCGGTCTTGGCAGGGTCGGTGCGTTTGGCGCGGAACTTAGCGGTGACAGTGGCCGTGAGTTTCGTGAGGCGAGTGCATTCCCTGGCTGGCTGTCGCAGTGGTTGCGAGCGACGTCGGCTGCCCGTGACACGTTGCAATCCAAGGATCTGCGTGAACACGGCGACGTCGCCCCGCGGGCTCCGGTGCCGGCGGATGTCCGCTGGTTGCGTCGCGTCAGCGGGGGGGAACCGCTGATCGCCGAATCCTCGCCTGCTAGTGCGATCGAAGGCGACAGCACCGTCGGCACGACCGTGGTCAGCCAGGTGGCACACGCTGCGCCGATCTTGCTGTTGATTCTATTGTTGCTAGCGGTCGGAGAACATTGCATCAGCCGGTACGCGCTACGGCGCGGTCGCAGCTGATCGCGTAACGTTTGCCACCCATGTCCTCTGCTCGCGACCCTTCCGCCCGGCAGCCTGCTGCTGGTAGCGCGGATTCCCGCACCCAACAAGCGCACCGCGCCCACTGGCGACGCAATATGCGTTTGACCCTTGGCTTATTGGTTGTTTGGGCCATCGCTGGACTCGGTTGCGGGGTCTTGCTGGCCGACGTGCTCAACGAGTTCACGTTCTTGGGCTTCCCGCTCGGCTTCTGGTTTGCCCAGCAGGGTGCGATCATCATGTTCGTCGTGCTGATCCTGATCTACGCCCTGGCGATGGGGCGCTTCGATCGCAAGCTCAAAGCCCAACTGCGACAGATCGCTGATGAGGAGAACGCCTCGTGACCGTTCAGCAATACACGTTCTTGTTCGTTGGATTGTCGTTCAGCCTCTACCTGTTCATCGCGTGGCGTGCGCGCGTGCGCGACACCGGCGGCTTCTACGTCGCCGGCCGCGGCGTGCCGGCGATCGCCAACGGCATCGCGACCGCCGCAGACTGGATGTCGGCCGCGTCGTTCCTGTCGATGGCGGGTCTCGTCTCGTTCATGGGATACGCTGGCGGCGTTTACCTGATGGGCTGGACCGGCGGCTTTGTGCTGCTGGCGCTGCTACTGGCGCCGTATCTGCGCAAGTCTGGCCGCTTCACCGTGCCGGACTTCGTCGGTGACCGCTTCGAGTCGCAGACCGCGCGACTGGTAGCACTGGTGTGTGCGCTGTTCATCAGCTTCACCTATGTGGCCGGCCAGATGCGCGGCGTCGGCATCGTGTTCGCGCGGTTCCTTGAGGTCGACATCAACATCGGGGTGGTCCTCGGCATGGCGATCGTGTTCGTCTACGCGACGCTCGGTGGGATGAAGGGCATCACGTACACGCAGGTCGCCCAGTATTGGGTGCTAATCGTCGCGTTCTTGATCCCGGTTGTAGCGATCAGTTTGCAACTCACCGGCGAGGCGGTGCCGCAGCTCGGCATGGGCAGCGAGTTGACCTCTAGCGGCCAGCGCCTGCTGACCACGCTTGACCAGATCCACCAGGACCTCGGCTTCCCCAGCTATACCGATCCGTTCGACGGCAGTTGGGACAAGGTCAACGTGTTCTGCACCACGCTAGCGCTGATGGCGGGCACCGCCGGCCTGCCGCACGTCATCGTGCGCTTCTACACCGTCAAGAACGTGCAGGCGGCGCGCTGGTCGGGCTTCTGGGCGATCTTCTTCATCGCGATCCTCTACCTGACGGCGCCTGCCACTGCGGCGTTTTCGCGCTACTTCGTGTTCGACAGCCTAGCGACCATGGAGAAGGACCAGCCGCCGGCATGGTTCGAAGAGTGGGAACAGTCCGGGTTGGTCATCTGGCTGGACGGCCTGGATGAAACTGGGCAGCCCGACGGCAAAATCACATACCGGAACGGCGACGAGAACGAGTTGTTCTGTCCGGGCAAGGGAATCACGGCTGACGAGGTCGCAGCGCTCAAAGTCGCGCACGCTCAGTGGCTCGATTCGAACGGCAAGGCCGGTGCGGACGGGCGCCTGATCCTCCGGCAGAAGGGTAAGGGCAAGCCGGGACCCGACCGCGACATCATGGTGCTGGCGTTGCCCCAGATGGCTGGCCTTGCGGCGTGGATCATCGCGTTGGTCGCTGCTGGAGGCCTCGCTGCCGCGTTGTCGACCGCATCGGGCCTGCTGCTCGTAATCAGCAGTAGCGTCGTGCACGACTTCTACTACCGGATGATCCGACCGACTGCTACCGACCGTGAGCGGTTGCGTCTGTCGCGGATCGCAATCGGTGGCGCGGTCGTGATCGCTGGGCTGTTTGGCATCTACCCGCCTGGCTTCGTCGCACAGGTCGTCGCGTTCGCCTTCGGCCTTGCGTCGTCGTCGTTCTTCCCGGTCTTGGTGCTCGGCATCTTCTCAATGCGGGTCGGCGCCATGCCAGCGATTGCCGGCATGGTTTGCGGCATCGGCTTCACCGCCAGCTACATCCTGTCGACGGTCTACTTCGACGGGGAACTCTGGTGTTTCGGGATCAAGCCCGAGGGCATTGGCGCGATCGGCATGCTGGTCAACTTTGCAGTCGCCGGTGTGTTGACGCCGTTCTGTAAGCCGCCGTCCGCGGAGGCGCGTGACTTGGTGCGACGTATTCGTGAACCTGAGGAAGACGACTCGAGTTCGCCGGTTGTTCACTAACGCTGGGCTCTAGTCGGCAACCGTCGGCTAGGGACCGCGCGGCGAGGTCTCGGTCGCTGCGCGAAGCGCGCGACTACAACGACCGCAAGAAAGCGATCAGGGCTTCCTGGTCATCTTTGCTGAGGTCGAGCTTCTGGACTTTACGGTCGAGGTTTGCATTGGCGTTGCCGCCTCGCACGTAGAACGCAACGACGTCTTCGAGGGTTGCCAGCGAGCCATCGTGCATATACGGCGCCGTCATGCGAACCGACCGTAGCGTCGGCGTTTTCCACTTGCCGGCGTCTGCCGGACTCTTGGTCGCTGCCATGCGCCCCGGTTCTGGCTTGCCGTCAAGCACACCGATGCCGGTGTTGTGGAAGCCTTCGTCGGTGAACAGCGGCGGCGTGTGACACTTCCAGCACGCGCCCTTGCTTTCGAAGATCCACTGACCGTGTCGTTGCTGCGCCGTCATCTCGCCAACTTTGCCAAGCAAGAATCGATCGTAGGGCGCATTGCCGGTGACGATGCCGCGCACGAATGTTGCCAGCGAGCGGCGCAGTGCTTCGCGGTTTGGTTCGCTATCGAAGGTGTCGCTGAACGCTTTGTTGTAGCTCGCGTTGGCGCGCAGTCTGGCAATCGCGTCCGTGAGCTTGAGGCCCATCTCGTTCGGGTCTTCGATGGGCTCTAGTACAAACTCTTCGATCGAAGCACTGCTGCCGTCCCATCGTTGCAGCGTGCCGTAGCCGCGGTTGAACAGCGAGGGTGCGTGGCGCAGCGCGCGCTTGCCATCGACGCCGGGAGGTCGCTTGTCCGGGTGGGCAAAGCCGTTCGCCGCTAGGTGGCAACTGGCGCAGGTGACCTTCTGGTTCTTGCTTAAGATGCCGTCGTGGAACAAGCGTTGCCCGAGCGCGAACATCGCTTCCGTTGGCGCGTAGTCCTTCGGCAAGGGCATCGCCGGCATGCCCTTCGGCGGTGTTTGCAAGAAGGCAAACGATGGGGTTAGTGCTTTCGCTTGCTTGGGGGCTTGGCCGTCCTTCGATGGGGCTGCGGTCGATTGGGCGACAACTGTTCCAAGCAGGAGCGTGAGGCTAAGGAGCGTGGGTATCACGATCTCCATGCTACTGGGCCCGGAAGCTCATGCGTGTGCTCGACTGGAACATCTCACCGGCATCGAGCACGGTGCTGGGGAAATTACTGTGATGCACCGCGTCTGGATGGTGCTGCGTCTCGAGGCAGACGGCACTGCGTTGTGCGTAAGGCTTGCCGCCTTTGCCTGTCTGGCCGTGCAAGTGATTGCCTGAGTAGACCTGCAACGAAGGCTCGGTGGTCTCGATGCTCATGGAGCGACCGGTGCCCGCATGGTGGAGCACGGCGGCTTGTCTCATGGTGCCAGCGTCGCCGTTGAGCACCAGGTTGTGGTCGTAGCCAAGCGCGGCCGTGGCTGCCAGCGCGTCGATGTGCAAACCGAGCGGCATGGTCTTTCGGAAGTCGAACGGCGTGGCGCCGACCATTGCTAGTTCGCCCGTTGGGATCAGGGTGTCGTCGGTCGGTGTGTAGTGGTCTGCGTTCACCTGCAACGTGTGGTCAAGCACAGTCTCGGCGCCGGCGCCGCCGAGGTTCCAGTAGGCATGGTTGGTGAGATTGACGAGCGTGCGCTTGCTGGTGCGGGCTTCGTAATCGATCTGCAACTGTTCGCCGGCCAACAGCGTGTAGGTCACAGCGACGTGCATTTCGCCGGGGTAGCCTTCTTCGCCATCCTTGCTGAGGTAGGTGAAGCGAACGGCTGGGGCGCCACCTTCGTCGGTCATCGTCTGAGTTTGCCAGTGCACCTTGTCGAAGCTGCGACTGCCGCCACCATGCAGGTGGTTGGGGCCATTGTTCTTCTTGAGCACGTAGTCGTAACCATCGAGTTGGAACGTGCCGTTGGCAATGCGATTGCAGACGCGTCCGGCAGTGCAGCCAAAGTACTGGTTGCCGTCCGACTCGTAGCCCGACACATCGTCGAAGCCGAGGACGATGTCGTCGAGGAAGCCGGCGCGATCCGGTGTTCGAACGGCAACGAGTGTCGCTCCGTGGTCGGTGACGTCGATCTGCATCTTGCCGTTGGACAGCGTCCAAAGCGTGGCCGGTTGACCTGAGTTGTCAGTGCCGAAATGGCGTGAGGTGATCGCGGTGTCGGAGGGAGAGGTCATCGAAGAGCAGGAGGTGAGCAAGGCCACCAAGGCAAGTTGTGGACGCATCATGGGTCGCGGCAGGTTAGTGGATGCACGTCCTCGGGCAAAGTCTGCCAGCCCCGGATGTCTGGATTGGCGATGAGGTCGGGCAGTTGCTTGCCGTTGCGGGTGGTGTGCACTCGCTGCCGCCGCGATCATGCACTTGTTCGAGCCGTCACGAGGCAGCGAGAAGTCGCGTAGTAACCTGCTTGTTGGCTGCGGTTGCGCGATCTATGTGATCAGCCAACTTGGCGGTCCAGCTAGTGTCCACGTCGGTTTGGTCATGACGCTTCTTGGTGGTCTCGGCGCCACTGTATTGTCGGTCAAACGACTGCAGGCCTTCGGCCCGTGGCGGCAGAGTAGTTTGTTGATCGGGTAACTTCCCGATCGTTCGATGTCCTCTAGCTAGTCGTCTGGTGTCTACGCAAAACGGGCCGCCTCATCATCGATGGGGCGGCCCGTTTTGTATTGCCACCGCGAGCGTCAGCTCGCAGAGGTCAGGTCAGCTACTAGGAGCTGGCCTTTTTCATCTTGCGGAGACGAAGCTTCTTCGTGCCCAGCATCGCTTCTTCGATCATCTCTTTGGTCACAGCCTTCTTGTCCTTGACGAACACGAGGGCCTTGCCGTTCACACCATTCGGGTGAACGCGGATGACACCGGGGAGCTTGCTCAAGACGTCACGCGTCTCGACTGCCGTGCCGCCTCAACCAAGGCCCGCGATCGAGCACTCGTAGACGATCGCGGCCTTCTCGACCTCGACTTCCTTGAGCTTCTTGATCTTGACGCGCTTCTCGTTCTTCTTCTCGAGCCACATGTTGAGATCTGCGATCTCAGGCGCGCTCTTCTTGCTCTTCAGCTCGAAGTAGCCGACACCGGTGGTATCGAAAACGAGGTTCTTGATGTTCTTGTGCTTCTTGAGGATCGAACTGACCCTCTGTGCCGATGAGGCAGCGCCTCAACCAGAGATACCAGAGGCTTCGATTCGCCAGAGCTTCTCGGTGTCGACCTTCGGCTTAACTTGCTGGCCCTTTGTTTGGGCTACAGCAGGAATCGCGAGGGCGAACACCGCAAGCATTGCACTTGCAGTCAGTCGCATCAGTCTTTGCTCCTAATGGGGGGCTGATTTCTGGCGCGGACATCCCGCGCCAGATGCCATCATCGGTCAATATGCTGCGGGTAGCAAACCCCGAACTGTCATAAACGCTTGCTTGGTTGCATGCCGGCTGGGAAGCATCCTGCCGGATGCGGGTCTTTCGCCACGTTCATGGCCGATTTCCGCGGTTTGCCCATTCGCTCGACCGTGCTCTGCTTGTCTCGGTGGCAAGGGTTGCACCGACTTGTGCTTGCTGTGAATTGCCGATAGCTCTGCATGGTAAAGTTGCAGGGCCAGCGTCAGCCGTTCGCCAAGTGGTCGGGCCGATGCTGAGCCTCGCTGGCTGCCTTGTGGCCCAGAAACTCCTAGAGATTCGGGCCAGCGCCCTTGATGGCGTCGCTGGCGCGGTCGGCGAAGTTGGCGAAGTTCTTGTTGAACAGCGTGGCGAGGTGCTTGGCCTTTTCGTCGTAGGCAGCCTTGTCAGCCCACGTGTTCTTCGCGATCAGTAGATCGTCCGGCACGTTCTTGCACTTGGTCGGCACGACGAGTCCGAAGATCTCGTCGGTGACGGTCGGCGCGTTTTGCAGCGAACCGTCGTGGATGCCGTCGAGGATCGCGCGCGTGTGCTTAAGGCTCATGCGAGCACCGGTGCCGTAGGCGCCGCCACTCCAGCCAGTGTTGACCAGCCACGCAGTCGAGCCGTTCTTGGCGATTTGCGCGGCGAGCAACTCCGCATACTTGGTTGGGTGCCAAACCATGAAGGCCGCGCCGAAGCACGCCGAGAAGGTCGCTTCTGGCTCGGTGACGCCCATCTCGGTGCCGGCAACCTTGGCCGTGTAGCCACTGATGAAGTGATACATCGCCTGCTCCGGCGACAACTTGCTGACGGGCGGCAGAACGCCGAAGGCGTCACAGGTCAGGAAGATCACGTTCTTCGGGTGGCCGCCGACGCACGGGATCTTGGCGTTCGGGATGTATTCGACCGGGTAGCTACAACGCGTGTTCTCAGTGATCGACTGGTTGGTGTAGTCGATGACGCGGGTGTCTTCGTCGTAGACCACGTTCTCGACAACCGAGCCGTAGCGGATCGCATCCCAAATCTCGGGCTCACTTTCCTTGCTGAGGTTGATGCACTTGGCGTAGCAACCGCCTTCGATGTTGAAGACGCCGTCGTCACTCCAACCGTGCTCATCGTCACCGATCAGCGAACGCGCCGGGTCGGCCGATAGGGTCGTCTTGCCGGTGCCCGACAGGCCGAAGAACAACGATACGTCGCCATCCTTACCTTCGTTGGCCGAGCAGTGCATCGACATGACCCCAGCCTTTGGTAGCAGGTAGTTCATGATCGTGAACACGCCCTTCTTCATCTCGCCGGCGTATTGCGTGCCGAGGATAACGAACTCACCCTTTTCGAAGCTGAGGCCGACCGAGGTCGAACTGCTCATCTCGTTGGTCAGCGGGTTGGCCGGGAACAGGCCGCCGTTGTAGATCACATAGTCCGGTTCCCCGAAGCTCTCGAGTTGCTCTGGGGTCGGGCGGATCAGCATGTTGTGCATGAACAGCGCGTGGTAGGCGTTCAGGCAGATGATGCGAATCTTCTTCTGGTGCTTGGGATCCCAGCCGGCGAAGCCATCGACGACGTAGATCTGGTCGCGCGTGTTGAGGAAGTCGATCGCCCGGCGCTTATTGATCTCGAAAGTCTTCTCTTCGAGTTTGATGTTGACGCTGCCCCACCAGATATCGTCACTCGACGGCGCGGCATCGACGATGCGCTTGTCCTTGGGAGAGCGGCCCGTCTTGTCACCGGAGCGGGCGGCGAGTGCGCCGCTACTAACAATCTCACCTTCGCCGCGGGTCAGAGCCTGTTCGTAGAGCACGGAAGGCTGGGCGTTGCGGAGGACGTTTTGGACCGAGATGCCGTATTGGGAAAGATCGATGGTGGGCATGGGAGCTTCTAAGATTTCATGGCCTGCGATCCGGCGCGTCCGAATCCGGCGAAACAAGCTATCCGGGCAGGGCGGGAGGGTCCAGTGCCACGCGGGACTTGCGATTCGCCAGACGAAAACTGCTTGCACGATCCTCGGTTGACCGCTAGCGTCCCCGCCGATCTACGCACCCGTAGCTCAATTGGATAGAGCACCTGATTACGGATCAGGAGGTTAGAGGTTCGATTCCTCTCGGGTGTACCACCTTTTGC
>CALCZA010000095.1 GCA_937906475.1 uncultured bacterium
CATGACGGGTTATCCCGGAGAGGACACGGACCTCTTCCCACGGATCTCCGATGCCAACAAACTGGTCATGAAGCCGTTCTCTCCTAAGCACCTGCTAGAGACGGTCGGCAAGATTCTCTGAGTGCGGGGGTTGCGATCACCGCGACTGCTCGACCAATGACTGGATCACCAAGTCGGCTATCGGGACGGTGCCTCATAGCAGGTGACAGCAAGTGTCGGACAGTGACTTTCTACGCCAAACCGTGAAGCACGTGCACCTGACCAGGCGCCTTGTGGTCATTGCTCTGCGCGTGGCGCTTGCCGCCAGCGCGCAACCGCTTGCCAACCGCTTGCCAACCGCTCGCGGGCCGAGGCCGGCAGCAGGCCAGTTGAAGACTAGGTGAGCAGCCCGAACACTCTATGCGAGTATGACTTACCCCGCCTTGCCACAGCCTGCGTAACCGCTACCATCGGGTGTGTTGCAAGCCGTCGCTATCGAAGCATCTCGAGCAACGAAAGAGCACCGTGACGGGCACGTATCAACATGATAATCATCATGTCGCGGCAACAGCGGTCCAACTGGAGTCGACATTAGATATATGAATGAACACGCAAGACTAGGCCGTTTCGCGCTGCGCATAATAGCTGGCAATTTTAAAACCTACGCTCTCGCCCTACTCCTGTTTGCAAGTTGCGCGCAAGAGCCCCCGAAGCCGAGCGATTCGATCGCGTCTCCGCCCCCTAACCGGGCGGAAACAAACTTACAGCAGACCAATCCCTCCGGGCTGATCACCCTGTCCGTGGGGGTCGTGCCTCAGCAAGCAGCGAGCACGCTGGCGAAACAATGGATGCCGCTTTTGAGCCACGTCGGCGAGAAGGCCAACGTCCGCCTCGTGTTCAAGACAGCGAGCGACATCCCGACTTTTGAGAAGCGCTGCGCCGCGGGCGATTACGACATCGCCTATATGAACCCGTATCATTATACGGTCTATCATGATCAACCTGGCTACGAAGCCATCGCCAAGCGATCCGGCAGCAAGATCAAAGGCATCATCGTCAAGAAGCGCGGCAGCGACCTGCAGACCCTCATGGATCTTGACGGCAAAAAACTAGCCTTCCCTGCGCCGCGAGCGTTCGCGGCGACGCTCTTGACAACCGCAGGCCTGCGCGCCGCTGGGGTTGAGTTTGAGAGCAAGTACGTTTCTTCACACGACTCTGTCTACATGAACGTTGCACAAGGAATATTCGATGCAGGTGGCGGCATCGTACGCACCTTCAAGAGCGTCTCGCCTGACGTTCGCGACCAGCTTGAGATTCTGTGGGAGACGCCCGGTTACACTCCTCACGCGTTCGCAATACACCCACGGGTTGACGCAAAGATGAGAGCAGCAGTGACGCAAGCACTGATCGAGATCGGGAACTACGAAGCGGGCCGCGCGCTCCTAGAACCGCTGAAGATCAAGATGCTCGAGGCCGCTTCGGATCAAGACTGGGACGACGTGCGCAGCCTTCACATTCGAATCCGCTAGAGATCCTAGGTTGTCCTTCCTACTAAAGACTGTCCTCGGCGTAGCAGCGATCGAGGCGGCTTTACTGTTGCTACTGGTGATCGGTAGTAACAGTGCCCTTGCCGAATCTCTGGACAGCGAGTTAGACAAACGCGCCGAGACGACGTTGGCACTGCTCGTCGCTACAGCCACTGATGCAATCTTGTCCTCTGACCTCGCGACGCTCGGAGAGTTCGCTAAGGACACCGTCAATATCCCGGACGTCGCTTACCTGAGGATACGAAGTGCAGACGGCAAGATCATGGTGCAGGACTACGCCGAGGATTTCAGGCAGGACCAGGTTGAGGAAGTGTCTGCAGATCTGATTACCACTGGCACTATCCGCCCATCCTCGACGGTGCTGCGAGTCGAAGGCGACCCCTACGCAACGATCGAGATGGGACTGTCGACTGCGAACGCAGCCAACGCGACCAACAGCTTACGCAACCAAAACTTCATCATCGCCATGAGCGAGATGCTCTTGGTCGCGCTGTTCTCGTTTCTCTTGGGTCGCTACCTAACTAGCCAACTCAAGAAGCTAGATGCTGCCACGGCAGCGATCGCTGCAGGCGATTTGGGAATACAGATCCCAGTGCGCGGCCAAGATGAACTTGCGGGCACGCTCAGGAGCTTCAACAAGATGTCCCTAGAGCTACTGGCATCGCAAAAGGAGCAGGCCGCCAGCGAGGCCAGGATAGAGGCCTTGCTTTCCGGGATGATCAACGGGGTCGCATTGCTCAGTCACGATCTGTCCGTCCGCTACACCAACCCTCGTGGCCAAGCGCTTCTAGAGTATCTCAGTCCGGGCTGGCAACAGACTGGGAAGTTACGCCAGTTGGGCATGCTTGAACTCGAGGGCGCGCTCGCTAACAACCTTCTTGAGGAGACGCTCGAAGTAGCGATCCGCGGAGCAACTCGCTTCTTCTCGATCCACCTCACTCGCGTACGAGGCGCGACTGACGATAAGTCCGACTGGATCCTGACCCTGCGTGACATCACCTCGACTCGTTCGCGCGAAGAACACAACCGACGCCGGGAGCGGTTAGCGGTCGTAGGCCGGCTTGCCGCAGGCATGGCGCACGACTTTAACAACATTCTCGGCGTCATCATCGGGCTCGCGGAACTCAACCTGAGCCGCTTGGATGGCATTGACGAAGAGCTTCGTCTCGATCTGGAGACGATTCTAGAACAGGCACAGCGCTCGTCGGGGCTTGTCCGTCAGATCCTTGACTTCAGCCGTAGCGACGAAAGCGCCGCACCCGCGATCGACATCCAACAGGCCCTCGCTGCGACCGTGAGCATGCTCTGCCGGACGATCCCTAGCTCCGTCATATTGAGCTTCGAGGCTCAGAAGGACGTGGATCTATTCGCCATGTTCGACGCATCGAAGCTCGAACAGGTGATCGCCAACCTCGTCATCAACGCGGTCGACGCCATGCCACGAGGCGGGACCATCACTTTGACGGCATCCGTAAAGGAGGGCGTCATGATACGACCAGGAGCCCCAGACAGCATCAGCGAGCGATGGGTACGCATCGACGTCACAGACAACGGCGAAGGCATCCCGCGCAATAACCTCGTCGATGTCTTCGAGCCCTTCTTTACGACGAAACCACAAGGCAAAGGAACGGGCCTTGGCCTTGCACAAGTCTACGGGATTATACAGCAGCAAGGCGGTGACATCGCAGTCGAGAGCGAGTTGGGCGCCGGCACAACGTTCGCGCTGTTCCTGCGCCCTGCGCCGACGACGCCCCTCAAGATCACAAGAACACCACACCAGATCACGCGCCCGGCAAGCGCCAACTCCCAGAACAACATGATCCTTGTCGTAGAGGACGAAAGCGCGCTGCGGCGGACCATGCGGGCCATGCTCGAAGGACTCGGCTACCGCGTCATCACCGCGAGCGACGGCAAGGAGGGGCTAGATGCCTACTCGCGACATCACAGCGACACCAGCTTGATCATGACCGACGCGGTCATGCCAAACATGGACGGCATCGAGTTGGTAAAAGCACTCCGTGCGGATGATTGCGACATCCCGATCGTAATGATGTCAGGCTACTTCAAACACGAGGGAGTAGACCTGAGGGAGCTCGGAGGAAAGATTGACGGCTTCCTAGAGAAGCCTGTGAACATGAACAGGCTAGCCGAAGTTGTCAGCCAAGTAATAGCAACTGGACATAAGCGTAGCGACGAGTGATGAGAGTTCGCGTGGCTGCCTCGCCCCCTCGCGAGAGTTTCCGAGAAGCGCGCTGAAGGCCAAGAAGAAAGCCTGGACGTGGACCAACAGCTACAGAGTTGGCAACATCGAAGTAGATGCATCACACGTTGCTGGATTAGCTGACAGTTGCGCTGCATGCCATGGTCGGCCGCGCGGTGCAACAGGATTTGGTGGAGATGTGTTCACGCGTCCTGACAGTCGAGATGCTCCGCACTAATTCGGACTCGGCCTGCAAAAGATGCTGGCAGATTAGATCACCAAAGATTTGCGGGCGATCGGCGCAGCATCAGTTTACGCGAGGTTATTTTGCGCCACGGTGGCGAAGCGTCCAATTCACGGCGCAAATTTCGGATGTTGCCCGAAGTCAAACAGGACAAGATTCTATCCTTCCTGTCTTCGCTCGTGTTGTTCGAACCTCCCGACACTGCCTCGAATCTGGACCCAGCAATGCCTCTGACTCCTGGGTTCGCTCAATTCGGACATGGCAGCATCAAGCTATCCGCCCTCTTTAATAATCCAGGCCTTCCCGAGTAGCCTATCCGAGCTTGCGCGGGCCTACTTCGAGTCCGGCGGCACTGCCTAGCCATGCGAAACCTTCCTATCCTTGCTTCGTTTGCTGTTCTGTTGCTGCCGGCACTGGCGTTGGCGCAAAAGTCCGGAACCCATGAGCGAACCCTCAGTGTCGACGGGACAGAGCGCGAGTACCTTCTGCATATCCCGCGCGGCTTCAAGAAGAGCAAGAAGAAGCAGTCACCTTTGGTCGTGATGCTGCATGGCCGCACGAGCAATGGTAAGCAAGCCGCAAGCAGCTACTACGGCTGGACAAGACTCGCCGACAAGGAGGGCTTTGTTGCAGTCTTCCCTACCGCCCTCGGTCGGCCCACGAGTTGGCAGGCCGCGTATCGAGGCAAGCCGACTGTTGACACGAAGTTTCTTTCGCAACTGATCGACGAAGTGAGCGAGGAGCTACTGCTGGACAAAGACCGCGTCTTCATGACTGGCCACAGCAGTGGCGGATTCATGAGCTATTCGTTTGCGGCAATGCACTCAGACAAGGTTGCAGCTATCGGTCCGGTCGCAGGCCTCAACATCAGTCAAGGTAAGCCCAAGCTGCCGGTGTCCGTAATTGCCTTTCACGGAATTGCTGATGATGTCGTCGCATATGACAGCGAGCATGGCAAGAACGCAAAATATAGCGGCATGCCATCGGCTATAGAATCAGCCGCAGCCTTCGCCAAGCACAATGGCTGCGATGCGAAGCCGATCCGCACCGACCTGCATGGCGGCAAGGTACTGCTCGACACTTGGAAGGATGGCAAAGCCTCCACGTGTGTCATGCTTTACAGCTTGGTGGGCTGGAAGCATGGTTGGCCTAATGGACGAAGTAAGCTCTCCGCCGCGAAGCTGATCTGGCAGTTTTTTGAAGATCACGCGCGCAAGCCTGCAGCAGCCAAAGAGAAGCGCGGCAAGCGATCAAAGAAGCGATCGCAGCCTTTGCAGTGAGCCATGAGGCCATAACTGTTCGCGTGGAGGGCGCATCATGCTGCCGACCCGCAAGCTATCCATGGTTGACAGTCTGGAATCGGCCGCCCGAAGAGGATGGTTGGCTCGGTGCGTGATTCCGTGATCAGGAGATGGCGGCGAACTCAATGACGGGAACGGTGCGTCCGATGGCTGGATTTCGGGTGGTCCGGTCTGCCGTTCGAATTGTCGTCACTCAAAGATCATTCGCTTGCGTGCGATATTCGGCGAACGGTTCTTCACTAGGTGTGCAGCGCGCGGGTCGTTGCGCTGCCACCCAAGTGACAGACGAAACAGGACCGAATCGTGCGCCAAGATCAACGCGAGCCCATTCTGATTACCGCTGGAATCCTGCTAGTAATCGCCGCCATCGTGTATGCAACGATCGCGCAAAGCTACCCGACCACCTGGCGCGACATGCTGCTGGACCCAACGGCAGTGTTGTCGTTCGCCGGCACAAGCCTGCTCGTATCGATCGGATGGGCTCGTAATCGCACTGTGGGCGCCGAGCTGACGGTGAACATCACAAGATCTGCCAACTTCAGCCTGTGGCTTGGGCTGGTGGCGGTGCTCCTTCTGATCGTGTCCGTCTACGTAGCTGATCTCGCAGAGGGTGGACTTCGGGACCTCTCGCTGCTTGGCTGCATCATGGTCTGGAGCTGGTTTTGCATATCGGCCCCCGCCGCATGGTGGTCCGCAGTGCTGACATCAAGCCTGTTGATATGGATTCGTCCTTCTCCGGTACAAGTCAGCCACGTCGCGGTCGCCCTCATCGTTTTAGCACAATCGCGCATCATCCCGATCATCATGGAGCGGGTGATGCAGAGGCGACTCGCTACTCACGGACGGCCCATGGCTTCGCATCGCACCCGCCTAACGAAGGCTGTCGCGCTCTAAACGACATCCCTGTCAAAGCCTGAGGATCAGTTCTATTGGCGACGCAGAGCACCTGGCCAGGGTGAATACGAGAAGGCCCTGCCCTAAAGCCATGCATCCGGCTGAAGACAATCTAGTCCGCTACAGCGATTCAAGATCGGCAACCGACCGGTCAACGTGCTACCTACATGCGCCATTTGCCCTGCTTGCCGCGAATGTCGCGACCAGATGCTCGGAGGAGCTAAACAGGCACCCAAGCCTGAGAACGATCGATCCCGAACTTGCGCGAGCGGCTGAAGCAGTCTCTCAAAGCAAATGAGTCTGCTAACGCGTCGGTGATGGGCATCCTCGAAGCACTGGGCCGGTTGCGGCAACCTGCAGATGCCGCGCGGCCTCAACTTCACGGCGCCTACACGTTCGCCCCGTTGCCGACCAGCAATCTGGCGACATGGATCGCGGCCATCGCTGCAGTAGCTAGCGACTCGGATCACGCGACCCCACGATTGTGATTCCAAAGCAACCGGTCAGCCCAACCACTGCGATTATCTGGCGACACCGAACAACATGCTAACCACTACTCACAAGAGCCTTAGCATGGCTTATCCGGCCCCGAAAGCAGGCTTGACATACCTCTGAACCGTAACTCAACGAGACACACTAGGGGCAAGTTGGCCGCTCAACGCGATGTAGTTGGGTATACCTTCATGTCTCAAGTTGCGCCCGCAGTCTGCGGGCATCCACAAATCTCGATCTCTTAGATCGTCCCATCAGGAAGTTCCCATGCGCCTCGCACTCTCCATCGCAATCCTCGGATTGGCTAGCCAAAGCATCGCTCAGCAGATGCCCATCCCCGCCTTCGGCAGCACCTACACCGGTAGCACCCGCGGCTTCTCGTTCCAAGCTCCGGTCAGCGGCATGATCATCGGACTGTCTGTCCCGAACGAAAACCTGCAGTCCTTCCAGGTCGTCGAAGTCACTTCGTGGGGCACCGCGGGCCCGACGGCATGGCCGACCCAAACGGCTCCGGTCGCGCAGTTGTTCTACGACAACGCGAGCGTTGCCGGCTCGACCATCAGCGTTGCGATTCCGCTTGTCGCGGGTGAGTGGTATGGCATCCTCGGCTCCTGCACCGGCACCGTTGGCGCCGCCGCTGGGTCTAACTCCTACGGCACCCCCGCCGGCCCCTACGCTAGCAGCATGCTGGGTGTGCCTTGCACGCTCACCCGCTTCCTCACCCAGAACAGCATTTCCGCCACCGGCGGTAACGGACTCTGCGCTACAGAAGGTGGCGGAGCGCTCGCTCGCGTCGAAGTCACGGTCAGCGGAACTGGCAGCGGCTCCATCGCCATGAAGAGCACGTTCGGCACCGGCTGCATCAACGAATACGCTTCGATGCACCAGACGACGACCCTCGACGTGTTTGCTCTGAGCAACGGAGCAGGATCAGCAGGTCTGACCGGCATCGACTACATCAACACCGGTGGTGGCTACCTCGTCACGACGGCCGCTGGCACCTTTGTGCCCGTTGGCACCGTTGACCCGCTCACCGTCCCGGTTGCTGGTGTTGGTGACGACGCAGTTGTCCCGGCCGGCACCCTCGGCCTCGAGTTCGGCTCGAACGGCTGGCTCGCCACCGGCGCTGGCAACAGCAACGGTTGGAGCCCAACCCCGGCCGTGTTCCTGGGCCAACCGGCGGCTCAGTTCTCTTTCTGGAGTGACTTCCAGCCGAACACCGGTGGTGACATCAACTACGAAGAAGCCGGCACGCGAGCCCTGCTCACCTACACGGACGTACTCGCGTGGGGCACGTCGGACTTGAACACGTTCCAGTTTGACTACGACTCCGCGACGGGCAACTGCTCGATGTACTTGGGCGCGCTAGCTTCGGCCACGGCACACCCGACGATGATCGGTTACTCGCCGGCCGGCCCGAACTTGGACCCGGGAAGCATCGATATCGCGGGTGAACTTGCTGCCACCGGCGCGATCATCCTAGGCGCTGGCGACACTGCTCCGCTTAGCGTGGACGGCATTGGCCGTCCGGTTATGGGTGCTGCCCCGACCCCTTACCAAGCGACCACGTCCAACATCGAAGCTGGCGCCCTCTTCCACGCTGGCCTCCTTGGCCTGACCAACCCGAGCACGCCACTGAGCATCATCGGCTTCCCGGCTGGCTGCACGCTCTACTCTTCGGCTGACGTCCTCGTCGGCCCGGACGTCGTTGCTGGTGGCCCTGGTAACCTCACCTGGACCGTCCTCGGCCTGCCGATCGCCAACGCGGCGTTCAACGGCGTCGAACTCTACGTTGCAGCCGCCACGCTGGACCTGTCCCTCATCAGCGCCACCTCGCGCTCGTCGAACGGCATCAAGCTGACGCTCGGCGACCTCTAGTCGACGCATGAATGGTTACCCCTTCCTTGAGGGGTGATCCGGGCGGCCGCCAGTGACCTGATGGGTTGCTGGCGGCCGCTCTCATTTACCCCGAGAGCTTGGCCTCGCTGAGGCCCCAAACCCACCGCGTCAGACAGACAGTCGCGCGAGCCACGAAGCGAACGCTCGCTTGATAGCCGCTGCCGGAGTCGCGGGTCGGCTGCCACATGCTGATGGTGTTCGTCGACACCTTTGCGTGCTCCTCCTGGTGCTGAGCAGGGGAGGTCTATGGCGT
>CALCZA010000096.1 GCA_937906475.1 uncultured bacterium
GTCGATCGCTACGAGGCTCGTGTTCTCGAGCACCGACTCCGACTGAATCCGCAAGTGGCAAGAGTGGTCTCCTGCTCGCTACAAATCCCGATCGACAACTGCACTCATCACCCACCCGCATAGACCCAGGTGTAACGACGCCTGACACCACGTCGCCGGCCACCCGGCCGATGCTGTACGGGGTCGCGCTTCGGCGAACTGCTCACTTGGTCCAAGCACACATCCTCGCTGACCGAGGGATTCCCGTCAGCCGCGCCGAGGGTGTAGGAGGTTCAAGCTGCGGTCCGGACCACCCGAAGCCCGCGCAGAGACGATCAGAGGCTTACCGGACGCCAATTCAAAGCTGGGTCGTAGCTGTTGATGCCTGCAATAATCGCCGCTGTATTCCGGCCCAAGTCGCTCTCGAAGACGATCCCCTGCCGATTAACCTTGAACGACATAACGCCGGAATTACCGTAGCTGACTGGCCAAGCCAAAAAGCCGAACCCGTCACGCAACCGGCCACTGGCATCGACATAATCCCGCGCACCGCCGGGTGCATCTAGGCCCTGTGCAGTCAGCATTCGATAGAGGTAGCCGTGGTATGGCACCGGCTTATTTGTTGCCGCACGCCGATAGCCAGCAGCGTTCGCTGCGGCAACCAATGGCCCAAGTGGACTGACAACCTCACCTGGGGTTAAAGGCCAATAAAGACCATCGTGTGATCCTTCGCTGCTACTCCACTTACCCGCAAATCGCGGCGGATTGCCATCGCGCCCAACTGAGGCATATTCGAACTGAGCATCAACACATGCGCGCAAAGTTGCGATAGTCGACAGTTCGTTTTGACCAACACGCCGGTTCAGGATTTCATCCTTGCCAGCATCAATATCAAATAGCCAGCCGTCAGCAGCACGCACAATTGGTATCGGTAGCGGCCACCTGTCATCACCAAGCAAAGCAATGCAACAGTCGTCAGCGACCTGATCAAAATCCAATTTCTGGGCAATCAATTGACGCACAGTCGCCAAGTCTTCACGATCCGCGACCTCGTCACCTGAGCGCAATACATCAAAGCCGCCAGGACCGAGCAACTGCTCTGCAGCATCAGGGTGCTCAGCGCTTTCAAGCAGGGCCTGCACCGCCGCAACCGGTGTAGGAAAGGTCAGCGTAGATGATGCACAAGAGCAAAGGGCCGCAGCGAGAACCAACGTGTAGCTTGAACAGCGCATTTATAATTTCCTTAATTAGATATCGAAACTAACGACGACGTCGACCGCCACCAGACCGTGCGCGCCCTGCAGCAGATCGCGATCTGGTATTACGGGATGAATTACCACGCAAGCTAGCTGCACGAGTATGAGCGGCATTGCGCGAACCAGTAAAGCTGCCGTTTCTGCCACCAGTCGCAGCCCTCTGCGGAGCTTTGCGAGCAGTAGCCTGGCGAGCAGGCGTTTTACCAGCCGATGACTTGCGAGCAGATGATTGCCGCGAGATAGGCTTCTGCGTACGGGAAGACGATCCGCGAGAACTAGACTCGAACCCACGTGCTTGATCACGACTCACTCGGCTAGAGGCACCTCCACCGAATCGCTTTGCCGCACTAGGACTAGAGTAGCGAACGCCCTTCCGGTGTTTTGGGTCGTGCTGCCAGCCACTACTGCCCGCCCGACTTCTTAAGCCAGAGCGCCGCGAACTGGTCTCGGTACGATTAATAAACGTGTTGTGCTTATTGACGTTAATATTGATGTTCGTCCGACCCCACCCCCAGTTGCAGCCACCCCACATCGCATTTCCACAAGCAACGCCAAGTCCAAACGAAAACAACGCGACGCCAGGCGGAGCTGGCACGTAGATCCGAGGATAGTAATACGTCGGATAATACCAGGAGCCATAAACGGCTGTCGGGTAGTAGGACGGCACGTAAACAATGCTTGGTTTCGCCGACTCGATCACGATGATCTGATCCGACTGATCGCGGACAACCTGCTCCTTAGTAGACTTCAGGTTGCCGGCTTCCACTGCCTTGCGACGCATGCTCTGGACGACGTCCATCAAGGCCGCTTGATCAGCGAGAAACGCATCGCCGAGATCCTGAGTCCAATCGAGATTGTCGCTCATGCGCTTCAGCACAGATGGCAAGGAACAGAGTGATTTCACGCTCGGATCCCAACCCTCATCCTGCAGAGCCTTGTCTAGCGCATCCGCATTGCCTTCATTCTGCTGAGCAACCCAACGCGCAGCCTCGACGATCTCTAATGGATAGGTCGACGCCATCAGCACCTGCGTCAACAACGCATCCGGATACAGCGCAATCGGCGCAACCAACTGCTCGAGCTTTTCGGATGTCACTGCCTTTCCGGATGTCACTGCAGCCGGCTTGGCAGCCAACCCTGAATCTTGGGTGACAACGGTGGACGAAACAGATGGCAAGACCAACAGAAGCAAAACAAACGCGGCTTGGGGCATAGAACTCACTGGGTATACGCGGATCTCAGACATCGTAGCCTGCTCGCGGGACCGAAACACACTGCAATTGCGCCACCACCAGGATGATCGCCCAGCACAACGAAGCGTTGGTGCATCAATCAGATCCTCGCAAACCGCTTCACTGCAACCAGATAGCTGTTCGGCAAGATGATCTCGGCTGATTTCGTCGAACCCCAAGGAGGAGCCTCGAATCCGAATCGGCCTCACCCCGATCATTCACAATGCGCACCCCGGAATGCACTTGCGAGGCATTCATTGGATCAGGAACTGGCCGAGGTCAATGAATCAACCCTGTGGTCCGGGCGAAGCTCTCCCGATGATGAGGCATCCCAAGTGCACGCAAACCCAGACCTTAGGTCGTAGGTTGATCCATGCACCAACGCCATACGGCGCCCTGGGTGGTCTTCATTGTTTCTGGAAGACGATATTGAAACAGGCCCCATCCTCGCTTGCAGGAGGAATAGAATATAATCCAGCACCGGCCTCAAGCTGATACATCACCATTTTTAACCCGTGATCTCCGTTGTGTATATCGTACTGCGGGAATGCGTCGCAACGTCGCCATCTCGGTAGATCCTCAAATATTGATGAGTAGCCGCCATCGACCTTGTCATGGAAAAAGAAGTAGACCGTTGCCGGTGACAATAACTCGAACTCAATAGATGTACCCGCCGGAGGCCTGTGAATACCTTGAAAGAGCAATCCCCCCAGCAGCTGCTGAGGGATGACATCGTATGTATACTGTCGATCAAGATGCTGAAGCACGCCCAGCTCCATGAATTCAAAACTGAAATTGAATGAGGGCGTCACCTCGACCCGCACAAGGCGTTCAGCAATGCTGAGCATAGCTGCATTCTGAGATCGCTCTCGCTTTGAATCTTCGCTCAAACGATCCGAATGCCGGTTTGCCAGAATGGCAATAGCGAACACGATCACAAGGATCGCCACTCCTGATCCTGCTACTGCATACATTTTCATAATTTCAATTCAGCCATTCCGACAACGCTCGCACTAAGGACCTGTCGAGCTTTTCCGCACCACGATCTTTTGCCTTGTTAGAATTCGTCACACCCACACTTCACTTGGCATCAATCGTAGAGATTCGATTGTGCTCAGCATAAGCTACGCCGCCCTATCCAGAAAGTCGCCGAGCACGCTTTGCGTTGCATTAGTCAGTTCCGATTCGTCGATGACCAATGAGTTGGTGACGGTTTTGACCGAGTTCACAGACCGGTGGCCGATTCGAGGTCGGTAGCCAGCCTGTCGCGAGGACTCTGGCCGTCAAGCCGAACGGCGGTAGCGGCGAAGCAGTCCGCCAAGTCGCTCATCAACGACCACCCTGTCGCCATTGGGCGACCCGTCGTTGGTTGGAGCGATCGGCTTGTTGCCCAACGACTGGTGCGGGCGATCTTGGTGGTAATGCTCGACAAGCGTGCTACGGATGCGCAGGTAGCCCCAGCCGGAGTTCTCGGTTGCCATGCGCACGATCAGCCCACGGATGGCCTTCATGCTTCCGGGTCGGCCAACACGTTTCTTGTGCGGTTAGGTGTGATGCTCTGCGATCAGCTTGCGATGCCATCTAAGAATCGTGCCTGGAGTGACGATCGCTGCGACTTTGCCGAGTAGGCGTCGACCGAGCGGCTTGCCCTTGGCCGCGAGGCGTCGTCGTTGGCCACCCTTCAGCCGTGGCCTCTTGTCACCGAACTGCTCCCTGAGCACTCGGATCACTTCCGCTTGGTAGTCAATTATCTGCGCTTGCTTTCGGTTCAGCCAGCCGGCGCAGGTGGCGAGCAGGAACTTCAAGGGGAGCGACTTTGCCCAGTCCATGAATGGCTTGGCGGGGCGAACGATGAGCGCGGCACGGTTTAGCATGGGGCAGTGATTTGCGCATGCTGTGGCTCGGCGCAGCTCAAGCCCAATGCACGGTATGAAGACCGAACGGCGCGCACTCAACGATCATTCGTAGAATATGTGGCGATTAAGTTCCGCTGGAGAAGACCAAGAGATGCCATGTTGCTCTAGCAGGTATTGCTTCTTGTGCGACCAGTAAACATGACTAGAACCGCGCCCCTTATATCCTGCGACGGCCGCCGCGGCGTGCGCCTCAGCATCGCGGAAGGCGTCCTGGTGCTCCGACTGAAGCTCTTGCGGGTCAACTTTCTCGCTGGTGGCAGACTCGATCATACGACCCAAAACTCGTCGAAACCGATCCTTCGCCTCGAGACCGTCACCACTGTCCTCGGCAAGCTCACCAGCTAGACGCTCGACACTAGCCGCGAAGCCGGGAAACAGATCTCGAAACTCCGACACGACTTGCTGCAATTCATCGGGCTCAAGAGCCAACAGCTCTTGCTGCGTATCCCGCAGTTCGTCCGACATGAAGCCCCATATCACGGACTCGCCGTCCGAATCGACCCCCAACTCCTTAGCAGCGTCGGACTGGAGCTCCTTGACCCTCTGAAACCAACCAAGGCGCTTCCGAAGGTCGCGGTGCGACGAGACACTAACGATCAGATTATGAAGATACGTAGGAGCAGATCTCCGGTCGCTCAAGCGACGATAATCTGACTCGTGCCTTGCAACTGTTCTCATCAAGTCGCGGTGCAACATGATCATGACGCCGATGAACAACAGGGCTAAAGCAAGAGCCACTACTAGAAAGAGAAAGATAGTCATGACGTAATCGACTTCCCCACGGCATACACCGCACGAATCCAAGCAAGCATAGGTCGCTGGGTAAGGCGCCCTCCAACCAGCCCAAAAGTATAGCGTATGCAAGCAGCGCTCTGCACGGCTCTACACCACACCTCATCGCAAGCAAGTGGAGACCTCATCGACACCTAGAGGCACCGATAAATTTGTCACAAGTTGACGGCCT
>CALCZA010000097.1 GCA_937906475.1 uncultured bacterium
CGCGTGGTTGGCCGGGGCGCAGTTGGCCGGGGCGCTGCGCGCGGGACGGATCGCGGCACCGACCGAGTCGGCGCCGGACGAGATCGCGGTGCTTGACGCGTCGGCGCCGGACGAGATCGCGGTGCCTGGCGCGTCGGTGCGGGACGGGAACGAGGCGCTTGGCGCGTCGGTGCCGGGCGCGAACGCGGTGCCGGACGAGAGGGAGCCTGACGAACTGGGGCGCGGGCCGCTGGGCGGGAGCTTGGTCGACCTGTCGAACTGCGCTGTTGCGCGGACAGTGGCAGGGTGATCAGCAGTCCAAGAAGAACGGTAAAGATGGTTCGTTGCGTCGTCATGGTTCCTCGCGTCGAGGTGAGGGTGGTCCACACAGCAAGAAGGATACCGGATGCATGGTTCCGGCTCCGAGGCTTCTGATGCTAGGTTTATGTTAATTTGTTACGTTGAACAGTAAAACACAGGAGTCGGAGACCTGTCGCTGTCTCGCGGCCACTACACGGCATTCCCTTGCGCGGGCCACTAGCGCCGGGCAAGACTTGATGATTCGAAAGCCATGAAGGAACCCACCCAGCGTCCTGTTGCCCGCCACAGCATTTTCGGGCCACCCCTGCGCACGTTCTTTCGCGGACTGGCGGCCATCTTGCCCTTGGCAGCCACCGGGGCGTTGATCTCGTGGGCCGTGGTCGGCGGTGAGACGCTGTTGCGGCACGTCATTATCAACTGGCTCAGGCTGCCCGAAGCGCAGTATTGGCCGGGCATGGGCTTTGTGCTCTCGATTGCGCTCGTGTTCGTGATCGGCCTGCTGATGTATTCTTTCATCGTCCGGCAGATCTACCGGCGCCTGACGAACCTGCTGGAGCGCATCCCGATCGTCAAGTTCGTCTACGGCATGTTCGTCGACGTTGCACGCCTGGTCTCAAGTGCGGAGGAAAAGCCGTTTCGCCGGGTCGTGTTGGTGCGTTTGCCTGAGGGGCTGGAGCAGATCGGCTTCGTGACCCGCGAAGCGTTTGAGGACCATCCGGATATCGGCGAGGGCAAGTTGGCGGTCTACTTCCCGATGAGTTACCAGTTGGGCGGCTTCACGGTCATCGTTCCCAAGGCCAACGCGAAGGAACTGGATATGTCGGTCGAGGAGGCCCTGCGGTTCTGCGTTACTGCCGGTGTCTCTCGGCCCGAGTCCGAGTGAGGTCACAGAGTTATTGTGCGCAGAGTTCGTTCGTGAGCGGTGATCTGTAGGCGCAAAGCGCCCTGAGTCCGTAAGATCCGCAACTCACCATGCGGATCCCTTACGCAACTGTCGTCCCCGTTCTGCTTGCCTCGGCGCTCGTCGCCCAAAAAGCGAGTTTCCCTGAGTCTATGGATTTCGGTCCATGTTTGATGACGACCTTTGATGGTGGTGGCCTCTGCGGCACCACTGAGAAGGGCTTGGTCATTCGACTCGGCGACCGCGGCGCGGTGTCGTTTGATACCGAACTGCTTCGCATGTCGGTTGCGTGGACGGATGGTTGGCTGCGCTTGCGCGGCACGGCCTATGACGGTTCGCACGGACCGTTCCCATCGCGCGCGGGCAACAAGCTCGCCGAGACCGGAACCGGTCCAGGTTGGGCGCGCAGTGGCAGCTTCGTCGATCCGCGTCCGATTCCGCACGGCCCGTTGCCGTCGGAGTGGGGCCAGTTTGGCGGTCACAGTCGCGTCGGCGATGACGTGGTCATCGACTATCGACTCGGCGACATGAACGTTCGCGAGCTGTATGCGATGGAGGGCGTCAAGGGCAAGGCTGTGCTGGTTCGGACCTTGGAGCTCGGTCCGTCGAAGATGCCGCAGCAGATGGTCGTGCTAGAAGGCGGAGCCAAAGCAACCATCGGCAAGACGGACTTTGGCGATGGTGTCCGCGCCGCGACCTTGCAGTGGTTCGAGAAGGTTGAGCCCGAGAAGAAGAAGGGAAAGGGCAAGCAGAAGCAGGACGCGGCAGCGACGAAGGTGACACTTCATGGCCGCAGCGTGATGGTGGGCTTGCACGGTAGCGATGGCGCGACGGTTGCGAGCATCGGCAACCGCATCTTGATGAGTGTGCCGCCGCACGACAAGACGATGATCTTGCAGTTGGTGGTTTCGTCGCTCGGGCAAGACGCCAAACTAGCTGAGGCGACGTTGACCAATAAGCGCAACGTGACCGGTATTCCGCTCGGCGCCGGCAACAAGCGCTGGGGTGGCAAGATCGTCACTAAGGGTGTGCGCGGTGCTGACGACGGCCCGTTCGCCGTCGATACGATCACGATCCCGTTCGAGAACCCGTGGGGTTCGCGCATGCGCACCGGCGCGTTCGACTTCTTCAGCGATGGCCGCGCCGCGGTGTCGACGTGGAATGGCGACGTTTGGATCGTGTCGGGGATCGACGAGAGCCTTGGCAACCTCGAATGGCAGCGCTTCGCGACTGGCCTGTTTGATCCGCTTGGCTTGCGCATCGTTGACGACGTCGTGTATGTGCACGGTCGCGATGGCTTGACGCGTTTGATCGACCTCAATGGCGATGGCGAAGCCGATCGCTACGAGTGCTTCAACAACCAGATCTACATCACGGCCGCGTTCCATGAGTTTGCGTTCGATCTGCAGACTGACAAAGAAGGCAACTTCTACTTCACCAAGGGTGCGCCGGTGAATCCTGGTGGTCGCGGCTTCATGAAGATCGTGCCGCACCACGGCACGATCTTGAAGGTCAGTGCGGATGGTTCGACGATCGAAACGATTGCGACCGGCATGCGCGCGCCGAACGGCATCGGAGTGTCGCCGGAAGGCATCGTCACGAGCGGCGACAACGAAGGCACCTATATGCCGCGTTGCCGCCTCAACTGGATCGAAAAGCCGGGTTATTACGCTGGTGTCAAGGACACTGCGCATCGTTCGCCGGTGCCGGACCAACCCGACTTGCCGCTGTGCTGGATGCCGATGGAAGTCGACAACTCGAGCGGTGGCCAGGTGTGGGTGACCGGTGCTGCTTGGCAGGACTTGCAGGGTCGCTTGCTGCATAACTCCTACGGCACCTGCTCGACCTATCTCGTGTTGCCCGAGCGCGTCAATGGCCAGATGCAAGGCGGCGTTGTGCGTCTACCGGCGAACTACTCGTCGAGTTGCATGCGTGGTCGCTTCTCGCCGATCGATGGTGAGATGTATGTCATCGGCTTGAAGGGTTGGCAGACCAGCGCTGCGCGCGAAGGTGGTTTCCACCGCGTGCGCCGCACCGGATTGCCGCTCGATTTGCCGGTCGCCCTGAACACGTGTGACAAGGGCGTCTACCTGACGTTCTCTGATGCGCTCGATGCAGAGATCGCCGCGGATGCTGAGAGCTTTGGCGTTGAGATCTGGAACTATCGCTACTCGCAGAACTACGGCTCGCCCGAGGTTTCGCTATTGCACCCCGATCGCAAGATTGCGCGAGGTAAGCCGAATCGCGACTCGCTGAAGGTCACGTCGAGCAAGTTGTCGAGTGATGGCCGCACGGTGTTCTTGGCGATCGAAGGTATGCGTCCGGTGCACCAGATGAAAATCACCTGGGATCTCGATACGAAGGATGGCCGACCGATGCGTGGCGAGTTGCACAACTCGATCCATAACCTGCAGAAGGACCCGGGCTTCCCGAAGGCAAATTAAGCCATGCGAGTTCGTTCTACGTTGGCGGGTGCCTGGGCCTTGGTGGCCACACTGTTGACAGCAACCGGGTTCCGTGAGGCAGTGCCGGCAACTGCGGAGGCAGCGCTGGCAGCGCCGGTTCCGCAGGGAGCCTTGGCTCGCGGTGCCAAAGTCACGTTTGAGACCGTGCGCGGCGATCAGGTGCGGCACAGCCAGCGTGCGCGATTGCTGTCGTTGGCCGTAGACCGCGGCGAGACGCCTACACCGTTCTTGCCGGTTGGTGCGTTCCGTGCGACTTACGAAGTCATGGTGACGTTGCCGGCGCGCGACCGGATGAAGTTTCATCTCGATGGTCGCGGCAAGGTGAAGTTGACGGTCAATGGCAAGGTCGCGCTCGAGGGATCGCTCAGTTTGCGGAAGTCGCTCGAGACCGAAAAAGCCGTGCGGTTGAAGAAGGGTGGCAACGACATCAAACTCGAGTTCGAAAGTGCGGCGCGTGGCGATGGCGAACTGCGGGTGTTCTGGTCCGGTTTCGACTTTGGTTTCGAGCCGATTGCGCCGGAGTTGATGTCGTATCCAGTGACCGACGCGGCGGTCGTCGCTGGCGAGCAACTGCGCCACGGCCATCAGTTATTTGTCGAGCGTCGTTGCGCGCGCTGTCACGACTACGACGAACTCCGTTTGGCGGACTCCGCCTACCTCGAACTCGATCGCACTGGTCCCGACCTTCGTTTGGTTGGGGCGCGAGTCCATCAGGGGTGGATGGCCAAGTGGATGAAGGACCCGCACGAGGTCCGCCCCGACGCGACCATGCCGAAGTTCCCGTTGGCTGGTTCCGATGCCGTGGACCTAGCGAGTTACCTCGTGACGCTTGGCCAACCGCAACCGCACGCGGGCTTCGCGAAGCAACAAGTTGAGGATGGCGAAGTACGCTACCGCGAACTCGGTTGTGTTGCGTGCCATACGCGCACCGACGAGACGGAGAAAGACGCCGAGCATGGCGATCGTATCCACCTCGCCTTCGTTAAGGAGAAGTGGCACGCCAGTGGCTTGGTGGCCTACTTGCAAGATCCGTCGGCGCACTACAGCGATGTGCGCATGCCGAACCTCAAGGTGTCGGTCGAAGACGCGGGGAATCTGGCCGCCTACTTGCTCAAGGACGCAGCGCCGTTGCCGGTTCAAAACGGCGATGAAAAGAAGGGCCGCCGATTGGTGCGTAAGTATGGTTGCTTCCTGTGCCACGCGTTTGGTGAAGACATCCCACCAGTCGACCGGGTGTTCCCGCGCTACCGCAACTTGAAGCCAAAGCGCGGTTGTCTTGCCGAGAAACCGGGTGGGGACGCGCCGGATCACCACTTGGCTGAGCAAGATCGGGATGCCTTGCGTGCGTTCTTGCCGTTCGCGAACGAGGTGCCGTTCCGCAAGTCGCCCCTCGACTTTGGATCGCGCCAGGTTGTTGCCGAGCGCTGCACTGCGTGCCACGCACTCGATGGTCAGGCCTCGACATGGGCGCAACTCGCCGAGAAGTGGTCCGAAGACGAACCACTGCCACCGGAACAGGATCCGGTCGCGCAAGGTCTGCCGTCGCTGACCTGGGTTGGCGCCAAGTTGCAACCGTCATGGCTCCGCAAGTTCGTGCTTGGCGACCTACCGTCGCCACGTCCGTGGTTGACGGCGCGCATGCCCAAGTTCGAAACGCACGGCGCTGCTTTGGCTGATGGCCTCGTACGCGAACATGGCTACTTGTCGAAGGATGAACCGATTCGTGCCGGCGGCGCCAACTTGGCGATGCACGGTGGGCGCTTGCTGCAGCAGGGCACCGGCTTTGGCTGTGTGCAATGTCATGCTGTCGGCAACAAGAAGGCGGAGCAGGTGTTCGAGCGCGAAGGCATCAACCTGGTGACGGCCCGCAAGCGCTTGCGGCATGAGTACTACACCCGTTGGCTTGCCGATCCGACCCGCTTAGATCCCGATGCCCGCATGCCGAAGTATGCAGACAACAACGGCAAGACTGCGTTTGCGGATGTGCTTGCCGGTGATGCGGCCAAGCAGTTCGAGGCGATCTGGCAGGCCTTGGGAGATCGGGCTAAATAGTGTCGGATTCGTTGCGTGCCTTGGGCGTGGAACTGCTCGTTGGCGACGGCGGCGGATTCGAATTGAAGGGCGGCGATAGCGATTGGCTGCGCGCGGTCTTGGTGTCGTTCGGTTACCGCGCCCGGATCAGTGGTACGACGCTGCATGTCCCGGAGGCGGCCGTCGAACGCCTGGAACGTGCGGTGCGTGCGGCGATCGCTCCGGAAGCGATTATATTCGATCTCGATGGAGTGCTCGCCGACATTGGTAGCCGTAAGGCCATTGCCAACGTCGAAGATGTGCAGGCCGTCGCAGCACGGTTTCCGATCGCTGTGGTTACTACTTGTCCGCGCCGTCTCGCCGAGTCGGCGCTTGATGAGCACGGCTTTCTACCGTTCATCAGTGTCGTGGTCGGCAGTGAAGAGCGGCCGTGTAAGCCGGACCCGCATCCGGTGAACTTCGCGCTGCAGCAACTTGGCAAGGAGGCCGCTTGGATGCTGGGCGACAATCCGAGTGATGTTGCTGCCGCAAAGGGTGCCGGAGTAGTGCCGTTCGCGGTACTGCCGCGCGGTTTTGGCGCCGAGTCGCACATGGATCGGTTGCGCGCTGCCGGCGCGGTGCGAATGGTTGCCGGCGTCGAATCGCTATTGCCGCTATTGCCGCCGCATGCCAAGTAACCGCAGTCGGCGACTCGGCTAGCTATCGTGCGCCCGCCTTCCTTGCGGCCTGGTCAGCGAAGCCGCAATCGCAGTTCGCCGTCGAAGTCGACTTCATAGACGACGGAGTAGCTCCTCGGCTGTTCTGTGCCGATTCTCTCGGTGATGGTCACCGTTAATGCTCGCGACATTGGGAAGAAATGGCAGTCTGCGAGCAAGCTGAAGTCCTCGCCTGTTCCCAAGACCTGCGGCGCGAACAGCCATTGGCTGCCGTCGTTCGTGATCGCGCCGCGCATGGCGACCGAGTAGCTCAGTAACTTGCTGCCCGAGCGCATGCGCAGGTCCCGGTCAAAGAGCTGCTGCTCGATGGGTGCCCACGGACCTTGGCGGAACTCCGCTTGCCATGGTTCGCGTTCTCCGGGGCGACCATGGTGGCTGCCGGCTGAGGAATACCGGCCTGCTTTGCCGGACAGCGCGGTGTTGTGCTCGACGAAGGCATTGGAGATGGCACCGCCGCTGAGTCGCCCGAGACCGGCTGCCAGGTCTCGCACGCCGACGGCTGGTTCGCCCAAATCACCGATCGAGAACTCGTTGGTGATACGTGGTCCCAACTGCCACCAGATAGCGATTGCGGAACTGAGCAGTGTCGCGCCAGCGAGCACGATCGTACTTCGGGCGACCATGCGCCTACTGTGGCCGGTGCCTTCGATCAGGACAAACGTGTCTGCGAGTTTCGTGAACCGATTCGTAGGTCTAAACGACCTTGCCTGCGATCTCGACGCGTCGTTCCGCCGACCAGATCCTGGGTGAATTGCAGGCATTGTCGTGTCGCAATGGCAGCAAGCAGGCGTTGGCGGTGATGACGGTGTCGTGACCGTCGCGCCCAAGGATGTGCTCGTTCTTGCCGAGGGTTTGTCCTAGCCCGGAAGCTGGCTGCCGGGCTTTGCGATGGTCTCAGTGCGGCTCCCGTAAAGCCATCTCCAGCCATTAGCTGCCCCGTCAGTGAAGTCGGCAAGTATCAGGTATAGGCATGGCACTAGCACCAAAGTGATCAACGTCGCGAACAACACACCGAACGCGAGTGAGACGCCCATGGGCACCAAGAAGCGCGCTTGCATGCTCTCTTCCAGCAGCAGCGGCAGTAGCCCGAAGAACGTTGTCAGCGATGTCAGCAGGATCGGGCGGAAGCGTGCGGCGCCGGCCGTGCGAACGGCCTCAAGCAACGAGTCGTGATCTCGTCTACGTCTGTTGATCCAGTCGACCAATACGATGTTGTCGTTGACGACGATGCCCGACAGCGCGATCACTCCAAACATCGACAGGATGCTTAGGTCGTAGCCGGTCAGCATGTGGCCGAGTGCGGCGCCGACGAATCCGAACGGAATGGCTGTGATGATTAGTAGCGGCTGCAAGAACGACTGCAGTGGGATCGCGATCAGCGCATACATCGCGAACAAGGCGATCGCGAAACCACCTGCCAGCGCAATCAGCAGTTCGGTCTTCTTCTTCTGGTCGCCTTCGAAGCGCCACGAAAGACCGTCGTAGCGCGCCACGATCGATGGCATGACCACGTCGCGCAAGCGGGCGTTGATCGCCGTGGCATCGGCATTGGGGTCGTTCTCATCGATTTCACCACTGACGCGCAGCGAGCGCTTCTGGTTGACGCGCGTGATCGTTGAAAACGAGCGGCCACTGACGGTGTCCGCGACCATGCGCAGCGGCACCTCATCGCCGTTCGCTGTGCGAATGCGCATGTTGTCGAGGTCGGCGAGCGATTTGCGTTCTTCCTCGGGGTAGCGAACCATGACCCGGACGTCGTCGCGGCCACGCTGGATGCGCTGCGCCTCTTCGCCGTAGAATGCCTGGCGCACTTGGCGCGCGAGGTCGGCCTGTCGCAGTCCAAGAGGTTCGGCTGACGGCTTGATGTGCAGTTCGAGTTCGCGCTTGCCGAGTCGGAACGAGTTGGTCACATCCTTGATCTCGGGCATCGCGCGCAGTTCGGACTCGAGATCTGAAATGGCAGCGCGCAGCGTGTCCATGTCGGCGTGGTAGAGCTCGAGGTCGATGTCCTTGCCGGTGCTGAAGAACGAAGTCGTGTAAGTTAGCTCGACTGCATCTGGAATCGTGCCAACGCGTTCACGCAGCGTTGACATGATCTCGTCGGACGACGGGTCTCTGCGTTCGGATGGTAGTAGCTGCAGGTTCAGCTCACCGAGGTGCGAACCCGACTGGAATTGCGCGTCCCGATTGCCGCCGTTGCGAGCTTGTTCACGGGCATACGGCTGCGAGCCAACGGTGGCGAGCATGTGTTGCAGTAGTTTGTCGTCACTCGGACGCGCTTGGTCATATTCCGCGCAAACCTCGCGCGCCTGGCGTTCGATGGCCGCGATCGCTTTGGCGCTCGTTTCCAGGGGCGTGCCTTGTGGCATCGTTAAGGCGATTACGATGTTGTCGCCTTCGACGGTCGGGAAGAACACGAAGCGTGGCTTGCCCGCGGCGACCATCGCCGCAACGACGGCGAGGATCACGACGGCGGTCGAAACCGTTGTGTAGCGCCAGCGCAAGCACGTCTCGAGAGCGGGTTGGTAGATTCGCTTGACGACCCATTCGAGCATCGTTTGCACGTGGGCTTGTGCCCAGCCGAGGATGCGGCTGCCGAGCCACGGGCGCGCAGGATTGCTGTCGCTCATCAACGCAAGATGCGAAGGCAAGCACAACTGCGATTCGATCAGGCTGAGTGCCAGGACCGGCAGCACGATCAACGGGATCACCCGCCATACCTGTGCATCGGATCCCGGCACCGAGAACAGCATGGGGAGGAAAGCGACAATGGTCGTTAAAACCGATGCGAACACTGGGTAGCGCACTTCTCGGGCGCCGCGTAGCGATGCCAGCATGGGGCTGGCGCCGAGGCGTCGATGTCGCGTGATGTTTTCGCCAACGATGATTGCGTCATCGACGACGATGCCGAGCACCAGCAAGAAGGCGAATAGCGAGATCATGTTGATCGACACGTCCGCCATCGGCATGAAGGCGACGGCCCCGAGGAACGCGACCGGAATGCCGATCGCGACCCAGATCGCCAAACGCAGTTGCAGGAACAGCGTCAGGATCACGAACACCAGGATGAGTCCTTGCCCGGCGTTCTTCATCAACAGGTCGATGCGGCCCTTCAGGATGACTGACTCGTCGCGCCACGTCGTCATGCTGACTCCGTCGGGCATCATGTCCTGGCCACGCTCTGTGACCCACTTCTTGACCGCCGATGTAATGACGATGGCGTCTTGGTTGCCGACTCGAAAGACCTTGAGCAACGCGCTTGGCGTGCCATCGAAGCGCGTCTGCAGATCTTGGTCGGCAAACCCGTCGATGACCGTAGCGATGCTGCCGAGCAGCACTTCACTGCCATCGGGTTGGGTCAGCACGCTGATCTTTTCGAAATCCTCCTGTTGATAGGCCTGACCCTGAATGCGTAACAAGGTTTGGCCCTCGCTCGCCTTGATGGCGCCGGCCGGCAGATCGAGGCTGCCACGTCGGATGGCATTGGCAACTTGGTCGAACGTCAACGCATGGCGTCGCAACGCTTCTTCGCCGATTTCAATGGAGACTTCGTAGTCGCGCACTGCTGCCAGTTCGACTTGGCTGACTTCAGCAAGGTCCGTCAGTGAGTCGCGTGTGCGTTCGGCGAGTCGCTTTAACGATAGTTCGGAGATCTCACCGGAGATCGAGACGTTGATGACTTCCTTGCGGACCACCAAGCGCGAGACGATCGGTTGTTCAATCTCAGCCGGGAAGTTGCTGATGGCGTCGATTCGATTCTTGATGTCGTTGAGCACGCGATTGACGTCGGCGTCCTGCAGCGTCTCGACGATGACCGAACCCGATCCTTCGGCGGCGCTCGCGGTGACCTTGTCGACACCGGTGATGCTGGCGACGGCTTCTTCGATGCGTTGGCACACGCCCAGTTCGACTTCTGTAGGGGTGGCTCCCGGATAGATGACGGCAATGCTCACGATGTTCGGGGTGATCTCAGGGAACACTTCGCGTTTGATGCGCCCCGTCATCAGTGCGGTGATGCCGGCGACTACGAAGGCCGCCGCCAGCAGCGTCGCAGCGACGTGGTTCTGCGTGAACATGGCGAAGAATCCCTTGCCCTCCTCGGTCGGGATCGATGGGTCGCGGCCCATCGTTATTTGCCTCCCATGTTGCCGGCCGTTTGGTTCTTCGGTTCGCGAATGCGCACCTTCATGCCGTCGACGGGCGCTTGCAGGCTGCTTAGGCACACCTGCTCGCCAGCTTGTAGGCCGTCCTTTAAGATTGCGTGGTCGCGCTCGGTGCGCAGCACCGTGACGACGCGGTCACGAAGGCGATAGGTCGTTTTGATGTTGTCGGCGGTGTCGTCCTCGACGGCTTCCACGATCCAGATGTGGTCACCGGAATGCAGTGCCGAACTCGGTACGCGGAAGACATCTTGTACTTCGCGGCCGAGGATGCGTGCTTCGACGAACATGCCGACTAGCAGTGGTTGCGAGTCCGCCGTGCGGGTGACGCGTGCGATTGCCGTGAGTTGGCGAGTGCGACGATCGATCTCGCCTTCGATACGCACGATCGAACCTTGCCAAGTGCACGGTGCGCCGGCGAAGTCCGCGGTTATCTCGACCTTTGGTCCGTCATCGGTTCGATCGCCGAGTGGCAGATCGACGAATGCCGTTTCGCGCAGTGGGATGGGCAACCGCACTTCGAGTTCGCTGGTGTCGAGAGCGACCGCTAGGCGCTGGCCGCGTTGCACGGTCTGGCCGATGTCGGCATGCACGCTGCGCACGCGCCCGGAGAACGGTAGTTGCACGCGGGTTCGTCGCGCGTCGGTTTCGGCGCGCTTCTGTTGCGCCTGAGCTGATGCGACTGCGAGCTTCGCATCGCGAATCTGCGGTTCGCGCCGGGCTAGCCGGTCAATCGGAGCGTTGCCTTCGATCTGTTCCCACGCCCTCACGGCAGCAGCCGCTTCGGCCTGCTCTTGCATCAGGCGCAACTCGGCGCGCGCTACCGCGGCCATTTTCTGGGTGATCAGCAACTCGTAATCGGTTGCGTCAATCTCCACGAGCACGTCGTTGGGGGTGAACGTGCCGCCGGCTCGCAAGGCGGGGTGGGTCTTGATGATTCGGCCGCCGACTTCGGCGGCCAGGTCCACCGTGCGCAGCGCTTCCACTGATCCGCGCGCAATCACGTCTAATTGTTCGTTGCTGAGCGTGGCGACTTGCACACGCACGAGTGGACCGTCGTTGGCTACCGCTTGTACGAGCGGTGCCGCCTTGTTGTTCATGATCCAGTTGGCGAGAAAGCTACCTCCGACGATGGTCATCACGGGCAACAGGATCTGGAGTGTCAGGCGGAGGTGTTTCATCGGGATTCTCCAGTGGCTTCGTCGCCAAAGCCGCCGCCAAGCGCGAGCAGCAGATCAATGCGGTTGTCGACTCGTTCGCGGTCGGCGGTGATGCGAGCTGATTCGGTTTGGAATGCCTGGCGTTGGCCGTCGGCGACGGTCAGGAAGTCTGTTAGACCGAGTTGCCAACGTTTGCGTGCCAGGTCGCGGGCCAGTGCTGCGTGTTTCGCTGCTGCATTGAGGCTGTTCTGGCGGTCCGCTAGTTGCCCGTCACTGCTGAGGATGTTTTCGACTTCGGCAAAGGCGATCAGCACTGCGTTGCCGTAGTTGGCGAAGGCTTCGGCGCGGCGCGCCTGCTGGCGACGAACCTCTGCGCGCAAGGCGCCGCCCCGGAACAGTGGTTCCAACAGGTTGGCTCCGATACTCCAGACGCGGAAGTCGGTGTCGACTAGGTCTTCGAGGTCTAGGCTCTGGGAACCGCCGCTCGTTGTTAACGACAAGCGAGGGTAGAGAGCGGCTTCGGCGGAACTGACGCGGCAACCGGCTGCCGCGACGCGCCGTTCGGCCGCCCGCAGGTCCGGGCGACGTTGCAGCAGTTCGCTTGGTAAACCTGCAGGTACTGGTAGCAGGGCTGCTGGCAGTGCCTTGGTGAGCGCCAGTTTTCCATTGGGGTAGCGACCGACAAGCACATCGAGTTGGCGCATGGAGCGTTGCTGCAGGTCGCGACGACGCGCTGCGCTGGCACGCGCGTTGGCCAAGTTGGTCGCAGCTTGGTGCACTTCGAGCGCCGGCCGCACGCCGCGTCGGAAGCGATCGGTTACGTCGGCTAGCGTTGTCTCGAACGTTTTCACCGTGGCGGCGGATAGTTCGAGTTGTTGGCGCGCTTCAATCGCTGCGAACCATGCCCGACAGATTTGCGCCGCGAGGCTCATCTGCGCGGCGTGGATGTCGTGCACCGCTGCTTGCTGGTCAGCGAGTGCCGCCGAGTCGGCGTCACGCAGGCGACCCCAGACGTCGAGTTCCCAGCGCACGCCCAGCGACAAGCCATACGTGGTGACCGTCGAACTGGGCACGCCGCCGCCGCCGAATGGGAAGCCGATGAACAATCGTCGGGCTCGATCACTCTGTAGGTTGAGGTCGACTTCGGGCAGCAGCGGGCCACCGGCAATCGCGTGGGTCGCAGTGGCGACCTGCAAGCGAGCGATCACGGCGCGCATGTTTGGGTTGTTGGCGAGACCCGTTGCGATCAGCGTGTCGAGCCGTTCGTCGCCGAAGTCGCGCCACCAGTCGATTTGCGGCGGTTTGGCCGTCGCGTCGCTGGGCTTGCTGCTGGTCGCGCTGTCCGACCACTGGGCCGGAACCGCGATGCCGAGGTTGTCATCAATACGTGGTGGGGGATCGCCAGCGCACGCGCACAGCACGCCTGCCGCCAAGAACGTCTTACTCTTGGATCGAATCATCGTGACACCTCGGCGGCGGAGAAGCCGCCAATCGCGAACGCGGTCAGTTGCTTGAGGGTGCCTTCGTGGTCGTTGGCATCGCACGCGCCGAGTGATACTTGCCCGACTACATGCGCGTTCGCCAGGGTGTGTGCCATCGCGCCGACCGTGAAGTGCATGCGCCACCACAGTGTTTCGGCTGCAATGCCCGGAGCCGCTTCGCTGAGCATGGCGACGAAACGCTTGCCTAGTTCGCCGAATTGCTCGCTCATGAACTCTTGGAGAAATAGGGGCTGTTCGACGCTGATGCGACCTAGCAGGCGGCACAGACCGGCACCGCGACTTTCTGGCAGTGCACCCGGGTCCATTTGCTGGTTGCGCAGTGCCGGCTCGATGAACGCGCGCACGATCGCTTCGATCGTTGGTGGCTGGCTCATGTTGTCGAGCCGTTGCCGTCGCTCGCGATTGATTGGTTCAATACGACGCTGCAGCACCGCCTTCGCCAAATCGTCCTTTGAACCGAAGTGGTAGTTGGCCGCGGCGAGGTTGACGCCGGCGTGCGCCGTCAGTTGGCGCAGTGAGGTTGCCGCGAAGCCTTGTTCGGCGAACAAGTCTTCAGCTGCGTTGAGGATCTGGTCTTTGGTCTCTGGCTTGGCCATCAATAGGCCAACCTACTCAATCAAACGATTGTTTCAAACGATCGTTTGAAGCGCCTTCGCCAGATAGTCGTATTGCTCGATGCTGTTGTAGATCTGCGGCGAGATTCGCAGCAAGCGAAGCTTCGGGTGGGGCCAGTTCATCACCGGGACTTCGATCTTATATTGTTCCCACAGAACGGCTTGCATGGGGTCGCCCGCCATCATGGGGGCTCCTGCTGGGTCCGGATCTGGCAGGATTATCGAGGCCAGCGAACCAATCATCGACTCGGGTGCGGGCGGCTTGGTGCCGAGTGCTTCGCACAGCAGATTGCGGCCGGCGATCGCTAGGTTGTGGTTGTGTTGGCGCAGTTCCTCGAAGCCGCCCGGCAGCAGCGATTCGAGGAACGCAATGCCATCCGGGATGCACATCAAGGCGGTGAAGTCGTTGGTGCCGGTGAAGTCAAACTCGAGGCGGAACCGCGAGCGATCGCTTCGCTCGGCGTTGGCGCCGTGGCTGATCGACAGCGGGCGAATCGGCTCTTGGCGATCGCGGCGAACGAACAGCAGTGCCGAACCCTTCGGCGTGCACAGCCACTTGTGGCAGTTGCCGGTGTAATACGCCACGTTCAGTTGGCGGAGATCGAGTGGCAACATGCCGGGCGCATGGGCGCCGTCGACGAGCGTGTCGATGCCGCGCTCGTTCAATGCCGCAACAATCTCAGCGACGGGCATGACGACGCCGGTCGGACTGGTGACGTGATCGATCAAGCACAGGCGCGTGCGATCGTTCGCCTTGCTGACGATGTCGTTGACGATCTGGCTGGCGTCGACGATCGGGAACGGCACGGCTACGACGACGATGCGTGCACCACTTCTTGCCGCGACGTATTCGAGCGCGTTGCGGCTGGCGTTGTATTCGTGATCGGTGACGAGTAGTTCGTCGCCCTCGGCAAACGTCAGCGAACGCAGCACAGTGTTGACCCCGGTCGTCGCGTTGGCGACAAGCGCGAGATCTTCAACGTCACATCCGACCAGTTGTGCCAACCGCGGTTTGCATGCATCGATGCGCTCTTCGATTGTGTGGTGCAAGAACCGGAGCGGTTGCGCTTCCATCTCGCGCCGCAGTTCGTGCTGTCGCTCCATGATGACGCGCGGGCATGCGCCGAAGCTACCGTGATTGAGGAAGATGACTTCGGGATCGAGATCCCAGTGGCGGGCGAACGGCGAGGGGGTCGGAATCATCATGGTGACTCGATGCGCACGGATATACGCACCTTGCAGTTGGCGAGTTTGCTCTTGGTCGGCGCGCCTTCATGTAGGTGCACAAACGGTTGCGCGACGATGGGGCCGATCATCTTCAGTTTGCGATTCGCAACGGACCGTTGCAGTTGCGCGGTGCCTGTGAGAATGCGTTCGGCCACACTGCCAGATGGCGGGTAAACGACCAATAGTTGCGTCTTGGGGCTACTTGCGATGTTCCACTCACCGGGTGCATTCAACGCCTTGCCGTTGTCGCGCTGGCGGAACGGCACGCCCAACAAGGTCTGTCCATCGCTTTCCCAGATCATCGGGAAGCCGAAGATGCGCTGGTTCTGATCTTCGAGTTCGGCATGCACCGGTGCATACATCTCATGACGCAGCGCCCAGTCATCGCCAGTTGCGAGCACGACCCATTGCGCCGCTTTGCCGATGACCGTGATCGGGATCGGCGATTCACTTTCGCGAACTATACCCGGTGACGTTATGCGGATCTGCTCGCCGGCTTTGACCTGACTGCTTGCTCCTGGCGGTGTGAAGAAGTCACTCGAGAACACTAAACCGCCGTCTTCGAAGAACGTCTCGCACGTGCCGAGTGGCGCGAGGGTTGCCTTCTTGACGACCCACGATGTTTTGGTGCGCAGGTAGTCATCAAAGCGCACGGCCTTGCTGTCCGCGTAGATCAGTGCTCTCGGTAGCAACGTGTTGGCATGCAGTTGCAAGGTTGTCGCGCCACCGTCCTTATCGGTTAGTACAAAGTCGTCGCCTTCACGGTGGCACTTGATGGCGCGGTAGAGCGGGCCGAATGCGATTGCGTCGACCATGCGCACCAGTGGTTGGATACGGGCGCGATTCGCCTTGATCTCGGCTGCGGTTTCGGTCGCCGCATCATCGAGTCGGTAGACCTTCTGGTCGACCCAGAGGTGGTTGCGTTTGCCGTCTTGGACACGGGCGCGATCCGGCAGATCCGCCTGCACTAGCAGGCGTCGCTTGTTTGGCAACGTGACCGCGACCTTGACCTGGCTCATTCGCTGGCCTAGCGATGGGTGGCATTCGTTGAGAATGGCTGCGACCAACTTGTCGGCGACCATGCTCTTTCGGTCGACATTGCGCGCACCTGGTGGCGGGCCCTGCGCATTGGTGGTTTGACTAGCGATGGGGTTCGTCGGCGAACCCCCTGCCAGGCCTTCGCTTGGATCGACCGGTGCAGCATCGGGGCCACACGAAACCAGGCTCGCGATGCCGATGCAGCCAATCGCGGTCACCACGCGCAGCCGTCTACGAGCTTGTACTGCCACGGGTAAGGTCGTACTGGTCAGCTACTTGAACGGCAAGCGGGGGGCAGTCAATTGCTGCCTGATGCGACTGCTGCCTGATGCGACTGCGGCCTGATGCGTTATGTCCGCGCTTCTCGAGTCGCTATTCAGGCCACTTCTTGCTGTCGCGCTCAAACACCTTCTGCCACGCGGCGACGTCGTAGCCGTAGTCGTGGTTGCCGGCGAGACGAGCAAGTGCCTTGCGCGCGCTCAAGCGAACGTTCTGCACGGACTCTTGCGGCTTTAGCAGTGCCAGCAAGTCTTGCCAGTGGTCCTGTGCATTCATGCGACCGAGAGCCAATGCTGCCGACATGCGAATGCGCGGCGTTGGGTTCTTGAGCATCGGCACGACTAGGGCGGCGTTTTCCGGATCGGTCGTCAAGCCAAGGCCGCGGATCGCGGTCACGATGACGCCAGGCGGCAGTTCCTTGCGCATCGGGCCGAGGTGGCGTGCCCAGATCTTGGCGATCTCGCTTTGGTCGAGGCACGAAGTCTGCACGCGGTAGAGCGCCCAGGCTGCTTGCACGCGGCCGTCTTCGGGGTGCTTGGGGTTCTCCGCGATGGCAGCCAGTACGTGTGGCGGCGTGTCGCGCGAGCGCAGGATCGCGAGTCCGAGCACTGCGTGGTCGACGACGTACGGGTCTTCCACTCGGGCTCCTTGCAAGATGTCGTTCATGACATCCGCGCGGCCAGAAAAGCCGAGCGCCGCCAGTGCGATCGCCTGGCGATCGGGGTAGGTGCCATCGATCGCCAGCGCCTTGAGTTGCGCGAAGACGTAGCCCTTACGGCGGACGGCTGTGCCCTTTGGGGACTTGGGGCGGGGGCCTTCGTCGAGCACTTCCCTGCGCAGGTGGTTGAACAGCTTCTCCGCTTGGTCGTCCGCTCGCTGGTCGCCTCGGTTGGCGAGCGCGGTCACGTATTCGTCGATCGCTTGGTCCAGTCGGATCAGGGTCGCCTGGAAGCTCTTCTGCTTGATTTCCAGCGCCTTGAGGTCCTCTTGTCGCTTGACCAAGCCAGGAGCCTTATCTTGGCGCGCCGGGGCGCCGGTTGAACAGGCGGCGAGCAGGGCCGAAAGGAGGACGGGCGTTAGGGCAATCGAACGATTCATTGCGGTGCTTGGAGGGGGGATCAGGCATCATCCTTCCCGCAACCTGCCTTGGATGCCACAATCTGTCGTCTGATGCGTGATTCTCTGGCTGCTGAGTGTGAGCAAGTCTTGGTGGTGAAGGACCCTGAGAGCTCTGCCGAAGCGATCGTGGTGGTTCATAGCACCAAGCTGGGGCCGGCCCACGGCGGCATTCGGCGCTGGGCCTACGCATCCCACGAGGCGGCGATGGCCGACGTCGTGGCGCTGGCGCGGGCGATGACCCACAAGTGTGCCCTTTGCGAGGTGCCAGCTGGCGGTGGCAAGGCGGTGATCCTCGATCATCCTGGACTCGATCGCGAGAGTGCTTACCGCCTCGTTGGGCGAACCGTTGAGCAGTTGGGCGGGGCGTTTTACACCGGGCCCGACGTCAACACGACAGCCGCAGATTTGCGATGGGTGGGCGAAGAAACGCGCTTTGTGGCGACCGATGCCGCCGATGGCCCCGGCGACCTGGCGGCGGCGACCGCCGATGGCGTGCTCTCGGCGTGGCTCGCACTGGCCGAAGAGTTGGGCGCGCAGCCGTCGGATTTGCACTGCGTCGTGCAGGGACTCGGTGCCGTCGGCATGAGATTGTGCGAACGACTGGCGGCGCTCGGCACGCGTTTGTCGGTGTTTGACGTGGTCCCGTCGCGGCTTGAGCACGCGGTTCAGAACTGTGGCGCGACCGCGATCTCGTCCGATCAGGTGACACAGACTGCCTGTGACATCTTTTCGCCATGCGCTCTTGGTGGCGTGCTCACCGAACCGGTCGCGGCCTCACTGCCAGCGCGCGGCGTCTGCGGCGCCGCGAACAACGTGTTCGGCAACGCCGCGGCGGCCGACTCCATGCACCGCCGCTCGGTGCCGGTCGTGCCCGATTTTATCGCCAACGCCGGCGCGTTGATCCAGGGCGCGATCTGGAATCTGCAGCGAGAGCGCATCACCCCGGAGCGCCTGCACCGAATCGGCGTGACCACTCGGGAAATCCTGCAGCGTTCGCGGGCTGTCGATCGCCCGCCATCGCAAGTTGCACTCGAGCTTGCGCGTGAACGTCTGGAGCGCTGACGCGAACGCGTTACCGTTGTTGGTAGATGACTGAGTTCGAAGAACCGGCGCACCGAGTGCGCGTTCGCTATTGCGAGACGGATCGTATGGCTGTTGCCCATCACGGTAGCTACGTCGCGTGGTTTGAAGAAGCGCGCACGGAGTGGATGCGGCAGCGCGGCCGCACCTATCGCGAAATCGAGGATGCCGGCGACTTGCTGCAGGTTGTCGAGTTCTTGTGCCGCTATCACAAATCGGTCGACTACGACGAAATCGTGGCGATTCGCGTGCGGGTGGAGTCGTCGGGGCGTGCCGCGATCGTGCTCGGATACGAAGCGCGGCGCGAGTCGGATGGCGAAGTCTGCGCCACGGGCAGCACCAAGCTCGCATGCGTCGGCCGTGACGGCAATTTGCGTAGGCTGCCCAAAGAACTCATCGACCAAAGTCCTGGTAGTTCGAATCGCGACGGCAAGTCCTAGGCGCATACATATGACGAAGCCGTGGGGGAATTGGCTCTGGTTGGCACCGTCACTACTGCTGGTGCAAGAGGTGATTGCCCAAGCACCTACCGTCAGCGGCAAGCACTTCACGGTGACCTGTGAAGGTGGCGACGAGCGCATGGCGAAGCAGGCTCTGGGCGTTGTCGAGCCGGTTTGGTCGCTGGTTTGCGCCGCGTTCGGAATCGAGAAGGCCAAGCCGAAGAAGAAGCTGTCAGTCGTTTTGTATCGCGATGTTGACGGCTACCTCAAAGCGGACCAGCGGTTGACTGGTGGCATGTTTGGGCCGAACCAGGCGATGTCGCATTGGGCCAGCAAGAGCGCCCACGTCGCGATGCAACCACCGAGCGACGATGGCCTTCTCGCCGAGCATGGCCTGCCGCTGCAGACCCAGGTGATGCTTGCGTGGGAGGCGTGCCACATCGTTCGCTTCGAACTCTGTCCCAACTTTCGTGGCCACCCCGGCTGGTTCCATGACGGCCTGGCCGCGACGACGGCCCAGCAAGCGTTGCGCCAGTTACATCCCAAGATGGGAGAGCAGCCGTTCTTCACGCAGCGGTGGTGGCGCGTGCGGCGGTTGGTTGCCGCAGGCGACATGCCGAATGTGCCCGCGTTGTTGGCAGACCGTACCCAAGACCTCGACATGCGCGATCGCTACGCGGCGCGCATTGCGTTCTATGAGTTCGTGGCCGCCACGCATCCGGACAAGATGCTGAAGATGGCCAAGGCGGTTCGCGCTACAGGTGCTGGTTCGGCCTACGCGGGCAAAGTGCAGAGGGTCGCGGATCGCCTGCTGGGATCGCTGGGTGACGAGTTCGTCGCTGACGTCAACAAACGAGCGATCAGGTGGGACGAACGCATTCGCTCGTTGTGGTTGTTCGGTGATGAGTGGCGGCAACGCGCGTTCGCCAGCAACACCGCGACAGCGTTGGCGGCCAAGACTGTGCCCGGCGGTGCATTTCACGCGAAGGGCACGGTGTTCATCCACGCCGGCAAGACGCAGCAGATGAACTTCTTGTTCGCGCATTCCGACGCTGGCTTCTATTCGCTCGCGTTGACGGCTGGGACTGGCTGGAGGCTGTTAGATCATCGCAGCAAAGGCAACGAGCGGCGCGTCGTCAGTCGCGGCAATGAGTCGTCGATGAAGGCCGGCAAGGACGTGCCGTTCGAGGTGAAGGGCGAGGGCCGCAAGTTGACAATCAAGCTCGCCGACCACAGTTGGAAGGTCGATTTGCCGCGCGATCTGCCCGAAGAAATGCGTTGGGGCGTCGGGGCGCAAGCTGGTCCGGATGGCTTGCACACGGGTACCTTCGGGATTTGGCGGAACGTCACCGTGACCGGCGGCTAGGCCTCACTCTAGTGCGGATTTGCCTGCCTCAGCGTCTCGAGGTGGGGCGCTAGGATCTCCTTTGGCGCGCGGGCGATGCCAGCCTGCGCGTTGCATTGGCTACGCACTATGGCCACCTCGTTGCCGCGGAAATCGGCGACCAGCAGTCGCCCGCGTCCGGCCAGCAGTGCCCCGAGGATTTTTTGCGTGCCACTGCGCTAAGTCACAGTTGCGCGCGGGGAGTTACGGTGTGTTCGGAGGCCTTCGGGTGAGCGTCGCGTTTCGGCCGTGGGCCAAGGCGGTGTTGGCGAGCAATGCGACGGCAACGAACGTGACGTGGGGGTGCTTCATAGGGCGTTGGATCTGGGTTGGTGCCAGCAACATGCTGGCCCAATGTCCTCACCGGCCGCACGCCTCTCGCAGGAACGCTATTCATCCCGTAAGTTAGATTTCCTGGCATTCGGGAATCCTCTCCCATCCCGTTCGTAGCCCTCGCTTCATGAATCTGACCCCCGAAGTAGCCTTCGAGAACAATCGCGAACGCTTGCTGTCGGTCATCTATCTACGGATGGGGCCGAACCTTCGCGTTCGCATGGATCCTGAGGATGTGCTCCAAGAGGTTGCCATCGAAGCGGTTAACTCCTGGCGGACACTGTCGGCCGAGGAGAACGCTGGTGCTTGGCTAGTGACCCTGGCGCGTCGGAAAGTTGCTCGGATCCTGCGCGACCAACTGGGAGTTGCGGCGCGCGACCCCCGTCGCGAGCATGCGATCAAGACGGACCTGCCACTCGCCGACCGCCGTTCTGGCCCCGTTACTCATGCCGATCGCAAAGACCGCCTTGAGTTGTTGGAGCAAGCAATGGAGCGACTGTCCGACAACCATCGTGACGTCATTATGATGATGAAGATCGAGGGCCTGTCCGCGCGTGAGATTGGCGAACAAATGAACCGCAGTGAGAATGCAGTGCATCTGTTGCTGAGCCGTGCCTTGAAGCGGCTAGCCGAAGAACTGAAGCTGTGACTGAACCAACGCGTGATCCGAACAAGGACGCCATGGGCGCTGGGCTTGACTCGGGCGTGCCTGAGATCCCTGATGTTGCGAAGTCGGCGGACGCTGAGAAGTCGGGCGACCCCGACACGCCGGAATCGGATAGTGCCGACGAACGTTTGGCCCAGGTGCTCAGCGGTTCCATCAGTAACGCTGGCTTGCGCCGCAAACTGCAAGGCGAGCAGTCCGAAGAAGCCAACGATCTGCTGTCGCGTTTGAACGCGCTCGACTTCGTGCAGCAAGTTGTCGGCGGCCACAGTGAACTGCCAGATCGTATCGGCGGCTATGACATTAAGGGCCTGTTGGGTCGCGGCGGTATGGGCATCGTCTACCTCGGTTGGCAAGAAGATCTTGAGCGCGAAGTCGCGCTCAAGGTGCTGTCGCAGAACTACACGGCCGACCCGACTATGCGGAAGCGCTTTCGCGCCGAAGCGCGGGCGACCGCGGCGCTGCACCACCGTCACATCGTGCCGATCTATGACTATGGCGAAGCGCAAGGCATGTTGTTCTTCGCGATGGAGCGGGTCAACGGCCTGAGCCTCGACAAGCACATCTCGTCGGCGCGGCGCGTTGAGAAGAAGCCGCTGGATATGCTTGATGCCGCCCGTCGATTTGCCGGCGTGGCCGATGCGTTGGGGCTGGCACATCGTCGTCGCTTGCTGCACCGTGACGTCAAGCCAGGCAACATCATGGTCGGTGAAGATGGCACGTTGGCGCTGACCGACTTTGGTTTAGCCAAGGCGCTCGATCACGAGTCGATGCATTTGACGTCGAAGGGCGGAGGCTTCCTTGGCACGTTGCATTACGCGTCGCCTGAACAAGCGCTCGGCGGTGAATTGACGCCGGCCAGTGACCTCTATTCGCTCGGGGTCACGATGTTCGAATCGGTCACCGGCCACTTGCCGTTGGCCGGCAAGACCACCGAAGCCTTACTGCAGTCGATTCTGCACGGCACGCCCGCGCGATTGCGTGATTACGTCAATAAGCCGCCGCGCGACTTCGAAGCGGTGCTCGACAAGTTGCTCGCGCGCGATGCCGACGATCGCTACCAAGATGGCGAAGCCTTGTCGCGCGACTTAGTTCGGATTGCGGATGGCGATCCCGTTCGCATTCGTCGGTTGCCGCTACACGTTCGAGTCTGGCGACGAGCGCGTAAGAACCCGGTGCTCGCAAGTGCGTTGGTGGTGGTGTTTATCTTGATCTTGTCGACGGGCACGTTGGCCGGGGTCTTGAACAAAGAACGAGGTAAGGGGCGCGCCTCGCGTTACCAGGAAACCCTCGTCAGCATTGGCAAGGACGTCGGCCGTGAGCGGGGATCTGAGTTTGGTTCGCTACCGTTGCTGCAGGCATTGACGGGTGTCGGTGTGCCAGCGCGCAATCCCAACGCAGTGATTCTGTCGCGACTGGATGCCGCCCACGATGCGATGCCCGACGACGAACGGGCTCATGAAATGTTGCGGGCCTACATCGAGGACCCGCTGCCGCACGCCTCGGAATACCTGCGCGCTGGTCGCGGCTTTGAAGCGTTGCAGTTGTATGACGCCGAGATCCGGCGGGCGACGCTCGAGCACACTAGTGGCAAGCTCGCGGTCGAGTTGCGGCTGTATCGTTTGTACTTGGCGCGGGCCGTCGCCAATCTGACCGCATCGGTTGGTCGTGCATATGACGCTCGTATCGACTTGGCGTTGGCGTCGTACTTGCGACCAGAGGCAGCCTTCTCATTGGCGCTCATCGACGTGCTTGATCTTGTACAGAGTCAGGACGTCGCGGCGGACGTTATTGCGTTCCAGAAGAAGTTGACTACCGAGAAGGCGCCGCTCGACCACGTTCGCGCGGTGGGTCTGTTGCTGTGGGCTGCGGCGGGGCAACGTCCGCATCTGATGAGCAACATGATGTCGTTCTCGCTCGACTTCGCGCACCGCAGCGCGTTGCATGCGCTGGCTACAGAGTTGCTCGGCGGCGATCTTGATGGTTGCGGACCTCACGGTGAGACCTCGGGCTTGGCCTCGACGTTCGCGAAGCACGGTCGTACTGCGATGAGCCTATTGGGCGATCCGGCAGCCTTTCGCGAGCACGTCAAGCAAGCAAGTCAGGCGATCCAATTGGCGGCGTATCCCGAGTCATCTTTGCAGGGTTGGCGTCACCTGTTGCAGTTGGTGACGCCGCCGAGTCAGCGTGGTTCGTTACTTGACGAACAGCAGCGGCCCTTGCCTCCCGCCGTGCAATTGTCGGCTTGGCGGGCTTTGACCTCCTTGCGTCCGACTAGCATGCTGACGAACTTGTGGCTCGATCGGTTCAATGAGTTTCACCGCCTGCATCCGGGTGAGCCTGGGATCGTGGAAGTTGCCGCCCGCATGCATTCCCTGGCCAACGCAATGGAAGCTCTTCAGTGGGCCAATAGCTGGGTGGTTGAGGCGGACGGCGATCCCGATGCGTTGATGTGTCGCTTGAAGGTTCTCGCTCGGATGGGTCGCCTTTCAGAAGCGCGGGATGATGCCATCGTAATTGCACAGAACTCTCCCAACCAGATTCCGGCGATGCTGCGCATCGTGACTGCGTTTAAGGATGCTGCGCAGGCCGCTGTGCCCGCGGTCGCCGAAGGCCTGATGTCGATGGCGAGCCAGTTCCAGGTTTTGGTCCAAGAAGCCATGGCGCGCGCGGCAGGACGATGAGCAACCGCTATTCAAAACGTTACGGCGTATCGTCTTGGATCCTGGGGTTTGGCGTGCTGGTAGCCGTCGGCCTCGCTGTCACTTGGATGCTCTACGAAGGTGGTCGCAAGAACCGCGAGGTGTCTGACGTCACTGAACAGACCGCCGGTAAGACCACGCCCAGTGCCTTGCCCAAGCTGATGCCGGGTGTTCGCATCGCCCAGCGGTCTGAGGGCGTGCTCGTGCGCGGCACGGTGTTGTTGCCCGAAGGCAGCCTGGCACCAAGTGCAACGGTCACCCTATACCGCTTGCTGACCGCTTCCCCCGAATGGCGCAAAGAGCCCGTCGTGCAGGCCATCACCGGCGACGATGGAGCGTTCCAGTTCCAGTGCCCGCATCTTTACGGCTACCTGCTTGGCTTCGAGCATCCAGGATACGCTGGCGGCGAAGTGGAGGTCTCGTTGTTTGGTGACGCGATGCAGTTGCAGTTGCGGCCGGGCTTCGACATTCGTGGTGCCGTGCTCAACGATGTTGGCGCACCCGTTCCGAACGCTCGCGTTTCAGTCGAGGCGGTGCTTGGAGATACGCGCCGCGCCCAGTTCACTGATACCGCGGCAGATGGCACCTACAGCTTTATGAACCTTGCTGCTGGAACTGCCGAAATGGTTGCGCGGCATGACTTCTGGCAGCCGGCGAAGGCTGCGGCGGTAGTCATTGGCGTGCGGCAACGAACCGACATCCGGTTTGTGCGGCCGAGCATGAGTCCTCTGCGGGGCCGAGTCCTGCGCGCCGCAACCCAAGAACCAATCGAAGGCGCGACGGTCGAGCTTGAGCCCCTCAGTAAGAGCCTTGGCCTAGTAGATCCAGTTGGCACGGTCACCGCCAAAGACGGGACGTTTTTGCTGTCGGGCTTGCCGCGTGGCAGCGTGCGAATGTTGGTGCGTCATGCTGATTATGGCACCAGCCTAGAAATCGTATCGATTCGCTCGGTTGCGAAGGATGTGACGATCGAGTTGCCGGATCGCGCGACGGTTGCTGGCAGTATTGACGGCGTGTTCGCCGGCGGGGAGATCCTCGAAGTGCAAGATAGTGGTCGTGAGATTGCACATGCGGTGGTGCAACCTGATGGTTCGTTCGTGTTCACGCGCAAGTTGTCACCGGGATTTGTCGACTTCCGGGTGCTGGGCGGCGCGTTCTTGTTCCGAAACCTTCAAGGCGTGTCCGCGCGTGCGCGTCTGGACGAACCAGGAGATGACGTGCCGTCGGAGATCTACCTCGATGTCATCAAGACCTCTGTCGTGGCCGGGCGGTTGGTCGACGCGGCTGGCAATCCGGTCGCTGGTGCGCGCGTCGAATGGATGTTCGATAGTTTCCGTCAGATTGGCGAGGCCGCTTGGGACCTGGACTTGTCGAAGGCAAGTGACGGGTTGTTGAAGCTGGGTGGCGTTCGGAATCAGTTGCTGGCAATCTCCGGCGAAGATGGTCGGTTCGAGATTCGTGGCCGTCGGAACGGCGGGCTACAGGTCAAGGTCAGCTGTGCCGGTCGCGGCAATCGTGTGGTGCGAGCCAGGGTGCCGCCATCAGGTGGAGTCGAGGATGTCGGCGAGATTGTGTTGGAGCCGAGTTGCGCGATTTCGGGTCGGGTGCTGCGCGGTGGTCAGCCATTTGTCGGTGCGATGGTGATTCTGTCCTCCGCGCAATCCGGTTCGGTGGCGACTACCAACCAACTTGGTGAGTATTTCATCTCCGACTTGATGCCTGGCGAATACGTTGTGCAGACCCGGATTTTTGGTCGACCAACGGGCAGCACCAACCCGATTCTCGTGACGGTTTCGCCCGACAAACCAGTGGCCGACTTCGACCTCCCGTTGAAAGCTGGCCGGGTCGTCACCGGGATTGTGACGGATGAGAACGAGCAACCGCTGCGTGGTGCGCTGGTGAGTGTGCGTGGTCGCACGGGCGAGGTTGTCACGACGAAGTCTGGTGGCGTGTTCGAGATTGAGTTGCCGCCTCGCGATGTCGAACTCGTGGTCTCCTTTGGAGACCGTTCTAACCAGAGGGTCCTGCGGGTTTCCAAAGACCAAGAACTGGTGAACTTGACCCTGGCGTCACCTGACACGAGCACGCTGGTCGCCCGTATCGCCGGGTTGCCCGGCCGTCGGCCGCTTTCTGGCGTGTTAGTGCGATTGACTGAGTTAGATCGTGCCGGTGCACAGGCCAAGTCGCGTTGGGTGGATAGTTTGGGTGGCGAACTCCGATACCCGCATCTGCCTAGCGGCAGAATACTCGTCGAAGTCTGGTCCGAGGGTTATGCGCCATACCAGCAAGAGTGGCAGTTAAAGCCAGGCGAAGTCCACGATCTTGGTGTGGTGTTGTTGGCTCCTGGCGCCAAGTTGCGTGGAGTTGTGCGCGATGCAGATGGCAATGCCATTCCTAAGGCGATGATCTTGCTCGGTGATGAGAGGGACTTCGCGTTGTTCTTGCCAACCGTTAGCAGTGACGAGCGCGGCATGTTCACGGTCCAGGGCGTGACCAGTCGGTCGAAGCAGATGGTCGTGCGCAGCCCCGGCTTCGCTGCCAATACGATTGGCCTGCAGTTGCCGCGCGACGTGCTGTCGCTCGACCCGCTGGAGATCAAGATGGAACGCGGCACGACGATCGAAGTATCCGTGGCCCGCAAGTCGAGACCCGAAGACGGGGTGGTGTATCTGCGCCGCGATGGTCAGTTGCTGGAAAGCACCGTGCTCGACGACTTTGGTAAGGCGTGGTTCGCCAATCGCAGCGCTGGCAAATACACGGTGCAATTGCTTGACAGCAACTTGCCCGAGCAAGTTGTCGTAGTGAAGGCTGGGCAAGAATTGTCCAACGCACGGTTCTCCGAACGTCTCAAGTAGGTCTGTTCCGTTGCTTTGTCATGACTCTGGCAGCAAGCTCATGGCATGCGCGTATCACTTTGCCTGGTGCTGTTAGCACTTGCTGCGTGTGGTGATCCCCAGCCGGTCATTACGACGCCGCATATTGCTTCCGATGTCGGTCTGCTGACTGTGCATCAAGCCCGCTGTGCTGCTTGCCATTCTCTTGGTGGCACCCTCGATGTGCAACTGCGAGGCGATGCTGCCGCGCCGCTCGCGTCGTTCGCCAATCAGGTGGATGCGGCTGCTGGTCTGCCGGACTTGGGCAGTCACTTCTCTGGCTTCGGCATGTCAGTAGCGGCTGCCGACGACCTGCGAGCGTGGTTGCGTTCGTTGGGTGGAGAGCGCCAAGCGCGCAACTTTGCCGACGTGTCTGGTGGTGCGATCCCGAGGGGCGAACAACTCGTACGCGAACTCGCGTGTGCCGCTTGTCATGCCCCAGGGGAACTTGAATTGTCCGCGGTTACCGATCACGCGCAGTTGACGTCGTTCTTGGCTAAACCCGACAAGGCTGGCCGCGCGGTCGCCCACGTGCCACTCTCCGGCAGCGAGGCCAGTGCCATCGCTGCTTGGTTGTTGCGCGAACAGAAGCAGGATGGCGCGCGTGGCGTGGGCTTTGGTTACGAGTGCTTCGAACTCAAGATCTCGAATGGCAACTGGCCGGATGTGACGGGGCTGGAAGCGAAGGCTCGCGGTGTTGCCGACAAGATGAACACGGAGGTCGCAACGCGAAAGGCAAACTACGCTTTGCAGTTCGAATCGATCCTCGAAGTGCCCGCTGATGGCGAGTGGAACTTCGCGACGCGCAGTGACGATGGCTCGTGGTTGTGGGTTGACGGCGAACTCGTTGTCGACAACGTTGGCTTAAAGCCTGCAACGCGCAAGGATGGTCGCATCAACTTGAACAAGGGCGTGCACCAGCTTCGGGTGGCGTATACCCAAGGTGGCGGCGGTGCCGAACTGAAGGTGTTGTGGGCGGGGCCGGGCGTCGAAGAACAAGAATTACCGCGCACGAGTGCCAGTACTTCGGTCGTCCGTTTGGTGCCCAAGGAAGTGGTCACGACTGCGCCAGCTGAGGAAGCCGTTGCTCGTGGCCGTTCCCTCGCACGTGCTGCTCGCTGTGATGCGTGTCATGAAGTCGAGGAACTCGCTTTCCAAGAGTTGCCCGAGCCTTTGGCTGCCAAGGCGTGGTCCGCGATCAAAATCGGCGAAGGCAAGTGCGCATTGCCGGCTGGTCCCGCAGTGTTCCATGAAGTGGGCTCGTTGCCATCGAAGCTCGAGATAGCTTCCAAGTTGAAGATCGCGCTGAAGGCTGATGGTTGCTTGTCGTGCCACGTTCGCGACGGCGAGGGTGGATTGCCGCCAGCGGTTCGGAAGCATCTTCGCGAGGTCGAGGACATCGGCGAGGAAGGCTTGGTGCCACCGGACCTGAGCTCGGTCGGTCGCCGCTTGCGGCCGGCATGGCTTGAGCGTGTTGTTCGCGAAGGGCACAAGTCGCGCGACTACGTGGTCATGCGCATGCCCGCCTACGGCGACGTCAAGGCGAAGCAATACGCGGAATGGTTCGGTGCGGTGGATGCGGCTGATGTGGTGGACGAAGAACCGCCATTTTCCGTCGAAGCCGCCGAACTGGGTCGCACCTTGGCGGGCATTGGTGGCCGTAACTGCATCTCGTGCCACGCGATGTCCGGCCGTGACTCGCTCGGTCCACAAGGCATGGACCTTGCGATGCAGCACCAGAGGTTGCGGCCGGGTTGGTTCCGCGACTGGTTGCTCAAGCCTCTCGAGATGCGCAAGAACACTCGCATGCCGCAACTGTGGTTGAGTGGCACGGAGCAGGACACATTGGACGTCGATGCCATTCGCACTTGGTTGTCGCTAGGTGAGTCGGCACCGCTGCCGACCGGCGTTGTTGTCGACTCGAGTTTGCTCGTGCTCGTACCAGTGGATCGACCGATCCTGCACGGCGCGTTCTTAAAGGACGTGTCGGCACGTTGTCTCGCTGTTGGTACCCCGGCGCGAACGCACTTCGCCTTTGATCTTGTCAAACCGCGCTTGGCATGGATCTGGCGCGGCGACTTCCTCGACGCCACCGGCACCTGGCATGGCCGCGCCGGCAAGTTGGTCGAGCCGCTCGGCAAGGACTGGCAAGTCGTCGATGACTTCACCATCGAAGGCGAAACAACGCGCCGCTTGCTTGGTCAGCGCCGTACCGACGACGGCTATCCCGTGGTTCGCGTCGGCTGCGGAGACGCTCGTTACGAAGATCAAGTGACGGCTCGCCTAGCCGTCAACGGCAGCGAACTGGTTCGCGTCATCCGCTGTGAAGCGGGCACCCTCGTTCTCAACTTTCCAACTGCGCCGTCTTACAAGGCGTTGGTTCAGGGCAAACCCGCTTCACAGCACACGCTGACGGCCGGCCAGTCGCTGGAGGTTATCTACCAATGGTAATGCTACTCGCTCTCACGCTGCTCGCCTTGCCGCAAGAACCGGCCTCGCCGGGGCCTGTGCAGAAGCAACCGCTGCCCGATGAATCGACCTATGTCGAGATCGTCGACGTGCCCTTGCCGGATCACGTTGTGCTCGAAGTTGGGGGCCTGGTCCAGCAAGGCTCGTCGCTGTTCGTGGCGACGCGTCGCGGTGAGGTTTGGCGCATCGAAGACGCCGCGGGCGAACAACCCAAAGCGACGTTGTGGGCCGAAGGCTTGATGGAACCGCTGGGCCTGATCGAGCGCGACGGCTGGCTCTACTGTGCCCAACGCGGCGAACTGTCACGCATGCGCGACGTGAGCGGCAATGGTCGTATGGACGAACTGGAGACGGTCGCCGATGGTTGGCCGATCTCCGGTAACTACCACGAGTACTGCTTCGGCCCCGCCGTCGCTGGCGATGGCTCGTTCTGGTTGACCCTCAACAAGCCGTTCGGCGGCGAGCCGTTTGGCCGCGCACCGTGGCGCGGTTGGGCGATTCGCATTCCAGCCGAAGGCGGGAGTTTCGAACCTGTTTGTGCGGGCCTGCGTTCGCCGTGTGGCATCGGCACCGGTCCGGAAGGTCTCGTGTGGTACACCGACAACCAAGGCGAGTGGTGTGCCAACAGCAAGTTCACTCCGATGGAGGTTGGCGACTTCCATGGTCATCCTTGGGGTATCGAATCGTGCAAGTTGCCGGAGTCGAAGGTGCAGTATCCCGGTGAGGTGCCGGACGGCCTGCGCATGGCGGAAGCTGCCAAGACGATTCCGAACTTCCGGTTGCCGGCAGTCTGGATCCCCTACGACAAATGCGGCCGTTCGCCGGGCGACTTCGTCTGGGACACGGAAGGCAACTTCCCGCCGTTCAAAGGCCAGGTGTTTTGTGGCGACCAATACTCGTCCGAAGTGTTCCGCATGTCGCTCGAGAAGGTCGGCGGCCGTTGGCAGGGCGCGTGTTACCCGTTCCGTCGCGGCTTGAAGAGCGGCATTACCCGCGTCTTGTGGGGGGCCAAGGGCACCATGTGGTGTGGCCTGACCAACCGCGGTTGGGGTTCGCTCGGCGGTCGCACGCAAGGCTTGCAGCGGCTGGTTTGGCGCGGCGTGATGCCATTCGAGTTGCGTGAGATCACGGCGACCAAGGAGGGGTTCCGCCTCGCCTTCACGCAACCGATCTTTGCCGGCAGCGTGGTGGCCCCGAGTATTGAGGTCAGTAGTTGGACTTACGATCACCACGAACAATACGGGTGCCCGCCGCGTGACACGCGGAGCCACAAGGTGCTCAGCGCAGCAGTCGCGGTGGGCGGCATGCACGTCGATATAGAAGTCGACGACCTCGAACTGTGCCGCGTCTATGAGATTCGGTGTGACGGGGCGCTCGCGTCTTCGGCCAAGGCGTCTCTCTTGCACGGAGTCGGGTGGTATACGCGCAACGCCGCGCCTAAGTAGGCCGGAGCCGTGAACTCATAGCCCAGGACCTTCCTACGAGCTAAGCGATGGGCGACCACGCGGTCTGGTTTCCGGGTTCCGCGTGCCGTAGAGCCCGGTGCTGTGCGGCGGGTGTAACCGCTAGCGCTTCGCGAGGCGGCGGACCGCGTCAAACAAGAGCGCGACTCCAAATCCGGTGCCGCGGTTCATGCGGAACGCCGGGTAGGCAAGGTCGACGTGGCCCCACTTGGCCTTGCTGCCATCGATGTTCCAGTGAATGAATTCGGCGGCGCAGCTGACCTGGGCGTTGCTGCGGTTCTTGACCGAGTTGCGCATGTCGGCGATCGGGCTGGCGAACTCCGAGCGGTAGAACTCTGGTGCGAACGGCAGCGGCCAGACCATGTCGCCGCTGGCTTGGCCGGCGCTACAAAGTGCTGCTTCGACCGATTCGTCGTTGCAGATGACGGCGGCAAAGTGGTTGCCGGTGGCGACGCCTTGCGCGCCGGTCAGCGTTGCGGCATCGAGCACGATGTCACAGTTGAGTACACGCGCGGCGTAGCTGCAGCCGTCGGCGAGCAGCAAACGCCCTTCGGCATCGGTGTTGTTGATCTCGACCGTTTTGCCGGAGTGCATCGTGATGACGTCGTCGGGCTTATAGGCGATCGGACCGATTGCGTTCTCCGCGAGGCACATCAGCAATGTGATCGGCGAACTCTTGTGGTGGCGAGCCAACGCCAAGAATGCACCGAGTACTGCGGCCGAACCGCCCATGTCGGCCTTCATGGTCTCCATGCCGCCGCGACCCTTGATGTGCAGGCCGCCGGTGTCGTAGGTGACGCCCTTGCCAACCAGCGCGATGTGCTTGCCCTTTTTACCGACGTTGGCCCGCGCAATCAGCATGCGCGGCGCCGACTTGGCGCAGCGGCCAACTGCGTGGATGCCGCCGAGCTTCTTTTTGAGTAGCGCGTCTCCGACGATCTCGGTGACCTTGATGCCTGGGACCGCGCGCAGCAGTTTCTTGGCGGCGGTGGCAAACGATGCCGGATCGAGATCCGTCGGTGGTGTGTCGACGAATCGTGACGCTTCGCGCGCGCGCTCGACGATGTCCTTGGTGATGGCGTTGGTCTTGACGAACGTGCCCTTGTGCAGGGCACACGCGATGGCCACCGATCCACCGGTCTTGCGGCGGCTCTTCATCGAGAAATCCGGCAAGGCCCGGCCGATCGCGTTGCAGGCGGCGACCTGATGGTCTTCGGCGTCGATCAGAATCAGCACGGCGTTCTTGGCGGACCCGCCGAACCCTGCACTCGCCGTTATCTTGCGGATCGACTCTGCCCGCGTGACGGTGGCGTGGCGCGAGACGTTTGTCGGCAAGACGCCGACGGTTAGACGCTTGCCCTTGCCGGAGAGCGACGTCGCACTGCCGCCTAGCAAGCCAACGTTCGCTTCCTTGCCAAGCTGCATGGCGGTGGCAGCGAGTGCCTTGTCGAGCAACTTCTGCAGTTTGCTTTGCAGTTGCGATCTGGGACCGAAGTCCGAGGCACGGGCCAGGACCAGTAGGTGGTCGGCGGAGATCAGCGACTTTGAATCAGCGACGAACGTGAACTTCATCGCGGCGAGGTTACGCCTACTTCGGCTGTTTCGCGAACGCTTCGCGAATCCGAACGGCTCGCCACAGGCCATCGCGCGATTGCAGCATCTTTCGCTTGATGTCGTCGCTCAGCGGGGTTTCGGCCAGGAACTTGTCGACGATGGCCAGCGCCTGCTTGGAATTGTGGCCATTGATGAACGCGTTTAGCCACGCCGGCATGAAGAAGATGCGGCGGTTCGCCTTGACCCAATCGACTTGCTTGAGCGCCAACTCGAGATACGGCAGCGTTAGTTCTTCTTGGCCGGACCAGTGGAACCACGACAGGCTGTCCTGAGTCCATTGCTCCGGTGGGTCGTCCTTGACCAGAAACCGCTGCCAGTAGGCTTCTTTGATGGCAGCAGTTGGCGTTGCGGCCTCGGCAAGGAATTGCTCTTTGCCGATGTCGCTGCCCTCGTAGCGCTGCTTGAGGCGATGCAGCGGATGCTGTTCGGGTGTCGTGCCGATTTGGCCCGCGGCGATCAACGCTCCGGCTGCCAGGAACCGGTCACGCTTGCCGGCGCTGAGGCCGGCCGGGAGGTCCTCGGGAGACTTGCTCTCGATGACGTTGCGACACAGTTCCATCACGCCTTCGGCCGTCGACGTTTTGGCCAAGAACCGGTAGGTGCCGAGTTCTCGACCAGAGTTACTTTCTTCCGCGAGTTGCTTGAGCAGTAGTGCGGTGGTGCGGTCGCGCAATGGCTGGGCGCGTTCATCGGTCAGGTAACGATGTAGGCAGTTGCTCAGGCGCCCAAGTAACCAACTGTGCGTGTTGGGATCATCCTCGCCGGCGAGCATCGTGATCGTCATCTCGGCAAACTGCACGGGGTCGAGTTCGGCTTCACGAACGGCTTCGTAGAGTGCGGCTGTGGCACAGGCGCGCTCAAGTGGATCCGTCAACTTCGATACGTTGGCGAGCATCCACACGCTGCTGATCGCATCGGGTACGAACTGCCCGTATGCCACGTCCTGCGGGTTGGCGAGGATGGCGACCGGCGCCGGCTTGCCTTCGAGGACCTTGATGCGGGTTTCGAGGGCGTCGGTTTGTATCAAAGCCGTGCGGCGGCTGCCGTCTGCATCGAAGATCAGTAACTCCAGGTCCATTGGCCAACTGCCTTCACCGCCGAGTGCGCGCTGCGAGACCACTGCTTTTTGCACGAGGCCATCTTCACCTGTTTGCCAACTGCAGCGCACTTGCGGCATCGACGGTGCCAGCAGCCATCGTTGCGACCAGCGGCCGAGGTCCTTGCGAGCAGCCGATTCGAGTGCCGCAGCCAAGTCGCGCCAGTCGGCGTTGTCGTAGGCGTGCTTCTCAAGGAACTTCTTCAGACCAGCGCGGAAGACGTCTGGGCCGAGTTGGGAATACAGCGCCCGCAGAACGGCCGGGGCCTTGTTGTAGACAATCGGGCCGTACGCAGACTTGGCGTCGGCGAGGTTCTGCAGTTCTTGGAAGACTGGTGTTGTGCCAGCGGTCGCGTCGACGGCATAGGCGCGCGGCTTGACGCGCTGCAAGAATCGCAACCATGCGCGTTGGCCTGGTTCGAGTTCGGCCATGGCCTTGTAGCCATAGAACGTCGCGAAGCCTTCCTTCAACCACAGGTCGTCAAACCACTTCATTGTGACGAGGTTGCCGAACCACTGGTGGCTCAGTTCGTGGTAGATGAGCGTGCTGCGTCGTACTTGTTCGTCCACCGTCGGTGGGTGGTCGAAGACGAGCGATGCCTCGCGATAGAAGATCGCGCCGGCGTGTTCCATGCCGCCGTAGGGGAAGCCTGGCAGCAACACGAGATCGAGTTTGTCGAACGGATAAGGCACGTCGAACGCCGTCGCGAGCCAGCTCAGGCCTTCGTGGTGCAGCTTGGTGATCGCCGAGCGATCGATGTCCTCGAGCTTCGACTCGCGCAGCAGGATGCGCATCGGTGCGTCGGTCGTAACGCCTGGGACGTTCGGGTGCGGTGGCGTGATTTGTACGAACGGTCCTGTTGCGAATGCGAACAAGTAGGTCGGTAATGGTTTGGTCTGCGCAAAGCGCCACAGTTCGCCAGCGACTTCACCCAAGGGCGGCGGGTCGCTGGCGTCGACCGGCGCCGCATTGGCGACCGCGATCCAGTTAGGCGGCACATCGAGTTCTAGGCGGAACTTTGCGCGTAGGTCGGGTTGGTCGAAGCAGGGGAACAGTCCGTGTGCATCGGCCGGCACGAGCAACGTGTAGAAGTACTCGCGGTTGTCGGCGGCGTCGCGATAGACGGTCAGCGGCGTGCCCGTTGGCGCGACCTTGGCGCGGAACTTGGCGCGAATGCCATTGAGTCCAGGACCGAGCAGTTCGGCTGGCACCACCAAGTGGTTGTGGATGCGTTCGAGATCGACTTCCTTCGAGTTGACCTCAATGCTGCTGATCTCCTCGCCGGCGAAGTCGATTACGACTTGCGACGGATCCTCTTGGCTGTCGAGTTGGAACCGCATCCATATCGATCCCTCGACGTTGTCCGCGCCGTCCGTCAACCGGAAGCGCAGATCGTATTGCACATCATGGATCGCTGCTTTGCGCGTGCGGGCCAGGTCGCGATCTATCCCAGGGGTTGGGTCTTGCGGCATGGTGAGAGCTAGCAGGGTTAGGCCGGCAGAGAGCATGTTCAGCAATCTAGCCCGCCGCTGCGTCGCACGCACGCACGATCGGTTGGCCGTCTCGCGCTGGGGTTGGCCCGTTGGCCGAGTGCATCGGTCTGCTGTGCGATTAGTGATTAGATCCGGCTATCGCAGACTAGCCGCCTAGCACTTTGGCGCGTAAGCAGCCTCAAGTGAGCCGGCTGTGATCGCCGTGTGTGAGGCGTTCCACGTTGCCGTGCCATTCTCAAACAGGATCGCTTGCGGCGACTCATGCTGGATGCCGCATTGTTCCGCGATCTCGCGCGCGAGCACGGGAGCACTGGCGACGTTGAGGAACAGTGCGGCGACGTCGGGATGATCCAGTTGGAACATCTTGAACTCGGCGTGTGCCGTCGAACTGATCGGGCACAGTGGACTGTGTATAAACAGCAGCACGCGAGGTTGCGCGATCGCAGCCTCGAACGCCGCGAGGTCGGCAAGGTCAAGGTGTTGCTCGGTCATGCTGCTCGTATCGGTTTAGGGAAGTATGCGCACATCGCCGGCATCACTGGCGATGACGACGCGGCCCGTCATACCGACGAATAAGCCGTGATCGACCACGCCAACCATGGAATCAAGGTCTTTGGCGAGTGCCGCGGGATCGGCGATTCCCGGGTAGGTGCAATCGAGGATCCAGTTGCCGTTGTCAGTGACCAGCGTCTGTCCGTCCTTTTGTCGCAACTCGGTGGTGCAACCCGTCGCCTCGACGCGACGGCGTGCGTGTGTCCAGCCAAACGGCAGCACTTCGACGGGAAGGCGGAAGGCCTTGCCTAGCACGTCGATCATCTTGTTCTCGCCGACGATGACGACGAGTTCTTTGGCCGTCGCTGCGACGATGCGCTCGCGGGTGTGCGCCGCACCGCCACCCTTGATCAGGTTCTTCTGCGGGTCGACTTCATCGGCGCCGTCGATCGCTAGGTCCAATTGCTCGATGTCCTCAAGCGCTACCAGCGGAATGCCGTGCGCTTGCGCAGCTGCCGCCGTGCCATTGCTGGTTGGCGTGCCACGAACCTTCAGGCCTTCGTTGCGGATGCGCTCGGCGAGTCGCTCGAGCACGAACAAGAACGTCGAGCCACTGCCCAGGCCAATGGTCGTGCCATCCTGCACGAGGTTTGCGGCGGCGTATGCGGCGGCGCGTTTGGCGACATTGGGGTCCGTCATGCGGGCACCGTAGTCGATGGGCTTCGGCGAGGCCACGCGAAGCCGCCGCGGATCTGTCTGGCTGACCGCGCGCCGGCTGGGTAGTTACCTGCTTCGCCCCGCCCAGAGACACTCTCGATGGTGTGGGGCGATGTTCTATCGCCAGATGGTGCCGTTCGACGTGCATGCGCAACGCGACATCGCCGTCGCTACCTGCACGAACGCACTCGAGTTGACGACCAGTTCGTTCTGATCGACTCCTGTTGATCAGGGCGCGTAGCCTTTGGAGCTGACGACCGACGTCGTTATCGTGGTTGGCTGCAATGAAGAAACTTCGCGTCTTGTTGCTGGTCCACGACCTGCTGTTGCCGCCCGACGATGCGGATCAACTCGATTGGGAAGAGACGTATCCCTACCAGATGGAATTGGACGTGCAGGCGGCACTGCGTGAACTCGGTCACGAGGTCGAGACGCTGGGCGTTAAGACGGACCTCGATGTGATTCGGCAGCGCGCGGCAGCTTTCAAGCCGCATGTCGCGTTCAACGTCCTGACGGACTTCCACGACATCACCGCCTACGAGTCGCACGTCGTCAGCTACTTCGAACTGCTGAAGTTGCCCTACACCGGCTGCAATCCGCGCGGCATCATGCTCGGCAACGACAAGGTGTTGAGCAAGCAGATCATGATGGGGCACGGTGTGCCATGTCCGAAGTTCGCGTCGTTTTTGCCTGGCACCAAGAAACCGCGCTTGGCCAAGAACATGGATTACCCGGTCATCGTCAAATCGGCGATTGAGCACGGTTCGACTGGCTTGTCGCAGGCCTCCGTGGTCAAGAGCGACCGGCAGTTAGAGAAACGTGTGGCTTACATGTTCGATAAGGTCGGCGGCGAAGTCATCGCCGAGCAGTTTATCCCCGGTCGCGAGATGACCTGCAGCATTGTCGGCAACGGCAATCGCTTGACGGTGTTGCCGGTGTGGGAGGTGTGGTTCACGAAGCTGGCGAAGAACAAGCACGCGATCTGCACCGAGCAGCTCAAGTGGAACGTCGACTACGCGCAGAGCATTGGCATCAAGACAGGTCGAGTCAGGCGCATGGGCGAGCAGGAGGAGAAGGCCGTGCAGAAGATCGCGCGCGATGCCTACAAGTCGCTCGGACTGTCGGGCTATGCACGCGTCGATATGCGCATGGATGCGGACGGCAACGTCTACGTCATCGAAGCCAACGTGAACCCGGACATCACCGCGATCGAAGACTTTTCCGAAGCCGCGCAAGAGGCGGGCATGACCTACAACGACCTGATCCAGCTGATCGTGACGTCGGGCGTTAAATACGCGGCGCCGTGGAAGGCGGGGCCCAACAAGAAATACATGTAGCTCGCGGCGACAACTGGCGATCCACAATTGGTGATGTGGTGGCTTGGTTGGAGCACAAGGAACTGTTCGTCTACTTGCGCGATGACGCCGGCAAGCAACCACTCAAGTAGACTGGTCGTTCTGTGGTGCCGGCCTACCGGCTGTGGTGCGGCGGTCGTGGGCGTCGCGTCTTACCGCCACGCGAACTGACCCCAGCATCCTTGGCGTGCACGTAGGTCGGATCCCCGCGCTTGCCATTCGCGGCACCGCGCCGAGCTAGCAATGCTTCCTTTGGCGGCTTGTTCGGGATCAGCGCCATCGGCCCCTCGCCGATCAATTCCTTGCGGTCCGCCTCGATCAACGCCTTGCGCACGACGAAGTAGTTCTCCGGCTTGAAGAACTGCATCAACGCGCGCTGCACTTCGCGGTCCTTGAGCTTCGTGACCGTCTCGACCGGCTTCATCGTCATTGGGTCGAGGCCGGCGTAGTACATGCACGTCGCAATGTCCATCGGCGCTGGGATGAAGTCCTGCACCTGGCGCGGCTTGTAGCCACGCTGCTTCAAGAACACCGCGAGATCGATCATTTCGTCGACGCCCGAGCCAGGGTGCGAGGCGATGAAGTAGGGGATCAGGTACTGCTCTTTGCCAGCGCGCTTACTCGCCTTGTGGAACTTGTCGGCGAACTCGTCAAAGGTGTGCGTCGCCGGCTTCTTCATGAAGTCGAGCACCTTCTTGCTGACGTGTTCGGGCGCGACCTTGAGTTGGCCACCGACGTGGTGCTTGGCCATCTCCTCCATGTATTGGTCGTCGTTTCGGGCCAGGTCCATGCGGATGCCGCTAGCGACACGCACGCTCTTGATGCCCTTGGTCTCCCGCACCTTCTTTAGCAACTGCTTGGTCGGGCCATGGTCTGCGCCGAGCAACTTGCACACCGTCGGATGCACGCACGACAACCGGCGGCAACGCGCTTCGATGTCGGGCTTCGTGCAGCGCATCTGGTACATGTTCGCAGTCGGACCACCAACGTCGCTGATGTGACCTTTGAACTCAGGGTCGGCGGCCATGACCCGCACTTCCTTGAGGATCGAGTCCTGGCTGCGACTTTGGATAGCGCGGCCTTGGTGCATGGTGATCGAACAGAACGTGCAGCCGCCGAAGCAACCGCGCATCGTCGTCACCGAGTCCTTGATCATCGTGTGCGCCGGGATGTCCTGCGTGTAGCTAGGGTGTGGGCGGCGCGTGTAGGCGTGATCGTAGATCGCATCCATCGAGCGCTCGTCGAGCGCGAGTGCCGGCGGGTTGACCACCAGCATGCGATCACCGTGCATCTGCGTCAGACGGCGACCGTTCTTCGGGTTAGTCTCGTGATGCAGCGTGCGCGTCGCCTCGGCAAACGCACGTTTGTCGGCCTTGACCTCTTCGAAGCTGGGCATTGCGACGGTTTTGTTGTCGCTCGCAGCGTCGTGCCACTCGTGCGGCGCGAGTTCTTCCTTCGAGCCCATCAGGTAGGCGACACCGCGTAGGTCACGGCAATCGGCAATCGTCTTGCCGTCTCGCAGACGCTTGCAGATCTCGACGATCTGTTCTTCGCCCATGCCGAAGCCAACGAGGTCCGCCTTCGACGTGGCTAGGATTGTTGGCCGCACAGTTTCCGACCAGTAGTCGAAGTGTGCGATGCGACGCAGCGACGCTTCGACGCCGCCGGCAATCACCGGCACTTCCTTAAACGCTTCGCGGCACCGCTGCGCATACACGTTGGTCGCGCGGTCCGGACGAAGTTCGATCTGGCCACCGGGCGAATAGGCGTCGTCATTGCGCCTCTTCTTGTTCGCCGTGTAGTGGTTGATCATCGAGTCCATGTTGCCGGCGCTGACTGCAAAGCAGAGCTTGGGCCGACCGAACTCACGGAACGCATCGGCGTTCAGCCAAGCGGGTTGGGGCAGGATCGCAACCTTGAAGCCATGCGCTTCGAGCACGCGGCCGAGCAATGCTGCGGCAAACGACGGGTGGTCGACGTAGGCATCGCCGCTGACGAACACGACATCCACTTCGTCCCATCCCCGAGCCTTCATTTCGGCGCGGGTGGTGGGGAGGAAGGCTTTGGCGTCAGGGGTGCTGCAGGGGGATGGCATATTACGTGCGGTGATGCGGGCGAAGATGGTAGCGCATCGGCGGGGGAATGTCGGTCCGAGTGTGGCCGTTGGCCCAATCCTGGTCAGTTCGTTGCCCGCGCTCGGTGCCTCGCGACCAAGGCCCCCCGAGATTCTTGGCTTATTGGGACGGCGGCATGTTGGCGAATACCCGCTAGCCCTAGTTTGGAGACCACCAACGGTCGAGTGCCTCGCGCAATTCTGCAACGCGCTCGGGTTGCTCCGCCGCGAGGTTTCGTTGTTCCGTTGGGTCACGGAGCACGTCGTAGAGTTGTGTCTTCGCTTTGCTGGCAGTTGGCACGATCAGCTTCCATCGATCGCTGATGAACCAGCGGAACAGCAAGCTGCGGCTTGGATCGTCGACGTCGGCGACATCGTGAGCGAAGATTTCGCCGAACACAGTCCGCCGCTCGGCGTCTTTTGATGCGGCTAATGCGACGAGGTCGAGTCCTGGCATCGATTGCTCTGAAGCAATGCCGCACGCACGTAGCACGGTGGGGGCGAAGTCGATCGTGCTGGCAAGTTGCTCACGCTTTCCTGGCGTCACGTGACCCGGCCAAGAGATCATGATCGGGGTTCGCACACCCCCTTCATTGGGCGAACGCTTGCTGCGCGGTGCGTAGCCGCGACGGTCTGTGCGTTGGATCCAACCGTTGTCTGAGGCAAATAACACGATCGTGTTGTCACGCAAGCCACGTTTGTCGAGGTCGTTGAGTAGCTGGCCACACGTCTCATCAAACCACTCGCACATCGCAAAGTAGCGCGCTACATGGATGCTACGACCGGGTGTTCGGTAGCGTGCGAGCAGTCGTTCCGGTGGGTTGTGTGGTGTGTGGGGGAGCAGTGGCGCATACCAGAGCAAAAACGGGTTGTCGCCACAGTCGGCTACGAAGTCGAAGATCGGTTGCATTGTTTTGCGGCCGATCTGCAGGCCAATGTCTCCATGGCGACCACCGCGTTTTGGTTCGCCGTGCGTCATGCCTTCGGTGAAACCGCCGCATTGGCAGTTGCCTTCCCACCACTTGCCAGTTTGCAGGCTGCGGTAGCCGCGCGGAGCAAGCAGTCGCGGCAAGGTCGGCACCGCCGCGATGTGCTTGAGCATGCGGTCACGCTGCACCCCGCGCGGTGGGTCGTTGCCGGTGATCAAGTGTTGATGCGGGTAGAGGCCGGTGATCATGGTGGCGAGGCTTGGCCGGCACAGGCTCGACGGAACATAGCCGCGTTCGAATAGGGCGCTGCGGGCGGCGAGTTGATCGAGATGCGGCGTCAGGATGTCTGGATGACCCATGAATCCGAAGTCACCCCATGCTTGGTCATCGGCGATGATCATCACGATGTTGGGCGCGCGCGTTGGCGTCGGTGCAGCTTGGCAGCCAGCGAGCACTGTGAGAATAGCAAGGGCCAGAGAGCGCATCTTCATGGGCACCATTGCACTCGCTGGTGTGGTGCCGCGTCAACGGTTGCGGCGCTCGCGTGCGGATCGAGTAAGAGCGCGACCTTGCGCGCAGTTTCTCAGAGAACTGCGAATACTCGTGGGTGAGTGACGATAGTGGCGAGTCCCGCTTGCCCGTGCTCGAGGCTCAGCGTGTGTGAGGCGAAATCATGACGAACGAACGCTCGGAGTCGCTGGCAGTTCCAGCCCCGTCGCTCTCTGCTCCGGTGCGTTTGCGCGCAGGTGGCAAGGGGGCCGTCAGCTTTGTTGGCATGGCCGCTTTGGGGGCCACGTTCGTCGGCTTCTTGTCTTATTGGCGCGAACCCGACGTGCTGGCGACTTCGTTTGCGGCGGGGGCCACGTTCATTGCAATCTGGGTTGCGCTCTACGCCCTGCACATCGCCCTGCGTTTGACGGTGATAATCGCGAAGGTCGTGGTGCCCGTTGCTGGGTTGTTGTTGCTTGGTTGCGTGCTCGACTGGCAGTGGGCGGAATCGTTTGTCGATTGCTTGGGCAGGCTATCGAGCAAGGGCGCGGAGGCGGCGGACCAGCGATTAACTGAGTGGCGCACTCAGTGAGACTGCGGCGCTAGTTGCTGCTAGGTGAGCTAGCCCAGGACATTCGTTTTTGGTGTGACTCTTGCCGCCTCACTTCTTGTCGTCGGACGATTCCACCTTCTTCGGTGCGTCGATGACCCGAATCCAAGTGCGCAGGATCGTGACCTTCTCCTTGAGAGTTTGCCCGTCCTTCTCGACGCCACGCGATTCAATCGCCTTCAACGTCTTCGTGCCTTCGGTGACGAAGCCATGCACTGTGTGCAGATCATCGAGGTGAGGCGTCGGCACGAATGTCAGAAAGAACTGCGAGCCATCTGTTCCTGGTCCTGAGTTGGCGGCGCTGAGAGCGCCAGGCTTGTCGTGCTTCTGCTTAGTCAAGAACTCGCCGTCCATCGTGTAGCCGGGGTCGCCCGACAGCGTGTTGCTCGGGCTGCCGCCTTGTGCCATGAAGCCCGTGAGCACGCGCGGGAATTGCAATCCGTTGTAGAACCCGCAGCGCGATAGAAAGATCACGCTGGAGACGTGATTCGGTGCGGCTTCGGGCAGCAACGTGATCACTAGTGGGCCAACCGATGTGTCGAGGTACCACAGGTATTGGAGCTTCGGGTTGAACCGCTGCACGGGCGGCTGTGGCAACCGCGTGCGCCAGGACTTGGATTTGGTCTTGGCCTTCGACTTGCGAAACTTGTCGAGCGCGCGAATCACTTTGTCCTTCGCGGTCTTCTTATCATCCTTTGGAGCCTTCTGCGTTTTTTGGGTGTCGCTCTTCTTGGTGCGCTTGCTCTGCGCGGGTAGCTCGGTGGCTACGGCGAAGGTCATCATGAGAGATACAAGCAAGGCGGTGCGCATGGGGTAGCAGCATAGCGGTAGACCGGTGCTGCTGAGCTGAGACTGGCTGCCTCTCCCAATTGTTTCGAAGAGCCGGTAGGCCCACCGCACGAACCGTCGTTGGTTGCGCCGTCCGACTAGCAGTAGAGTTACGCGGCATGATCGCTGCCGATTTCGATGGCGTTGCCCAGACTGAAGATGCGTCGGCCAAGAAGTTGTGTGGGCGACGGCGACGGCGACGACGCCGTGGGGTGATGAGTCGCGTCACGGTCTGGGTGGTGACGTTCTTGACGTATGGCTGCACGTCTACGGTTACGCCGCCGTTGGCTCCAATCGACCCAGTCGAGGTCTTCGTGCTGTCGGAAGCGCTGCACACCGGCATTGTGCTGCCGCCCGACCCTGGCTCGTTGCGCAACCCGGATCAATACGTTGAGTTCGGGTTTGGTGATTGGCGCTGGTTCGCGCTCGCCAATGAGGCGTGGTACAACGCGTTCTCGGCGATGCTATGGCCGACCCAAGCAACGCTTGGTCGTCGCACGGTGGGTGCCCATACTCCGGCAGAACTTCGAAGTCGCGCGAGTTTGGCCAAGCTGCAATCGATTGTCGTTAGCCGGAAGCAGGCGGCGTTGTTGCGACGCCGCTTGCAGGCGGAGTTCGATAGTGCGCGCAAGTTGGTCGTGGTGCGTCAGGACCTCAACTTCAAGTTCGTGCCGGCGGGAAGCTCTTACTGGCTTCTGAACAACTGCGCCGACCTAGCCGCCGATTGGCTGCGCGCGCTCGATTGCGAAGTGTCGTGGTGTCCGGTGCGTTACGGCTTGATGGTCGAAGCCAAGGGCGATGGCTAGGCAGTAGCCGTTAGCGTGCGATCGCTTCGATCCGGTTGCAGATCTCGGCGTGCATCGCGTGCAGATCGTGTTGTTTCGCGTAGTGCAAGGCAGCGGTTCGCATCGGTGCGGTGTCGTTCTGCAGCAACTCGACGAAGCGCTGCTGCGCGTCGGAGTTGCGAGCCCAGTTAGCTATTGCGAACCCACACTGGCTGGCCGTGATGTGGTGCGCGTAGCCGCAGTTCGCGCTGCAAAGCACAGGTAGCCCTGCGACCACTGCTTCCAATAGTACTGTGCCGGTCGTGTCTCGATGGGCTGGGTGCAGCAAGACGTCGGCTGCCTGCAGCAATCGAGGGATGTCCTGTCGACCAGGCAACATCGTGACGTGCTTTTCGATGCCGAGTTTCGCCGCGAGCGCGCGGGCCCAAGTGGGGGCATTCTGTCCTACCGCCAGCAACTGGGTGCGCTCGCGCAGTCCGTCCGGAAGGTCCGCAACTGCCTGCATCGCACGATCGAGTCCCTTCAGCAGGAAGTTCGCGCCGAGCAACAGCACCAGCCGATCTTCTTCGCCAACGCCAAACTCTTCGCGTCCCGCCCGTCTCAGTTCGGCAGCATCATTGCCCTTGCATCGATCCCTGGCGATGCCCGCAGGCAATATCGCAAACCGTTCGTCCGCCGTGCACCACGTTCGTTGGAAGTTGCTGCGTTCGGTTGGATCCAACAGCAGGATCTGCGCCTTTGATTCGCGCCCAAACACAGTTCCTTCCAAGCGTCGAAATGTGCGGTACCGCGGTAGCAGCCGATACGGCCATGGCCGGCTTGTCGTGCGCGTTACGAAGCAGGGGTCCGCCGCGAAATACAGATCCAACCCAGACATCTTGTCGAACCCAATCACGACATCGGGCCGCACCGCCGTCAGTTGTTCCTGCAAAGCCCGATCAAACCGCGCCGCACGAACATGGTTTGCGCGCCCCGACACCTCGAGCACTTCGACTGCTACACCGCCCGGTCGGTCGCCTTTCCAGCTATGACAGTAGACCGTCACCTCATGCCCACGCGCCGCGCACAACTCAGCCGTCGCGAGCATATCTCTCTGCATACCGCCAAATGCAAAGTAGCGGAACAGTACAAAGGCAACGCGCATGCCCCCGCAGCGTCACGAGAATGTGCATGCGGTGCCAGGACAAAACTCACAACCTCGCGCGCTAGCGGCGTCAACTCCTTCAGCCTTCGGCGTAATCGCGACGAGCGGTGATCGCACTCGTGTCTATGATGCGCCCATGGTTCGAAGTCTTGGACTCATTCTGTTGACGATCGCGTCGCAACTTACATCGGGAGTCACTGCGCAAGCCGAGACGAGCCCGGCAACCGACACGGTGCGCGTGATGTCGTTCAATGTCCGCAACCGGAATGCCAGAGATGGTGAGAACCAGTGGGGATTTCGGCGTCACCGTGTTGTCGGCATCTTGCGTTTGCAGCGAGCCGATATCTTTGGCGTGCAGGAGGCGATGGCCGAACAGGTTCGTGATCTGCACTACGAACTGAAAGACCATGATTCGTTTGGGCAACCGCGCGACGGCCGTGCCGGTGGCGAGCGCTGCACGATCTTCTGGGACCGCACGAAGTTTGCGCGCGTCGGTGGCGCGACATTCTGGTTGTCCGAGACGCCGGCACGCCCTAGTCGGGCGTGGGGTGCATCCTTGCGGCGGATCTGCACGTGGTGCGAGTTCCGCTCGAAGGCCTCGGGCAAGACGTTCTTTGTGTTCAATACGCACTTCGATCATCAATCGGCGAATGCCCGCAAGCGCAGCGCGGAGTTGGTGCGGCAGCAGATTCACGATATCGCAGGCCCGCATCCTGTCGTTTTGATGGGGGACTTGAACTGCGATGGTTTCTCGCTGCCATACGCCGCGTTGACAGCGTTGCCCGCGGTGCCGGGGTCGGCCGGGCCGCTGCTCGACGCGCGCGTTTGGTCTGAGCATGACTTTGGTCCGCAGGGCACGTGGAGTGGTTGGGATCCGGCGTTTATCGGGTCGCGCATCGACTATGTCTTCGTGAAGAACGCCGCGCGGGTTTTGCAGCACGCTGTCGTGCCGCACGAATGGCAGGGCCGCGTCGCATCCGATCACTTCCCGATACTCGCCGAGGTCGTCCTGCATGGCGGTTCCGATCCCAGCACGCGCAACATGGCGCATCTGTGGCGCATGATGCCGGGTGCGGAAGAGAACGCTGGCGAACTCGGCTACTTCAAGCCTGACTTTGATGACCGCAAGTGGCCGACCATTTCAGCGGGCGATGCATGGGAGCGGCAGGGTCACGCCGATCTCGATGGCGTCGTATTCTTGCGCAAGAAAGTCTACGTGCCCGAGTCGTGGCGTAATCGCACGGTGCAGTTCGTCACCGCCGGCATTGCCGACATGTATGCGCTCTACGTCAACGGCGTGAAGGTTTACGAAGCCGGTTCCAGGAAGGAGAAGATGTGGGCGCATCGCACCAATCTGCACCTCGCCAACTCATTGCTGCAGTTCGGCGCGGACAATACGTTCGTCTTGCGGGTGACGGACTTTGGCGGGCTGGGTGGGTTGGTCGGCCATCCGCTGTTGTTGACGACGGATGGTCGGCAACCGACTCATAGCGGCGGATCGTTCGCGACCAAGGTGCTGGTGCCGAAGAAGGACTTTGGGATTCCCAAAGACACGCGGCTAGCGGAGTTCGAGATCGTGATCCCGGGCAAAGTTGGTGACGCCAATAGCCTCGTGTGGTTGCGCATCGGACTCGATTGCGATTGCGGCGATGCCGGCGACAAGGGTGTGAACTACGAGTTGCAGCAAGCGACTGGTGTGGTCGTGCATCGTGGCGTCTCGACGCGGAAGGGTGTCGTCTGGATGCAGTGCCAAGTCGCACCCGGTTCGAAATGGCAACTGGTCGTGTCGGATGTAGACACTAGCTTTACCGGGCGTGACGCCAGTGACGGTTGCAACTTCACGGCCGAGTTGAAGTTCGACGTCGGCAAGTAGCGGGCGCCCGAGCACCCAGTCAGCCCGAGCACCCAGTCAGCCCGAGCACCCAGTCAGCCCGAGCACCCAGTCAGCCC
>CALCZA010000098.1 GCA_937906475.1 uncultured bacterium
CTGGTAGAGAGATCCGCCTGGTAGAGAGATCTGCCTGGTAGAAGCAGGCAAACCTAGCCTGTCACGCTCCGCCACAGATCGCCCGGCAACCGCTCGATCCACCCGTTCTGCTCGAGCCCAAACAGCGCGCGCAGGAACGCGACGTCCTCGAGCGCGCATTCCCGCCGCAGCAAGTCCGTCGGCCGTGGACCGCTCGACAGTTGCGCCAGGACTGTCTGCTGCTCGGCACTCGCTTCGAGGTGTAGCGCCGTCTTCCCGCTGTGCATGACGAGCCCCAGCGACTGCAGCAGCGACTCCGGACTCTCGACAATGCCGGCGCCCTCGGCGATCAGGCGATGACAGCCTTGGCTGCGTTCGCTTTGCCACGGCCCAGGAACCGCGAACACATCGGTGCTGCAATCCGCCGCGAACCGAGCTGTGTGTAACGCTCCCGAGACGAGGCTGCCTTCGACGACCAACACCGCCGGCGGCCCGGCTGCCAGCAGTCGGTTGCGACGCACAAAGTGGCCGCGCCGCGCGCGCCGTCCCGGCGGCAACTCCGAGATCAGGCAGCCGCCGCCTGCAACGATGCTGGCGGCCAGGTTTTCGTGCTCCGGCGGGTAGATGCAGTCGAGGCTCCCGGCCAGCACCGCCACCGTCGGCGTTTCGGCCGCGAGACAAGCTGCGTGCGCAATGCCGTCGATGCCTCGCGCCAAACCGCTCCACAGAACGGTGCCACTGCGCGCCATCGCGGCACAGAGATCCTTGGCGGCATCGATGCCATAGGGCGTCGGCGTGCGGCTGCCAACGGCCGCGCACGCTGGTTCGCACTGCATCACCCCGACATCGCCTTTGACGAACAACGCGAGCGGCGCTAGCGGTTGCTGCGACAGCCGCTCCGGCCAATCGTCGTCACTCGGCGTGAGCACCCGCATGCCGAGCGCCTCGGCCTCCTGTCGCATCGCCTGCGCCTGTGCCTGCAGGTTGGGCTGGCGCAGGCGGTGGGCAACTCGGGGCGGCACCACGGGCGGCTCCGGCGGCCGTAGCAGCAGCGCTTCCGGGTCGACATCGGGCAGTAGCAGGCCCGGAACGGGAGACTCGCCGAAGCCCTCGGCGATGGCCAACATCAGGTGGGCGTCTTGCACGCCTTAGCAGGGGTACAAAGCAGCGGGCGGTGGCAACAATCTGCCAACCGCCCGCTGTTCCTACAGGTCGAACCTGTTTGCCTGCGACTACTCGGAGTCGCTCGGCTTGTCGTCTGAGTCCGGCGTCGGCTCAGCTGCGGACGTTGCCGCGGCCTTCTCGCCTTCGGGAGCGTCCTCTTCCTCCTTCACGACCGGGCGCTTGACCATGTCGAACGCGACGTCGTCGCCTTCTAGGTTTGCCGTGATCGAGTAGGGCTCGCCGAGCTTGCCCTTCAGGATCTGCTCGGAGAGCGGGTCCTCAAGCAACTTCTCGATGCCGCGCTTCAGTGGCCGGGCGCCGAAGTCTTCGTGGAACGACTTGTCGATCAGCCACCCGATCACCGGTTGGGTGATGGTGAGTTCGTGACCCTTCTGCTGCATGCGATCGTTCACCTTGACCAGCTCGTTCTCGACAATGCGTTGCATGTCTTCCTTGGTGAGCTGGTTGAAGATGATGATCTCGTCGAGACGGTTGATGAACTCTGGGCGGAAGTGGCGTTCCACTTCACTCATGATCATGTCCTTCATCTTGTCAGAGCCGGATTCGCCGCCGCCCTTGCCGAAGCCAAGGCCAGTCGAGTTCTTGATCAGGTTGGCGCCGATGTTCGACGTCATGATCACGATCACGTTGCGGAAGTCGATGTGCCGGCCGAACGAGTCGGTCAGGCGACCTTCTTCCATGATCTGTAGGAGCATGTTGAAGATGTCCGGGTGCGCCTTCTCGATTTCGTCGAGCAGGACCACCGAGTAGGGACGCCGGCGAACCTTCTCGGTCAGCTGACCGCCTTCCTCGTAGCCGACGTAGCCCGGGGGCGCGCCGACGAGTCGGGAGGCGTTGTACTTCTCCATGTACTCCGACATGTCGATCTGGATGATCGAGTCCTCACTGCCAAACATGAACTTGGCGAGGCACTTCGAGAGCCAGGTCTTGCCGACACCCGACGGGCCGAGGAACACGAACGAACCCATCGGGCGGTTCGGGTCCTTCAGTCCGGCGCGCGAGCGGCGCACGGCCTTGGCGATCGACTTAATCGCGGCGTCTTGGTTGATGACGCTGTCGGCGAGTTCGTTCTCCATGTTGAGGAGGCGATCCGCTTCGGCCTGGTCCAGGCGCTGCAGCGGCACACCCGTCATCTTGGAGACGGTTTCGGCGATGACCTCTTCATCGACTTTGCCACCCGATTCGCGCGAGTTCTCACGCTCACGCCATTCGCGTTGGATCTCATCCTTCTTCTTGGAGAGCTTGAACGCCTGGTCACGCAGGTCGGCAGCACGTTCGAAGTCCTGGCCGGCGACGGCCTCTTCCTTCTCTTTGCTGAGTCGTGCGACTTCGGTGTCCATCTCTTGCAGGTCTGGCGGCGCAGTCATCGACTTGATGCGGATGCGTGCACCAGCCTCATCGATGACGTCGATCGCCTTGTCCGGCAGGAAGCGGCCCGTAATGTAGCGCGTGCTCATTTCGACAGCGGCCTCAAAGGCTTCGTCGGTGTAGGTCACGCGGTGGTGGGCTTCGTACTTGTCGCGCAGACCCTTGAGGATCTCGACCGTTTGTTCCGGGGTCGGCGGCTCGACGTTGACGCACTGGAAGCGACGCTCAAGCGCGCCGTCCTTCTCGATGTACTTGCGGTACTCATCGAGCGTGGTCGCGCCAATGCACTGAACTTCGCCACGCGACAGCGCGGGCTTCAGCACGTTGCTGGCATCGATCGCGCCTTCTGCGCCACCGGCACCGACGAGCGTGTGTAGTTCATCAATGAACAGCATCACGTCCTTGGCGCGGCGCACCTCGGTCATGACCGCCTTGATGCGCTCTTCGAATTGGCCACGGTATTTGGTGCCGGCAACCATCATCGCGAGGTCGAGAACGACCAGTCGCTTGCGGCGCAGGATCTCAGGCACCGTGCCCTTGATGATGTGCTGGGCCAGACCTTCGACAATGGCAGTCTTGCCAACGCCAGCCTCACCGAGCAACACGGGGTTGTTCTTGGTGCGGCGTGACAGGATCTGGATGACGCGCTCGATTTCGTCGTCGCGTCCGATGACTGGGTCGAGTTTGCCTTCGCGCGCCAGTACGGTCAGGTCACGGCCGAATGAATCGAGTGCTGGCGTCTTGCTCTTCTGGTTGCCCGAAGGCGAACCGGAAACGCTGCCCGGTGGGCCGTCGCCAGCGGATTCGTTGCCATCGCTGTCCTCGTCGTTGCTTTCCGAAGCGCCGAGGAACTCGAGCACCTCTTCGCGGACTTCGTCGAGCTTGATCCCCAAGTTCATCAGGACTTGGGCCGCGATACCTTCGTTCTCGCGGATCAAGCCGAGCAACAGATGCTCGGTCCCGATGTAGTTGTGGCTGAGTTGGCTGGCCTCCTCGAGCGATAGCTCGAGCACCTTCTTCGCACGTGGCGTGAAGGGCAGCTGACCCATGGTGACCATGGAGGGGCCCGTCTTGACGATCTTCTCGACCTCGTGACGGATCTTCTCGAGGTCGATCGACATGTTCTTCAACACGTTCGCGGCGACCCCGCTCCCTTCTTGGACGAGTCCGAGCAGAATGTGCTCGGTCCCGATGTATTCGTGGTTGAACTTCATGGCCTCTTGACGGGCGAAGCTCATGACCTTTTTTGCGCGGTCTGTGAAGCGATCAAACATGCTGTAAACCTGGGTGGGCTCTTGCTGTACCGATCCATTGATCGGATGCCAGCGGTATAGGATTAACTCGACTTCGAGATCCAGTGTCGCAAGGGTGACTCCGAGCGATTTCTGCGGTTCTCCTCAATATGCGTATTGCCCTCAAAAAGCCTTCTGGCCCCCCTTGGTAGCGGGCTGGCCCAGGTTAGTGCATTTGCGGATCGGTATTTCATACGGCGAAACGCTTAATAATTTCCCCCCAAATCGGGTGCCGGAAATCGGCCCGAAAGTTGCCTCAGGAGCGGCGGTTACTGGTCTGCTTTGGCCAGACGGGTGGTCGCGCGTGGTGCGGTAGTGGTCGTGGCGAGGGCGAGTTTGATGCCCGCTGGCGGGCCCAGTGCATGCCGAATGACGGGCAATGACGCCGCTAAGGCGAGCAGCCGAGCAGTTCTCGCAGCAACTGTGCCCGGCGCTGGTCGCGTTCTTCGGGCTGCAGAGTCTGGTGAGTGTAGCGCTGCAGGTGTGCTGGTTGCGATAGCAGCAGTGCTTGGTTGACGGCGTCGATGGAGAAGCCATCGACCAGCTGCGTGTGGATGCCGAAGCGCAGCGCCGACAGGCAGCCGAGGGCCTCTTCACTGGTGAGGATCTGGGCGCGTTCGAGGGTGCCTAGGGCGCGGTGTACGCGGTCGAGGGTGCGCACGCGGGCGGCGCCGCGCAGCAGGGCTTCGCGGACTTCGCGTTCCCATTGCACGATGCGACCGACCGCCAGCATCACATCGCCTTGAATCTGGCTCTCGTCACGACCGAGCGTGATCTGGTTGGAGACCTGGTAGAAGTCGCCGAGGGCGCGACTGCCTTCGCCGTAGAGGCCGCGGACGGCGAGGCTGATCTTTTGCGCGACGTTGGTCGCCTTGTCGATTTCTTCCGACCAGACCAGTCCGGGCAGGTGCAGCATCACCGACAAGCGCAAGCCGGTGCCGGTGTTGGTGGGGCACGACGTCAAGAAGCCGAACTCTTCCGACCACGCCATTGGCAGCCGTTGCATCAGCAGATCGTCGAGTCGCTCCATACGCGCCCAGATCTGGGCAGGCTGCAGTCCGGAGCCGAACACCTGAATGCGCAGGTGGTCTTCTTCGTTGATCATGATCGCGACGCTTTCGTTGGCGTCGACCGCGACGCCGGTGTGGCGTTGGCTGCTGGCCAGTTCGCGGCTGATCAGGTGGCGTTCGACCAGCATCGAGCGTTCGAGTTCTTCGATCGGCTCGAGGTCGTGAATGCTCAGGTGCTCGGGCAGACCCGGTTTCGCGAGCCGTTCGGTGATGAACGAGTAGAGGCGCTCGGACTCGATGTCGTCGAGGCTCGGGGCGAACGAGAAGCCTTGCAGGTTGCGGGCCAGGCGCACGCGCGTGCAGATCGCGATGTCGTTTTCTGGGCCGGTGCCTTCGAGCCAAGCACCTGGCTGGAAGTTGCGGTTATTGCCGTCGGGGACATTGCCGCCAGGGTCACTGCCGCCAGGGACATTGCCGCCAGGGACATTGCCGCCAGGGACATTGCCGCCGTCGTCATTGCCGCCGCTACCGCCTCGCCCAGAACCACTACGTTGCTTGCCCATTCGTTGCTTGGTCGATTGCTTCGCTATTGCTCAGGTTCGTCGTCGATTACTTCGCCGCGCTCTGCCCGGCGCAGGTCGTCACGCAGTTGGGCCGCTTCTTCGTAGCGCTCGCCGCGCACTGCGTCTTCAAGCTTTTGGCGGAGTTCCGTTAGATCAGGTGTTTCGGCGTAATCAGGCGCTTCTGCCATCGTGCTTGGCAAGCGGCCGGTGTGGGCCTGCGACTCATGAATGCGCTGTAGCAGCGGCATCAGTTCGTGGCGGAACGTGTCGTAGCAACGTGGGCAGCCCAGGCGCCCCTTGCTGCGGAAGTCGCTCGGCGCGAGCCCGCAACCCGGACAGCATTCGGTGCGCGTGGTTTCGCGACGCTCGGGCTTGATGTTCCCGAGTAGGTCTTCGAGCATCTCCGCCGCGAACTTGGTCGTCTTCGGCGGCGTGACGCCTAACTGCTCGGCGCACTCGGCGCAGACGTGTTGAGAACCCGTCACGGAGCCTTCGCTCAGATCCATGACCACAATGGTGGCGATCGCCTTTTGGCACGCGGTGCAGTACTGCATGTGCGCCTATACCTTAACCCTGAGTAGTGGCTGCCGCACGTCGTTCGCGCAGCAAGGAATGGAACTCCAGTGCTCGTGCACGGAAGTTGGGGTATTGATCGAACGATGCGAAGGCCGGGCTGAACAGAACCGCGTCGCCAGGCCGGGCGGCGGCGAGTGCCGCGGGTAGGGCATCGCGCAAGAACTCGTGGCTCGTGGTCGGAATGCTTGAAAGTGCCGCCATCGGCTTGGCGGCGGCACCAAATACGTGCGCGGACGCAGCGTGTTGGGCGACCATTTTTGCCATGCCACTGTGGTCGCCGTCCTTGCTCTTGCCGCCACCAAGCCAGTGCACGCGGCGGTCTTGCGCCAGCGTCAACAGCGCCAGACGGGTGGACTCGAGTTGCGTCGAGACACCGTTGTCGTAGATCTGCACTCCGGACACCGTGGTCAGTAGTTGCAGCCGGAATGGCAGCGGCGCCGCGGTGGCGAGGGACAAGCCGACCCGGTGTGCGTCGGCACCGAGCCAGATCGCCGCGAGGCTGGCTGCGAGCACGTTCTCGACCTGGAAATCGCCGAGTAGCCGCATCGCGTTCTGGTGCAGGATCGTGATCGCGGCATCGCGGTGCTTTCGCACCCGGGCGTAGCCGTGTTCGATGCCGGCGCTGCTTGGCCCGGGCGGTTCGGTGGAGAAGTAGCCACGCTGTTTGGCTTGGGTGTCAAACGTGTTTGCCACCGGGTCGTCCGCAGCGTGCAGCACAAACTCGGTAGCGCAACTTGCCAAGCGTGCCTTGGCCGCGTGGTAGTTGGCGAGCGTGCCGTGTCGGTCGATGTGGTCGCTACCTAAGCGGGTGAACACGGCTCCGTGTACGCGGCGATGGGCGGCGAAGCGTTCGAGTTGGAAACTCGAGACTTCGAGCACGGCGACTTGGTCTTTCCGCCAATCTGCAACATCGGCGAGCAGGCTGTGGCCAATGTTGCCACCGAGCAGGGAGTCGAATCCGGCCGCCACCAGGGCGCGGTGCAGCAAGGTCGCCGTCGACGATTTGCCGTTGGTGCCAGTGATCGCGACGACGCGACCTGGGTAGGCGGCCAGCAACAGTTCGCACTCTTGCGTGCACGGAATGCCGCGGGCGAGAGCTTCCTGTCGCAGCGGATTGTGATCGGGAACGGCTGGACTCGTAACTACCAGGTCGATGCCATCGAGCAGCGCGAGGTCTTCACGGCCGAGTTGCCAGTCGAGGTTGCCGGAGGTTCCTGAGGAGTTGGTCCCCGAGGACTTCTTCGCAGGTTTGAACGACGCCTGTATGGCCAGTAGTTCATCGCTCCGACTGCCGTCGCAAACCCGCACGTTGCAGCCTTGTCGCAGCAGATGTCGCGTCGCTTCGCGGCCGCCGCCAAAGCGGCCAAGCCCGTGCACCAGCACGTTCGTTCCTACTGTCGGTAGCGCTGGGTCGGTGGTCATCGCGTGATGCGTGCTTGTCGTGCTCGCGCGCTGAGTTGGCTGAGTTTCTCGCCGGCAATTTGTTGGCCGACGCGTTGCTCGGCGGACTTCTTCGGAGCGGAGACTGTCACTGATTGGTCTCCTTGGCCGAAGAACATCCAATGCATGGCCTCGAGCGGGAAGTCCAACGGGAATAACCACGCGTTTGATGGCGGCGCGATCTCGATGGTTTCGCTGTGCGGGTTGCGGTCGAACTCGGGCACACCGTTGACCTCTGCAATCCGCGGCAATGTGGCCCACCGGCTGGTGCCGTAATACCGGAACGGCAGCGATTCGGCGGCAGTGCGTTGGCCGTCGACGAACACGTGGTGGTCGCCCGGGTTCGCGATGCGCAACTGCGGTCCGGTGCAGGCGGAACTGACGGCCAGCGCAAGAATTAGCGTCAGGCCGTGGCCTGTCAGAACGGAACCTGTCAGGCCGGGACCTGTCACAATTGAGGCTGGTTTCTGCATCCTAGTTTCCAGTCCCCGTACAGGATCCGCTAGTGGCAGCGGACCCAGGGAAAAACTGGCGGAGAGGGGGGGATTCGAACCCCCGGTACCCGTGAAGGTACGTCGCCTTAGCAAGGCGGTGCATTCGGCCACTCTGCCACCTCTCCGGCGGCGCGATCAGTAAAGCAGGATCCCCGGCAGGTGCAACCCGGATCTTGCTGACTTGTTGGCTGTTCTGGACTTGGGGTGCGGCCAATCGTCCCGGATGCCCGCTCCGGCGGGATGCGAACGAGCGGAACGTGGCGGCCGTCGGGCTGGCATCGCCCGTTCTTGCGGCGTCAGGGGCGGATACGCAATCTGAGCCAGCGCATGTAGGTCAATGGCACGCCGGAGTACGTCCGCAGGACCAGGCTGGTGGCGATGAATAGAATCACGGTTGCTGGTCAGTTGTGATTGGCGAAACAAGGACCGTTGATGAAGCCAACACGGCGCAGGCGCCCGGCTTGCTGAGCGTGGCTTGGACGGCCGTTGTGCCCTAGCCTGGATTCGTGGTAGTCACCAAACTCATGCCTCGCCAGCACGGAGCCGTGCGACGGTTCTGGCGTTCCTTGTCGTACAACGTTCATACCTACCTTGCCCGCCGCAAGGAGATCGTCGCCGACTTGCCGTGGCTTGGGGTCAGTTTGCGCGCCGGTTCGGAGGATATGCTCGGTCGTCGCCTGTTCAAGACAGGTATGTACGAGGCGGGGGTGACGAACTTCCTACTGCACTATTTGTCGAACGCCGAGCAGGACGTGGTCTTCGATGTAGGCGCGAACGTTGGCTACTACAGCGTGTTGACGCATCGCGTTTGCGGAGATTCCGTGCCGGTGCATGCGATCGAGGCGGAGCCGGAGAACCACCGCCAGTTGCAGTACAACCTGAGTCAGGCGAGCGCGGCTTCGGTCGTGCCACACTTCTGCGCGGTCAGTGAGGAATCGGGTGAATCAAAACTCTACTTGTGGAAGGCAAGCAACCGCGGGAAGCACTCGTTGGTGCCGTTCGAAGGTGCCGAAACGGTGACGGTCAAGACGCGCACACTCGACGACATCTATCGCGACGAAGGGCTCGATGGCCGCACGGTGTCGCTACTGAAGATAGATATCGAAGGTGGTGAGCACGGCGCGTTTCTTGGCGCGCAGAACATGCTCAAGCACTGCGCGGTGATCGCCAGCGAAGTGTCGCCGAAGTTCTTGAAGCGCGCGGGCCTCAGCCTCGACGACCACATCGCGTTGGTTTGCGATCAGGGCTTTGAGATGTTCGAGATCTGTGACGACCAGACCATCAAGCCGTGCACCGTTGATGACCTGCGCGATTCGCGAAAGGGCCGCAACGTTGCATACGTGCGGAAGGACCTGCTGCAGGCGCAGTGGTTGGCGGACGCGCTGAAGATGCCGTCGAAGCCAAAGAGATAGCTGTTTGGCGGGTGCTGGGCCTTGCTCGCTGATCAGCGCTGGTCACGCGGTAGCCGCGACTTCTGGCCCGTGCGTGAGAAAAATGGCGGTGGGGGAGGGATTCGAACCCCCGGAAGACGTGAATCCTCGTCGGTTTTCAAAACCGGTGCATTCGGCCACTCTGCCACCCCACCGCGGGGTGTGGCGCCAGCATCGCTCGCGCCCTCTGCGGCGCACACGCTAGCGTGAGCCGCGGTCGAACGCCAATGCGTTAGTCGTAGAGGTGCGGGAAGTCGTCGAACATCGACATCAACTGGCCCTTGTCTGTGCGGGTCGCATCGGTCTCGGTGTCGAGCACGTCGCGAGTTCGCTTGTAGAGGTCGGCTGCTTCTTGCGGGCTGTTGCCGATGCAGATCACGCCGATCTTGCCGTATTGCGACAGCGCGCCAATCATGTGGAACAGCACGCCGGTCTCGGTCGACGGGCTGAAGTGCAGGCCGTGGTGGATGACGATTTCGAGGAAGTCCTGCGGTAGCAGACCGCGATACGAACTCGACGTCATTACGTCCGTGGCGAAGTAGAACTTGGCCACGCCCGTTCGGGTTCGGTAGTCACCTGATCCCGTCAGCGTTCCGCCGGTCAGAAAGTCGAGGGCGATAAAGGGGAACGTCGTTCCACCCATGCGCAGGTTGATCTCGATCGCGGAACAGCGCCATTCTTCGCCGGGATCGCGAAAGACCAGAAAGTCGATCGCGAACCGGCCGATGACGCCTTGGTCACGCAGCACTTCGCCAACGAAGTGCGCGCGCTCGGTGATCATTGCGCGGTATTCGTCGCTCGCAGGGAACGCACAGCCTAGGTAGACCTGGCCCGATTCGCCGCCGAGTGCCTGGTCATGCGTGGAGATGATGCGCAGTTCGCCGGCCGGCGTAATGCGCAACTGCACACTCGGCGAGCGCACTTCTTCGGCTTCGAGGAACTCTTCAACGACGCCGCCCATCTCGGCGTACTTTTCGAAGAACAGTCGCTCGCAGTGATTCTTGGCGGCGAACTTCAACGTGTGCATCGCCCCGCGAATCGCCTGGTCGCGTGCCGCCGGATCCTTAGGCATTGGCGACGGGAACTCGAACAGCGCGTTGCCTTCGCCGGAGAATCCCTCATTGAGCTTGACGACGGCGCGCTTCATCTCGGGCTTGTTGGTCTTGAGCTCGTCGAGCGCGGCGACGGCGGCATCGAGGCTTCCGAGGTTTTCGGTGCCGTCGGGCAGTTCGATCCCGGCTGCACGGAACGCTTCGCGCGATCCGCTCTTGCTACCGAGATGCAGGAGATCCGGGTCGGCGCCATTGAGTGGGATTCCGAGTGCGACAGCCAGTGTGCGTTCGAGCGCAGAGGTCGCGAAGCACGACATGTAGGCGCGGTCCTTATCGCCAATCCACTGCCTGATGCGATCGATAACACGCGGTCGCTCAAGGATCTTCTCGGTCAACGCGCGCGGGCTGGCGTCTTGCACGCACAACATCGTCAGTCGTCTGCGCGCGTGCGTTGGCGGCACGCCGACCAGCATCTGCAAGTAGTAGTCGACGATGTCGGCGTCGACGGGCTGGCTGGTGATGTACATCAGCCGGGCGCCGGGGCGACGCAGTCGCATTAGCATGAACATCAACCGCTCTTCGTAGAACGGCACGCCAGTGACTTTTTGCAGCTCTTCTTGGTCGAAGCTCAGCGACGGAATGACCAGGCACGAATGCGGTGCGCGCGGCTGATTGTGGACGTCCTCCCAAATGCTCTGGAGCCGCCCCTGCAATGCTTTGAAGGCCTTGCGTTCATCCTTATCAACCGTCATCTGAACACAGCTTCGGGGCCAATAAGTCTGGGGCAAGAGGTGATTGCGGAATTGCACCTCCGGCACACTCCTCCCGGGTTCAGACGGCGGCGTGGCCGGAGCCGATCGCTAGTCGACCGCAACTTGCTCGAAAACATCGCGGGCGACCAGGATCGGCGCGCTGGTCTGCACCGCGAGCGCGATCGCGTCCGAAGGGCGGCAATCGATGGTTTGCTCCGAACCGTCAATCGACGTGCCCTGATCGCGCGGCACCAGGATCAGCGACGCGAAGAAAGTGCCTTCGCGCAGTTCGCTGATGATCACGCGATGCAGGCGATGGCCGAGGCGCAGCAGGATCCGGCCGATCAGATCGTGTGTCAGCGGCCGCGGTGGCTCGACCGCGCACAGCTTGCGGTTGATCTCTTCGACTTCGTTGTAGCCAATCACTATCGGGAAACTGCGAGATCCATGCCGTTCACGCAGGTGGATATACTGCTGATCACCTTTTTGGTGAATAACTACGCGCGCGAGTTCGACTTCGACCAGATCCATGAGTGATGCAAAGGTTATAGGGGCCAACGGGGGTGCAAGCGAGAGCGCGTCGGGCTTGGCATGGCTATAACCAACGAGTGCCTTCCGAACTGTCTCCCCTGCAGGTGTCTTCGCCCAACCCGATTCTGTCCGTGGCCACGCGCAGTGGCCGGGTCGAATCTTGGCATCGCGGCGCGGTCGCGGTCTTCCATGACGGGGCTCTGGCCTTGTCGCTGGGGGACACCGAATTGCCGACGTTTGCTCGCTCGGCGGTCAAACCGTTGCAGGCACTGCCGTTGATCGAACGGGGCGTGCCGCAGCGATTGGGACTGCCGGCGGAGGAGTTGGCGGTGCTTTGCGCCAGTCACGATGGCACCGAGGCGCATGTGGCGGCGGTGCGTTCGTTCTTGGCCCGTGGTGGCTTGAGCGAAGAATTACTTGGGTGTGGTCCACATGCGCCGTTCGCCAAGGCTAGCCGGCTGCAGATGCTCAGCCGTGGCGACAAACCGCTTAAGGTGCACAACAACTGCAGTGGCAAGCACACCGGGTTCTTGCTCCTGGCTGGGGAATGCGGCGACGAACTGGCTAACTACCTGAGCCCGGATTCTGCCACCCAGAAGATCGTCAACGAGGCTGTCTCGGAGATGGCCGGCCTGCCAGCACCGCTGCCGACAGGTCTCGACGGATGCGGTGCGCCGACTTTTGTCATGTCGCTGTCGGCGCTGGCCCGGGCTTTCTGTCAACTAGCGAACCCTGATGGGGTTTCTGCCGTTCGAGCAGCTGCATGCCGCTCCATCTTCGAGGCTGTTGGCCAAGCGCCCGTGCTGCTCGCCGGCGAGCAGCGGTTGTGCACGGCGTTGGTGCGCACCTGGCCCGGCAAGTCGTTCGCCAAGAACGGAGCCGAGGGGGTCTACGTGCTGTCGCTTTCGCCCGATGCCAAGCGTTCGCGGTGGCCTGGAGCGCTCGGCATCGCGATCAAGATCGACGATGGTGCCGAACGCGGCTACCAGCCAGTGGTGATCGACCTATTGCAATGGCTTGGGGCGTTCCAAGGCGACGCCGTGCCGGAGCCACTGTCGCGGTTCGCGAACGTTCCGATCCACAACACGCAGAAGTTGCTCGTCGGCGACGTGCACAGCGTGGCGGAGTGGGGCAAGCAATGAGTGGTCTGCAGCACGTGACCGAGGTGTCGAAGTTGCCGCCGCGCAGTCGCGTTGGGTTGGTGCGAGTCGGGTTGCACGGTGCTTTGTTGGCGCGCGGTCTCGATCCGTTCGGTATCGCGTGTTTGGCGGGGCACGCTGATGGTCGGGGTGGTGATCGCGCGCGGGTTACATTGGGTGAGAATGGCATGGTTGCTTTCGACCTCGTCGATGCGATTGCCAAGGAGTTGCGATGAATACTGTGTGTGCCTCGGCCCTGTTCTTGTTGGCGTCGAGTTCCTTTGTTGCTGCGCAGGATCTTCAAGAGTCGCAAGACAGCGGGGCTTTGTGCCGCGCCGTTTGCAAGGCTCAGGACCTCGGTAAACTGACGCCGCTCGATGCGGTGGCGAAGCTTGGCGGTGCTAACGAGTCGGTCGCGAGCACGGTTGCGTCGATTGTCCGCCATCAATGGCGGGAGTTGCCGCAGGAGTTCTTCGATGGTTTGTCGGCCAACCCAAAGGCGGCCTACCGCTTCCTCGAAGAGTTGGCACGGGCGCCACGGCTGGCTGCAACCGCGTGGGCAGCCAAGCAATCGCTCGAGCGGCCGAATCGCACCTTGAATCATCGCCTGTTGGCATTGGCGGCCCGCGGCAAGCCATTGGCGCGCGACGAGGGTCGTTTGCTGTTGCAAGGGTTGCGTGGCCAGCAGGCTGGCGATGGCGTCTACTTCGCGGCGTTCTTGATGCCGGAGAAGGTGGCCGATGGCTTGCTTGGTCGACTGCATCAAGGGTTGATGCAGGGCACCATCGGAGTCGACTTGGCGGCGCCGGTGCTCGATCGCTTGTCGACGCGCGGCACCAAGAGTTTGCTCGGTTTGGCCGTTTCGTTGCCGCCGGCAACTTCGCGAAGTTTGCTGCGACACGTCTACGATGTGCGGCCGGATCTCTTGCAAGAACGGGTTGCCGCGGCGTTGGATGGTCGGGCACCGCTCGATTCGTTGTGGCTCGAGTTCGCCAGCAAACTGCTGAGCAACAAGGAGCGCATCGCTCGCGTCGTCGCGTTGCTGCGAGATGGCGAATCGGTGGAAGACCGCGATTGCGCATTCGAATTGCTGCTGTCGGCGCAGGCGATTGACGAGGTTTCGTTGCCGATCGCCGTCGATGGGGCGCCGGCCAGTCGCATTCGCCGCATCATCGCGACCGCCTCGACCAAACTGCCGGTCGGCTACGTCGTCGATTGGTTGCAGCACTCGCCTGAGGTCGCGTTGGAAATGGCGCGCGCGTTGGCTTTGCGGCCGAAGCTCGAGCCAGCTGTGCAGCGGCAGTTGCTCGAAATCCTCGATGGCTTGGGAGCCGCCGATAGTCACACCCCGCTGCATGCCGTCACGGCGCTTGTGCGAAGCGGTAATGCTGAGTCGCTCAAGGCTATCTGGCCGTTGGTGATCAATAACGTTGCATGGCGAGATCTGCTCAGTCGCCTCGCCCGCCGCAAGGAGCCGTTCGTTTACGAACTCATGCTCTCAGAACTGCAGTCCGCAGCCGAGCAGAAGGATCCTGCCTCGGAAGCCGAATCGTTGCAGCAGCAGAAGTTCGACGTGTTGCGGTTGCTGTTGGTGTCGCGAGGCGACCGGCGCGAACTAGACACGTTGGTAAAGAACGCTCCCAAGCGCGATGCGACGTTCGTGCGCAAGTGTCGCCACTACGCGACCACGCTGAGTGATGCGCACATTCAGTCACTGTTTGAGGCATCGTTGGTTGCCGGAGATCCGGATGTCGCTGCGGAGCTACTCGAATGGGTCGTTTCGGTGCAGGCTGAAGCAGTTGGCGAGCGACTGTGGCAGCTTTGGCTACAGCCGCCGGACGTCGCCGTAGCCGAAGAATTGCTCGAGGTCGCGGTGCGGTTGCTGATCGCGGGCCAGAAACGCGAACCTCTATTGGCCCAAATGCGCGCCGCAATGGCCGAGGGGGCACTGCCAGATACGTTGACTTCGCTTCCCTATGAAGCGCTCAACAGCATGGCCGAACCGCTGGATGTGGCCGACGTGACGTTGTGCGCGGAGATGGTGTTGAAGATGCCGCTCGCAGATACCAAAGGTGAGCGCCGGCGCACCAGGCGTTGGCCTGACGGCACCGCCGGCTTCCCGCTGATCGGTGCAATTGGCAGCCGCTTGCGCACTGCGGACCCGGTGATGGTCGAGCAAGTGTTCGCGCCGATGGTGACAGAACTGCTTGGCGATCCTCGCTGCAGCAACATCTCTCGTCAGCGCCTCAAGGTGTTTTGGCGCTCGCTGTCATACCGTTCGGATCTGCAGCAACTGATCGGGCGCCTGACGTCTCAATTGTGGTCGTTCCATGATGGTGCGGGAACTGCTGTCGATCCGTGCACCGATGGCGCGGCTGTTTGGTTGCAGGCGTTGCAAGCTGAGCACGAAGGCGACTTCGGCAAGGCGGAACACCTCTACCAGCAGGCCATTTGCGACCTGTTGCGGCTGCCCTCGTCGCGCGGTGAAGCGCGCTGGTTGCTCGGCGATCGTAACTCTGCAGGTGGCGATGACCCCATTGCAGGATTGTCTGCAGCCCCATATCGAATGCGTTTGCTGGCCGCCAAGAAGGCCGGGGACGCGAACGCGATCACCATTGCATCTGACCTAGTCCGAGAGTTCGCGGGGCACGACCGCGGAACGCTTGCTACCCTCAGTGTCCCGTCTGTTGGTGACACCCCAGTTGGTGGCACCCCTTTGGAATCCGGCCGATGAAAGCATCCCTACTATCCGTTCTGATCCTCGCGTCCTCCGTCGTTTGCCAAGGCGACAAGCAGGAACCCAAGAAGCCAGACCCGCAGGCGATGCTGAAGGAGGTCATGGCGTCCTTCAAGAAGCAGGGCATCAAGCTCGACCCGAAGGCGCGCACGGTCACTATTCCGGCGGTCGTCAACCAGCCGCAGGACCCGATCGAATATTTGCTGATCCATCGCCGCGGCAAGAAGCACGAATCGGTGTTCCTCACCGAGACGAAGCCAAGCATCCTCAACGCGGCGTTGTTGATGATCGGGCTCGAGCAGGGCAAGAATGCGACGTTCGTTGAGAAGAAGCCCGCGCCGACGCTCGAAGAAGTGCAGAACGGAGCTGACCCGCTGATCGTGACGCCGCCCAAGGGCAAGCGTTTCTACATAACCGCGCGCTGGACGACGCCCGAGAAACAAGTCGTCGAGTACTGCGTCGAAGACCTGATATTCGAACTGAGCACGCAGGAGCCGATGGGGCGCTGCGAGTGGATCTACCTCGGTGGTCGCATGGCGCAGCTGTACAAGAACGATCCAGAGGTCTACATCGCCGACCTCGAAGGCAACTTGATCAGTGTCTGCTACCTGTCACCGGACAACCACCTCGGCACGATGTCGCACGAGCGAGCTCGAGACGATCAGAACTGGTGGACGACGACCAAAGTACCGGAGCCTGGCACCGCGGTGGAGTTCATCTTCCATGCGAATGAGCCGGCGCTTTACGTCGAGCGCGAGCAGCGCTTGCTCGCTGCCGAGAAGAAGGCGAAGGTTGAAGCCGCTAAGAAGAAGGCGGGTGGCGACGACAAGGGAGCGTCGAAAGACGCGTCGAAGGGCAAGGCGAAGCGCGACTCGAAGTAGTTCGAGCCGCTGTGCTTCAGGCTTGTGGCCGCGGTGCTTCGAAGCACCGCGGTTCCTACGGATAGATTACCGTCTTGCCAGCTTGCGAGAAGCCGAGGAAGCCGGGGGCCGTTGTGTCCAGCACCGCGTATTGGAAGAACACGTCGGAGTAGGCTAGCGCGGGCGTGTTCGGCAGCTGGATGTTGGTGGAGAACCTACCTATTGGAATCACCGGCATCAGTGCCGATGACGCGATCGGGTCCAGGGATGCAACCGCCTCTGCTTGGATGCCCGGGCTGAGCGGGATGTTGTTGATGTTGCTACCCAGGAACATCATGCCGAACAGGCTGTTGGGCACGCCGTGGAGGGTGATGTCAATCGAACCGCCTAGGAACGGAGGTCCGTTCTGCATCCCGATCGTGCCATAGCGGCTGTAGCCGTAGCGGAACGGGCCAGCGAGTTCGTAGTAGTGCTGCTGTGTAGGGCCGGTTTCGGCAAGGCATGCGAAGCGAAGCTCGGATCTTTGGCCGGCGGTTCGATAGATCGACATCGCCGCGGCGACGCCGCCGGGCGGAGTGCCGGGCACTTGTAGGGCGAGGTCGCCACAGAAGCGCACGCCGGTCATCTTGCCGGTGTGGCCGGATATCTCTGTGCCATTGCAGCGGATTGCCGGGCCGAGTGGTCTGACAACGGGGTCCGACGAGAAGCAGTAGAAGTTGCCTAGCGTATCGTCGTAGTCCATGCCCTCCGTTTTGGGTGGGATGTCGAACGTATTGGGTTGGCCGAGCGCGTCGGTCACGACGTTGCCCGCGCGATCAAACTCGAATGCGTCCCAAGATGTTGCCGTTGTCTGACCGCCGATCCAGAAGGTGCCGCCGCCAGGGGTTCCGTTGGCGTCATCGCCAGTTGGATCGAAAGCTAGGCTCAATCGCTGCCCGACTAGGAATGGCGCTTGTGGAATGGTTGTGTCCAGCGTCTGTACTATGCCGCCACCGGCGGTTGCGTTGATGGCGCGAATCTGGATCTGGCCACCGGTAGGGCGGTGATCGACAACGACGTAGATATACTCTTGGAATCCTCCTCCGGTGATTAGGCGCCGGCGCTCAACGGTCATGTCCATTGGTCCGAATGGAGCTTGGTTAACCGTCGAAGGTAGAGGCGTAGGTATGCCAATGGGGGCGCCCGATGGGGACGTCTGTAGAACTTCGTGTGCCTGTGCGCCTTGGCCGACTACGGCCATCCAGAAGCGCTTTGGTGCTGTTGCGTTGGTGCGTGTGATTGCGATACTTCGGACCTGACGGCCGGAGTTGGCCGTCACGTTGTGGCCGCCCATCACCTTGCCAAGCGCCTCGCCCTCTTCATCGGGGCGCGGTTTCACGCACTTGCTGCTGACGTGCAGGTTGTCGATCGCCACTGTGCCGAACGCATCTTCGATGAACTTGAAGTTGATCTCTTCGTCGTCAGGTTGCGGTATCAACTCGGCGGAGACTGTCAGTTGCTCCCAGCCGCTGCTGAGAAGTTTGACGGTCTCAGTGACGTTGGCGCGACCGTAGTCCGACAATTGCTCCTTGATCTGCTGCACGAGCATGCCGCTCGAACCTTCGGAGATGTCGACCTGGAACCAGAAGATCTTGACCCAGTCGAGGTGCGGATCGTTGTCGACGAACAAGTTGAGGTCGCCGATCAGGTTCAGGGTGCCGGTGCCGACGAGGGCGCAGACACCGTTGTGGCCATTCAACGTGTTGATCCACGAGAAGTTGTTTGTTCCCGACCAAGGCGTTGGGTTGTTGTACCAACTGGGTACGACTGCGAAGTCCGGGGTCGGATCAGGCTGACCTGTGAACGTCGCCGGAAAGTTCCACGACAGGCTCACGGTTTGGTCACTCATGACTCCCCACCATGGCGGCGGGTCGACAGGATCTTGAGCCGTGGCGACGGCGCATGCTAGGCCAACTGCGAGTGTTGGCAGTAGGCGCTTGTTTGGGCGAGGGAGGTTCATAGTGCGTGTCCGGAGTTGGGTTAACGCGGCGTTGTGGGGGTGGTGGAAGCTGCCGAGTTGGCGCTCTGAATTGGTAGACGCGTGGCGACGGCGACCGGATCCGTCGGCCAGATGCAAGTTGTGCCGTCGCGCGCTGAGGTCGCGGCCCAGGCCCCATTGCTATTAAGGGTGCCCCACATGGGGTCGCGGTGGCCGTGGAAGTGCAGCACCTCGGTTGCGTCGTTGACGCGCCATAGTTGTGCCGAACCGCCCTTGCCAACGCTGCAGGTGAGCACTTGCTGGCCATCGGGCGAGAATGAGGCGAATCGCACCGGCAGTTCGACGCGGATGTTGGCGATGCGTTCGCCAGTGAGTCGGAACACGCGAGCGGTGCCATCGCTGCTCGCGGTGACCAAGGAGTTGCCGTCAGGTGCGAAGCGAACGTGACGGATCCTCTTGCGATGGTCGCCTACTTGGCCGCGCGGTTCGAGTCCTGGTAGCGACCACAGGCGCACGATGTGTCCGTCGGCATCGCTTTCTTCAACCGTCGCGAGCATTGTGCCCGCAGTGTTGACGTCGGCAGCGGTAATGACATGTGGCCGGTTGAGCGTTTGTTGTTCGGATTGATCCGCAAGGCTCCACACGGTGGCGCGTCCCATGTCGCTTGCCCCGCTGCGAGCACCGGCGGTCAGCAATCGGTTGCCATCGTTGAGGAAGCGAACGACCGGAACCGGATGTGCGTGGCCCTTGAGCGTGAACTGCTTGGCACCATCTTTCATCGCGTGCACGTGAACAACGCCGCCGACATCACTGGCGGCGATTAAGCGGTCATGCGGGCCGACGTCGAGCGTCTTTAGTGGGTTGCCTAACTGCTCGGTTGCCCAAACCTGACGGCCGTCGCGTGTTTGCCACAAGCGCAGTATTTCGTCGTCGCCCGCGGTCGCAATCCGCAAGCCATCCTGCGATAGATCGATGGCTGGTACCTTGCCACCCTGGCGCAACGTGACGACGCCGCGCGCCTTGCCAAAGTTCCAAACCAGCGAGCGTGTGCCGGCCAGGCCAAGGATGCGCCGGCTGTCCTTCGCGAACTGGATGCGATCGATTGAACTGCCGACTTCGTAGCGGTGAATCGGGTCGTTGCTCGCTCGCTGGGTACCAACGTCGTAGATGTTGATGCGATCCGTTGCAGTGGCTGCGAGTTGGCCCGTAGCATCGAACACCACCTGGCGGACCTCCTTTGTGTGGCCGTGCAAGATGCCGCTTTCGCGAATCTCGAACTTGGGCCGGTCGCCGGTACTGCGGACTGGCTCGATCCGCCACAACCGCGCAGTCTTGTCGCGCGATCCGGTTAGCAGTCGCTTGCTGTTGGGGGCGAACGCGATGCTGGTGATCGCATCGGAGTGGTGAATCGTGCCGAGTAGGCTGCCGCTGGTGGCCGAATGCAGGCGGACGGTGCCGCTAGCCGTGCCAATTGCGCACAGCGTGTTGTCTGGCGAGAACACGATCTGCGGCAGCGCGCCGGTGCCGTTGGGGCCGAACTTGGCGCAGGTCGCGATCTTCTGGCCGTTGTTGGTGCGCCACAGGCACGTGCCGCCGCGGCCCGCGACACACGTTGCAATCGTTTCTCCGTCGGGGCTGATTGCGGCCGCAATGATCATGCTCTCGTGCGGGATCGGCGCGGTGATTGCGGAGCCGTCGTTGGTGTTCCAAACCTGGGCTGCGAACGGGCCCATGGTGCGACGGGGTGGTTGCGCGTCGCCGCCTGAGCCATACGTGGTGACGAGTGCCCGCGAGCCCTGGGCACTTACATGCAGCGTGCTGCCGGGGCCGGACAACTGCACCGTGATGGGTGGGGTGTCATGCGTTGGCTGCCAGAGGCGCATGGTTTGATCCGTGCCAACGGAGACGATGCGGTTGTCGTTCGTGAAGGCGACGCCGGCAACCCACGATTTGTGGCCGATCAGGCTCTTCGGCATGGGGTCCTCGGCGCTGCGGTAGAACTGCAGCGAGCCCTTGTAGCCACCTATGACAATTTGCTCGCTGACTGGTGACCACATGCCTTCGATGGCGCGTTGCGTGGTCGGCAAGTTGCGCACTTCCCAGCCACTGCCGAGTGCATCGAGCACCGCGGAGCGCGTCATCGCCGACGGCAGTTGTTGTTCGGCCTGGAGCGCGAGCTTCAGTGCTTCTTCACGATTGTGGTCGAGCAACTGCTGGCTCTTTGTGACCTTCATCGCGGCTTGTGTCTCTACGAGTTGCGTAGCTGCGTGGTAGCGACCGAGTCGTTCGCGCGTCGCATCGTCGTTGCGCAGGCCAAGGGCCTCGTCCGTCAGGGTGATGGCCATGCCGAAGTTGCCGGCTTCGGCACGCGTCTCGGCACGTAGCAACAAATCGTCGGCGTGGCTGGCATTCATCGTGTTGCGCACCCAGACGAATGCGATCACGACGGTGGCAGCGATCAGGATCAATGCCGCCACGGCACTTTCGGTGCGGTGCCGCCGCACAAACTTGGTCGTGCGCGTCCACGTCGATGCAGGCTTGGCGTGCACCGGTTCCCAGCGCAAGAAGCGCTGCAGGTCTGCTTCGAACTCGGCAGCGGTTTGGTAGCGCTTGCCCGGATCTTTCTCGAGGGCCTTCTGGCAGATAGTAACCAGATCGCGCGGCACCTTGGTGTTGCGGCTATTGAGCGGGGCCGGTTCCTTAAAGCAGATTTCGTAGACGATCTGCTGCAGGTTCTTGCCGTCGAACGGCCGCGTCAGTGTCAGAATCTCGTAGAGGATTACGCCGAGGGACCAGATGTCGGCGCGATGGTCGACTTCGACTCGTTTGGCGAGCGTTTGCTCAGGGCTCATGTAGTGCGCCGTGCCGGTGATCTCACCGGACATCGACAGACTTTCGCGGGTCGCGTCGAGCGACTTGGCCAAGCCGAAATCGAGCAACCGTACCTGACGCCGATCGTCGATCATCAGGTTGCGCGGCTTGAGGTCGCGGTGCACCACCTGATTCTGGTGCGCGACCGCGAGTGCCGAGGCAACTTCGGCGACCAGCATCGCGCATTCGGCGACGTAGCCTTTCGCTGGCGCCAGACCGAGCGTGCCGACGGCAACACCTTCTCCTTCGCGGTTGGCGAGGCGCAGGTCGTCGAGCATGTCGGCGAGGTTGCGGCCGGCGACGAAGTCCATCGCGAGTGCGAACGCGCCGTCGACTTCGATGAGGCTGTGCACCGGAACGATCGCACGGTGACGAAGTTGCGCGGTGGCCATCGCTTCGCGGCGGAATCGTTCGACGTGGCGATTGCTGAGTGTCAAACCGCTCGCCATGACCTTCAACGCGACGCGCCGGTCTAGCGACTTCTGCTTGGCCAAGTAGACGACGCCCATGCCGCCGCGGCCGAGTTCTTCTAGGATCATGAACTCGCCAAACGGACGTCCTTCTTCGGGTTCTGCTGCCGGCTCTTGCCATTCTTGATGACCGAGAAGCCCATCGAACATCATGAACTCGCGCAACTGCGACAGAATCTCAGCGCGCATGTCTTCGGGGTGCTGCTGCGCAAACTCGGCTGGATTGGGTGCCTTGCCAGCACTGTGCAACTTGACGAACGCTTCGATCGCTTGTAGCAGATCGTGGTTGCGTGAGGACTCAGACTCCCCTGCGTGCACGGGATCGCTCACGAGATCAGACTCTGGCTTCTTGGCCACCTCACGACTCCCGGCGCGACAGTAAGCCGGCGAGTCGCGCTTGGGCTCGCGACAGTAGCGCGCGCAAAGCACCTTCGGTTGGCAAGCCCATCTCGGCGCAGATCTCGTCAGTGCTGAGTTCTAGGTAGCGGCGCAGCACGATGATCTCGCGCTCGCGATCGGGAAGCTGCTGCAACGCCGCGCGAATGCGTTCTGCCAGTTCCGTTTCGTCGTGCACTTGAGAAGGTGTCGCTTGGTCGGCCGGTATCATGTCGGCACGGCCGTCGTCTAGCTCGACGATGCCGCCGACGGCCGAACGCTTCTTGGTTTCGAGCGCGCGGATTCGGCGGATGATTTCGTATTCGGCGCTCTTTAGCAACCACGCGAGGAACGAGCCATCACCTCGGTATTCGAATTGGTGCAGTCGGCTCAGAGCCGACAGAATGGCGTCGTGGGTGGCGTCTTCGCTGTCCGCCATCAGCACCCGATACTTGGGCCCGATCAGTTTGCGTAGAGCGGAACGAAGACGGTCCCTGTACCGCTGGAATAGCAGGTCAATCGCATCGCGATCCTGCTGCAGGGCACGGTTCACCAGATTGCGCGTGTTGTCGTCCAATAACGGTCGCCGGGTCGAGAAACCCTGATTCTGCACGGGTTTCCGGCTGCGGCAAGCTGCGCGGGGGATTCGGACGACTATGCGTCGCCCGGGCAGGTTCCGAAGTAGGACAAGGGTGGCCATCGTGTAGTGGGGTAAGAACCGATGTGGTCGCAGCGCACGGAGAAAGGCCCGTTTTTCCCTGCGGCTCGTTTGCGGTCGGCAGCACTGGCAGAAACGTCCAGAAATCTTCGTGCGCGGCCAGGTTGCAGGCCCATGAGGGGTGTGGACAACTCGATCGGTCCGATCGGGCCACTCTTCTTTCCTGGTCTTTTCCCTCAGCGATGCGTGATGTCCTCCTGGTCGCAATCGCTGGCGCAGTGGTTGCCGGCACCAGCTGAACCGTCACTGCAAAGGGCCTCTTTGCCGATGATCCGATCGCCGCTGCGGTCGCCGAGTTCTAGCCGTCGGGCGCGATACTGTTCGCAGCCAACCCGCCCGTATTCATATGCCCGAGCGCTCCGATCTTGCTGCCGCCGCGGGCCGTCGGGATTCCTGGCTCAGGTGACAACTCGTTCAACAACGTGGTCGGCGTGCGCTGGTTTACCAACGGTGCATTCCTCGCCGGTATTCCTACTGCCGGGGTCGGTTGGTGACCTCGCGCTCGGCAGATTGTAGCGAATCGTGATACCGTGTACGCGTTACCGTTTGGGTGCGCGTCATGGCTAAGCGATTCTTGAAGATGGGGCCGTTTGTGAGACCGGAGTTCCTGCTCCCGGTGATCGTAATGCTCCTGGTGATGGCTGCGTGCCACACTCCGTCGAGGCCTGAGTTGGCTCTCGCGCCATCTGGCGGGGGCATCCGCGTCGCCGATTTCCCTGCGCCGCAGCACTTGTTGCGCGGCTTCGACGAACGCCAAGCGAAAGGCCCGTGGCGCCGCGGCGATGAAGTATTGTTTGGCTTGCGCCTGCGCCGTGACGGCGATGTCCGTCACTGGTTACTGCAGTTGCGCGTGCTCGAAGTGACCGCTATCGACGCCGATGGTACGCCGCTCGAACCTGTGGAGTGGGCGTTGCGCATTAATGGTGAAGTGCAGGAATTCGAATCCGCCGTGTGCCGGGCTGAAGTCGTGGTCATGGACGAACACGGCACCGAACTCGGCCGTTCGCAACCACTGTTGCCGCGCGACTTTCTCAGCATTGGCATCGCCAGCGCCTGCAGGCTCGTTCGCAGTCGTACGGGCGGCGCTGGCGCGACGATCTACGAGACTCTCGACATGCGTCCGCTAGCTGAGGCGACCGTCAGCGCCGTAGCTCTTTTGCAAGTCGTGCAAGGAGACTCCGTGCTCGCTCCAATTCTCTGGCAAGTCATCGAGAAGCCAACCGTCTGGTCGGTTGTCTCCCACTTGGGCGTCCGCGTCATGATGCGCCCCAGTTTTCACCGCGTCACCAGCGCCCTCTCGCCGGTCCCAGCCGTGCTCGACGAAACCTGGCGCCTGCCGATCGCACTGGAAGTCAATCAGGCCCCGGCTCTCAACCTGGACCTGTTCGTGACTGAGTCCAGGCCACCGTTCTCACTGGCTGGTGGTCTGCTCGGTGCTACGGCGAGCCACCCGAGCAACCCGTCGCTCGACTTCTCCCTGCTACTACTCTCCGCGCGGCGAACTGAGCCTGCCGCCCGCCGTCCCGAATAGAGACTGGGCGCCTGATGGCGAGATTCCCAACAGCCTTGGCGCGGTGCTTTTCCGCGTTGTCGGCAAATCCCCGTTCCCGATTTAGTGCGTTGGGTCAGTCGGGTGGGGGGAGCGGCCGATAGAGGTGTCATGAAGTGGCAAGCTTTGGTGGTGGCCTGGTTGGTTTGTGGGTGCGCTTATGCGCAGGTACCGGCGGCGCCTCCGGGTGGCACGAAGTCAGCGCCGAAGAAGCTCGATCGCGCTTCGAAGCGTGCGGAAGAGATGCGCGTTTCGATCGCGAAGGGGCGCCAAGTGAATGCGCATGTGAAGGTGCTGGTGCGCTTGCATAACGGCAACCGCTTGCGCGGGGTCGTCAAGGACGGCCGGTTGGTGGAACGCGTCGATGGATTGCTGTTCGTCGATGCCCAAGCTCGAGATATTGGTGCTGGCATCCGGCTGTGGTACAGCGGCGGAACGCGCAGCTATATCTTCGTGCCCTTCAAGAGCCTGAAGAACTACGAGATCGTGCAGCGACTGTCGCAGAAGCAGTTGATGCAGATCGAGTCCGAGATGCAGATGACTGAGAATCGCGCGAAGGAGCGTGCCGACCAGGCTGCTCGTCGGGCCAAGGTTGACGCGAGCGGCACGGCGCCGGCGCCGGGCACGATCGAAGTGAACACGACGACGCCAAAGCAATCCGACCTGGAGCAGGTCCCTGGCTTTGGCAGGCTGCGCACGGCTGGGAAGCCGGTGGGTGAATTGACCACCTCAAAGGCCAGTTCCAAGAGCGCCAATACGGGCAATCCGGCGGTTCCCGCCAAGGTCGCCGGTCCGGCACCGGATCCGAAGCAGGCCAAACAGGAACTCATGTGGGCACAACTGTTGCGCAGTTACCCGCCGAAGGCCGGTTGGAATGAAGTCAAGAAGAACGAGATTGCGCGCCGTAAGGTGGTGATCGGGGTCGTCCCGAGCGACTTCGAGATGGACTTCGTGAAGAAGTTCGACGATTGGATGGAGGCCTGCGAGCACAACGGTGTCGATCCGAACGCCGGCGTCATCCAGAAGCCCAAGACCAAGCGAGAGCTTCGCATCGAAGAGCGCCGCCGCGTCCGCGGCCGCTAGAATTGCTGCTATCTGCAGTCAGGCGCCCGCGAATCTAGCTTCGCCCTTGATCCGGTCCGGGGCCGCAGGGAATGCTTGGGCGCATGCAACGCGCCTTTTTATTCACCGGTCAGGGATCGCAGTTCACCGGCATGGGTAAGGAACTCGTCGAGCGCTTTGATCGCGCTCGCGAAACCTTCGCCGAAGCCGACGAAGCACTCGGAGAATCTGTCTCCGCCCTCTGCTTCGAAGGTCCTGATGACAAGCTGCAGCTTACTGAGAACACGCAGCCAGCCACCCTCACGGTTGCGGTCGCGGCGTTCCGCGCGCTCGGCCTGACCCCGGACCTCGCCGCCGGCCACAGTCTCGGCGAATACGCCGCCCATGTGGCGGCCGGGACATTCGATCTTGGTACCGCGGTCAAGCTGGTTCGCCAGCGTGCGACCTTCATGCAAAATGCTGTGCCCGTCGGCACCGGCGGCATGGTGGTGCTTCGCAAGATGGACCTCGCGGCGGTCGAAGAACTCGTCGCCAAGGTCGACGCCGGTATCTGCGAGATCGCCAACAAGAACGAACCGCAGCAAACCGTGGTGTCCGGCGAAGCTGCCGCAATGGATCAGTTGGTCGAGTTGGCGCCCAAGCGCATGGCGCTGAAGCTCAACGTCAGTGTGCCGTTTCACTGCTCGATGCTGAACGAAGCCGGCAAGCAGTTCGCGGCACTGCTCGACGACACGCAGATGAACGACCCGGCGTTTCCGATCTGGTGCAATGTCGACGCCAAGCCGGTGACTACTGCCCAAGAAGCGCGCGACGCACTGCAGCGTCAGTTCGCTGGCGCGGTGCAATGGTTGCCAACGGTCCAGGGAATGTTCGCGGCCGGTGTTCGCGACTTCGTCGAGTGTGGCCCTAAGGCAACGCTAGTCAACATGGTCAAGCGCATCGCAGTGGGTGCTGGCGTCGACGACGTGACGACGGCTGCAGCTACTACTCCCGATGAGATCTCGGCTTTGCAGGCTTCGTGACGTCGACCCCGCAAAAATCTGATACTGAGGCCGGCTCGCTGCCGCATGTGCTTCGTCAGGCGCTGTGGCCACTCGGGTTGCTCTACGGCACGGTGTCCGCTATTCGCAACGGCATGTTCGCGGCTGGCTGGAAGCGGGTGCACAAGCTGTCTGTGCCGGTTGTCTCGATCGGCAATCTGACGGTCGGCGGCACCGGCAAGACGCCGGCGGTTGCGTGGCTTTGTCAGTTGGCTAAGCAGGCTGGCAAGGTTCCTGGCGTCTTGGCACGCGGTTACGGTCGCGCCCCCGGCGCCGAACTCAATGACGAAGGCACGCTGCTACTGCGTCGCTTGCCGTGGTTGCTGCAAGAGCAAGATCCCGACCGCGTCGCCGCTGGCCAACGATTGGTCGACAAGGGCGCGGACTTTATCGTGCTCGATGATGGCTTCCAGCATCGTCGCTTGCACCGTGACCTCGACGTCGTCTGCCTTGATGCGCGCATGCCGTTCGCCAACGGCCTGTGCTTGCCCGCCGGTGATTTGCGTGAGTTCCGTACGGGTTTGCAACGCGCCGACTGCTTGTTATTGACGCGCGCTGGTGGTCTCGATCGCGAACAAATAGGCATGCGCATTGAGCGTCTCCAGCAGATCGCTGGAAAGAACGTTCCGGTGCACGCGTGCGATCACCAACCGACCGATCTGATCCACCATCCTGGCGGTGAGATTCAGTCCGTTGATGGCTTGCGCGGTCGTCGCGTGGTCTTGCTGTCAGCGATTGCCAAGCCACACAGCTTCCGGACAACGGTTGCTCGGCTCGGCGCCCAGATCGTTGGGGAAGTCGTTCATCGCGACCACCACCGCTTTACCGAGTCCGAGGTCGAAGCTGCTGCTGCGACCGCGCGTGATGCCGATGCGATTCTTGTCACGACCGAGAAGGACGACGCGCGGCTCGATGCCTTTGCGATCGAACGCCATGTGCTGCGCATTGACCTGCGCTTCGTCGATGCGGAGCCGCGCCCCGGGGAGTTCCTGCTGTGAGTTCGTCCTCAGGCAAGGTGCGCTTCTCCGACCGCATCGTTTACTGCCTTGCGCGATTGGTCATTGGTGCTGCGGCGCGCGTCCCACAGTGGCTCGGCTATCGTGTCGCGGCTGGACTCGGCCGCTTGTGGTTTCGTTTTGATGGCCGTCGTCGTCGTTACGCGGTCAAGTTTCTTCAGGCCGCCTATCCAGACCTGAGCGAACGCGAGCATCTGCGCCTCGGCAGCTGCGCCACGGCGAGTTTGTTCATGGTGCCGCTTGATATGGCGCGTTTGACGCGTTTGTTGGGGCGCGGTCGGAGCATTGGCGATGTCGTTAAGTGTGATGAGACGGCGCCGCTGTTGTTGGCGTTACCCAAGCCCTTCCTCGTAGTCACGGCGCACCTGGGGAGCTGGGAGGTCGGCGCGGTTTGGTTGGCCGAACTGCTGGGAGGTGCTCATGGCATCGCACGGTTGACCAAGAACCCTTTGCTCAACGATTGGATGCTCGGCACTCGTCAGCAAAGCGGACTGCGCGTTCATTCACGGCGCGGCGGCCTGCGTGGTATGGCGCGTGGGATGGAGGAAGGCTATGTCGGCTTGCAGATCATCGACCAGAACCAGCGGTTGCGCGGGGTCTATGCCCCGTTCTTCGGCAAACTCGCCAGTTGTGAACGGTCGGCCATGAGCCTGGCGCTGCGTAAGGGCTATCCAGTGATCGTCGCTGCGGTGTTGCGGCGTGGCTATCGGTTCGAGTTTGAACTGGTGGTCAATGAGACGTTCCACCCGGAGGTCACGGGGGACAAACAAGCGGATTTGCTGGCGGCGGTGACTCGCGCCAATCAGGCGCTGGAGAAACTGATCCGCTCGGCTCCCGAGCAATACTTGTGGATTCACGATCGCTACCGCACGCAACCAGCAGTTGTGGAGGGGGGGGCGATTCCGGCAGGGGGGGCGAAAGGTGAGGAAGATGCGCTTAGCGGCGAGGAATGAGTTCGCCCCGCTGGAGCGCACCGGTTGCGCTCGCTAGTCTGCCTGTGCACGCGCTCGTAGCTCAGCTGGATAGAGCATCGGCCTTCTAAGCCGGCGGTCGCAGGTTCAAATCCTGCCGGGCGTGCCATTTTCGGGGAGCGGCAACAGAGCGCCAGGCAGGAGTCGGGCGTGGTCGGATGCACCGCTACGCGCTACTTGGTTGCAGCGGCGAAGCCCGCAGTCGGCGATCCGGCCGGGCCGGGGCCAACTTCAACTTCTTGATGTCACCGCGGCTTCGGGCACCAGTAGCTTTGAGCGACGCACTTTCAGCCGGCGCGACTGTGCCAACCGAATGCGCGGCGTTAGAGCCCTGCGTTCTTGACGATTGCCAAGAACTCATCCTTCCAGTGGTAGTCGTGTAGCAATTCTGGGTCTTCATCGCCGAGCAGTTTGCGTGCGACATAGAGCGCTTCGATTGATGCCAGGCCGCCAGCGGGGTCTTCGAACGTCTTGCTGACCCGCGGGTACGCGGTGTGCAACGATCCTGGGATTGAGCGCTTGATCGGCTCGCCGGTGACGCAGGCGTTGAGTTGAGGCAACCAGCGCCAAGTTGAGTCGAGCAGCAACAACGGTAGCCCTTGGTCGGCGAGTGACAGCGGCGGCGCATCGACGGCCAGCAGGATGAAGCCGGTCGCGTCGAAGCGCAGATCTGGCTTGCCGCGCAAGAACGTCATTTCGGGGCGGTCGTGCAGGAAGCGAAGCGAGCACTTGCTGATTCGTTCTTTTGGGTGGCGAATGACTGTGGTGGCGACGGCGGTCACGGTTGGACCTTTGCGAGTTGGCGCATGACTGCGGCTTCGACTGTGTCGACATCGATGCCGAGCACACACTGAGGAGTAGCGCACGAGCGACGCTTGCACGGGCGGCAGGGGACTTCGTGGAAGAGTACTTCGTGCTGCACCCCGTCATGACCACGTGGACCGTAGCGGTGTTCGTTCTTCGGGCCAAATAGTGCGACGCAACGTGCGCCGACGGCGGCGGCCAAATGCAGCGGGCCGGTGTCGGCGGCGACCACGACATCACATTGCTGCATCGTGCCGGCCAGCCCTGCCAGCCCGAGTTCGCCACCATCGGCTGCTCGGCTCTGAGGTGCGCTTGCCAGTGCGGGCGCGGCCAGTTCTTGTTCGCCCGGGCCATAGCCAATGACGACGCCGATGCCGCGTTCGCACAGGCGGCGGGCTAACTCGGCGAAACGCTCGCTCGGCCAGCGCTTGAATGCGGCGAAGGCGGACGTGCCTGGATGCAAGAGCACGCGTCGTTCTGGCAAGCCTTCGAACAGCGATGCGGGGGGGGCGATGGCCGCGATGGTTGGCGTGGTGGCTTCGCCTGACAAGCCGATTGCCTTGAGCAGCATGTGTCCGATGACCGCGCGGTGGGGTGGCGGTGTCGGCATCGGCACCGTCAGGTTGTAGGAGTAGGTGGCGCCTTCGCGTGAGGCGGGGGCCGCCGGTCCAACCTTGTGGCGCGCGCGCACGAACAACATGTGCATCGCACTCTTCTGGATGCCATGAACGTCGAGGGCGACGTCGTATCGCTGGCGGCGAAGTGCCAGCAAACTCCCAGGAATGCGCAGCCGGTTCTGCCGTGGGTAGACGATCACCCGGTTGATCTGCGGATGGTTGGCGAGCAACTTCTGGAAGCGATCCTCAACCAGGAAGTCGATGGTGACATCTGGGCGCTCCCGATGCAGCGCCGCGACCGTTTCGAGTGCGAACAGCACGTCGCCGAGAGCCGATAGCCGCACCACCAATACACGACCACCTTCAGGCAGCATTTGGTTGCCGGGCAGGGCCGGTTGGATCGGGGGGGTGGCAGGCGTCACTGCAGCAGCATTCGCGATCCGCCCTCCGACTTCCAGCGTGCTGTCGCAACGAACGGCGCAACTAACCAGACATCGTGGCACAGCATTTCGATTCCGTTCGGTTGCGCGGGGTCCTGACCGCTAGCATGCCATCCGTGGCAGGGTTAGGAACGTTCCTCCAGCTTAGGCAGCGCGGTCAGGTTGGCTGGGTGCACCAGGACCTTGCCGAGGTCTCGCTTGATCAATTCTGGGGCAAGCTCGAACCGATGCCCGGAGCCAAGGGCCGAGGCGGTGTTGGGCGCCTGCAAGTTGCCGGGCGCGACCTAGTTGTGCGGCCGTATCGGCGTGGCGGCGCGTTCGGTAAGTTGCTCAACGATCGGTATTCGCGCCCGGCTCGTGCTCGGCAAGAATTAGAGGTCTTGCATCACCTGCAGATGGAAGGCGTGCCTGTGGTGGCTCCGATTGCGGCGGTAGCCAAGAAGGGGCGTGCATTCTGGCGGTTGCGGCTGTGCACCGAGTGGCTCGCAGACGCGCAAACCGTCCCGGCGTTTCTGGCGGCGTTTCCCGAACGTCGGCGCCAGACGGCCGAGGCGGTCGGGTTGGTCGTTCGCTTGGCATTCGACGCTGGCCTGCGCCATCAGGACCTGCACTTGGACAACGTGTTGGTGCGGCCGAGCGGCGATCGAGTGCGTGCGGTTCTAGTTGATTTGGATCGTGCGCGGATCGAAGCTCCGGTGACGGATCGGGCGCGGGACACGATGCTCGTGCGCATGCAGCGCCACCTGGTACGACACGGGTCGCGCTTGCCGACCGTGCCAACGGCTGCCGAAACCATGCGCTTCCTGCGCGGCTTGGGCATGGATCGTAATCAGCGCCACGAGGCATGGCGCAGCTTGTTGGTCAAACTCGACCGCTCGCTGGAACGGCGATCCTGGCTGCGTTCCCGCTAGTTGCGTTGTCGGGACTTGCGACCTGCTGCCGATTCTTGTTTGGGCGGCTTTGATCCGGCGGCGAGTTGGACCCGATGTCCGCGTAGCTTGTGATCCACAACGTGCAATAACCCATGCCCCCTCGGGTCATGATGCCTCGTTAGAGCGAGCGCGCTTGCCGGCGATGGCAATGGCGCAGCGCTAGCAGATTTTTTGGCATGGAACCGAAACCACGCACCAGTCAGGGGGTAGTTGCCAGTGTCCGTGATCGAGGTGTGAGCCTTGGTTGTCGGGCACCAACGAGACTCTCCACCGAGGAAACTCGGGCATGTTGCTCTGGTTTCCGGGGGCGAGGTGGAGAGTCTTTATTTCTGTACGCACAGCATGCGCCAAACGCTGCATGCGCCGGGTAACACACCGACCGCGGCAAGCTCGCTGGGTCGCTCCCCAGGCTGTGGTGGCCCAGCTGTGATTATTGCGCCAGCGACATCCAGAACTCGATGTCTGCGGCTCCTTCGGATTCGGAGCCGAACGTGGTGACGAGCGCCTCGCGCAGTTCTTCGATGCTCGCGCCCAGGTGCTTGGCGCCTCGCGCATGGCCGGCAAACTGCCGCTTCTGGCCTTGCGCCGCGAGCACGGAGACCGCGATCAACTCGCGCTTCTTGGCAGACAGTTGGGGTCTAGTCAGGATCCGGCTGTAGGCGGCTTCGAGCACGAAGTCGTGTAGCTCTTGGTGGTAGCCTTGCAGCATCGACCGCACTGCCGCGTCATTCTTGCCGTAGATAGAGCGGAATAGCTCGTCACCAGCTGACGCTTGTTCTTCGAGTGGCAGGCTGCCTCCGTTCGGAGCATGCTCGGTGGGCCAGCTGTCGTTGAAGTGTTCAAAGGCTGTGATGACTCGCGGGAAGCCGCAGAACAACACGCATTGCAGCAGCGTCTCTTCGAGGTCTTTGCGCGGGCAATCACGTTGCTTAGCGACCTTGACCCAGGCCGTGACTGTTGGCCAATCGGCATGCCAGGTAGAGACGGCTATGCCGATCAGAATGCGAACATCTGGGGTTAGCCCGTCGCGTGCAAGTAAGCCAGCGAACTGCATCGCTGTAGCGTATTGGCTCAGGCTGTTTAGTCCATGCTGGCTTCGGCAGTGGCTTTTAAGATCTCTTCGTGCTGCGTTTGAGTCAGGCCGAGTGTCTTACGGCCGTCCTCGTTGATGAAGTCGCCGATCCAAGCGCTGTTGCTTCCCGCTGCCATGTGGGCATACGTGCTCGCGGCCCTAACCAAGAAGCCATGCTTCCAGCCATTGAGTTTGGTGGGTGGGCTGTGGTGGGACATCACGGCAGCCTGAACGTTCGGTGCCAGCTTCCAACGGTTGGCGAGCAGGCCGCCGACGTGTGCGTGGTTGAAGCCAAAGACCTTTGCTTCGGCAGTTGCGAGCGGGATGTTGTTTTGCTTGGACAACTTCAGCGCCTCGAAGAACCGATCACTCTGCGAGTCGATCATGATCAGCCTGCCAATGTCGTGAATCAGGCCACAAGTGTAGGCGTCGTCTGGGTTGAAGTCGTTGGTGATGACCGAGTGTTCGGCCAGCAGGCGACAAGCGACAGCCGACTTGAAACTGTGGTCCCACAGCCAATCGGTGTTGAACTCTCCGCGCTCTTGATTTGCCCCGAACGTCTGCAGCACCGTCGCTTGTATGGCCAGGTTCTTGATGACCTTCAGGCCGAGGATGGAGCACGCCAGGTTGATGTTCGAGACCGGGTTCTTGAGCCCGTAGAACGAACTGTTGACGAGGCGCAGGGCGCGGGTCGCAATCGCAGGGTCCTTTTCGATGATGCGCGCGGCATCTTTGGCTGAGCCGTCAGGAGAATCGAAGATGGCGGTGATCTCGACCAGGATCGTCGGAATCGTCGGGATGTTGACGGTGCCATCGATCAGTTGTTCAAGCTCTACGGATGTCGTGACCATTGCTAACCTGGGCGTCGAACGAGGCCATTTCTCCCTCGACGTACCGGCTCTTTCGTCGCCTTCTCGGGGCGAACTTGATGGCCGAGGAGTTAGCGACGATGGAGGTGTGCAGGGTTGCGGAACTGCTCGTCACACAGGCGCGCTGCCATCGCATCTTCTGCTGCCGTGCGTTCTCCGGGTTGCGCTTCCAGGCCGAGAACTTTTGTCAGTTCGGCAATCAACCGGGTGTGTAATACCCGGCGGAGAGACTCTGTGATTGGGACCTGGTCGCACACGGCCGCGACGAATGGCGTGTGCTGTGGGCGGTTGAGCACCAGCGATCCGTGGTGCAGAACGCGCGGCTTACTGGTGTTCGTGCGACGCTGTGCCGAGCCCAGCAACTTGCCGGTGTCGGTGATTAAATCGTCACGCACGGGGGTTTCAAAACACCAGCGGCTACTCGGTCGTGCCGCGGCGACCTTGCCGGACGTGGCGCGATGGCAGGTCACGCCGATGGTCGCGAGCGCGCGCACAATGGCATCGTGTAGCAGCACGTAACTCTCGGCGATATCGCCGGGCAGCAGGCTTGCCGGTAAGGCTAGTGAGAACGTTAGTTCGTCGCCGTGGTGAATGGCGCCGCCGCCAGTCGTGCGGCGAACGATCGACGTGCCGTCGGGCAAGTCGGCAAAGTCCGCGATCTTCTGGAAGTAGCCGAGCGAAACGGCGTGCGGTTGCCAGCCGTAGATGCGCAGCGTCGGCTCTTCGGCGAGTTCGAGCAGCGCGCTGTCGACAGCCATGTTCCAGGCTGCCTCGGCGGGTTCATCGACGAGCACACGCAGGCCGCGGAGACCTACGTCGGGTTGCCCGTCGGGTTGATCAGGCAGCGGCACTTAAGCTGCAGCCTAGCCTTCGGCCTTGCAGTGTGCGTCGTAGGCAGCGCCGTCCATCAGGTCCGCGCCTTCCGCGGTGAGCTTGACCTTGATCATCCAGGCCTTGCCGAACGGCTCTTCCGACAGCCATTCCAGGTTGTCGCCTAGATCTTCGTTGCTCTCGAGTACTTCGCCGGTGATTGGCGAGTAGAGGCTGCTGACCGCCTTCACCGACTCAATCTCTCCAAAGCTCTCGCCTGCCGTGACAGTCGAGCCAACCGCGGGAAGGTCGAGGAACACGAGGTCGCTGAGGTGCGAAACGGCGTAATCGGAAATGCCGATCGTGGCGACGTCACCGTCGATCTTGCACCACTCGTGGCTCTTCTGAAACTTGAGGTCGTCTGGACGCATGAGAGTTCTCGGACTGCTAAGGAAATCGGAGGGGATAGATAATGGAACAGTCGCCTGAGCTGATTGCCAACGATGTTGTGTCAGCGATGTCGTAGCTGGCTTCGCTGGCTCGGATCAAGCGTTGGGATTGCTAGCGCTTGCGCTTGTAGAACGGCAGTTCCGTGACGATGCACGGCTCGGACTTGTCGCGCACGACGAACTGCAGCTCGGTGCCGGTCGCCGCAAACTCGGTCTCGACGTAGGCCGTAGCGATGTTGGTCGGCGTGCCGCCCTTCGACAACGTCGGCGAGATGCTACCGGAGCACACTTCGCCGATGCGCTTGTCGCCAGCAGTAATAGGGTAACCCTGACGCGGGCAGCGTTTCGAGTGAGTGATCAGTCCGACCAAGGTGCGGCCGGTGCCGCCAGCTTCGGTGACGCGCTCAAGCGCGGCCTTGCCGACGAAGTCGTGGTTCATCTTGACCGCCCAGCCAAGGTTGGCCTCAAGCGGGTTGGTCTTCTCGTTGATCTCGTGACCGTAGAGCGGCATGCCCGCCTCGTGACGGAGGGTGTCGCGGGCGCCGAGGCCGATCGGCGTCATGTTATGGGCAACGCCTGCCTTGAGGAACGCGTCCCAAACAGTCTGCTCGTGGCCCTTGGGGACGTAGGCTTCGAAGCCGTCTTCGCCGGTGTAGCCAGTGCGCGACAGCGTCATCGGCACGCCGCAGACTTCGGTATCCATCCACGCGTAGTAACCGAGCGAAGCTAGGTCGCCACTGCAGATCTGCTGCGTGATGTCTTGCGACTTCGGGCCTTGGATCGCGATCATGCCGAGCGTCTGCGTGCAGTCTTCGACTGTGACATCGAAGTCCTTGGCGATCGCGTTCATGCGCTCAAGGTCGCGCACTGCGTTGCCGGCATTGATCACAACGAAGAAGCCGTCGTTCTTCGGGTTGCGATACACCAGGATGTCGTCTTGCGTCAGGCCATCGTCGTCGAGCAGCATCGCGTAGCGAATGCGACCCGGCTTGATCGACGCGGCGTCATTGGTCTGCAGGCGCTGTAGGTAGTCCTCGGCTTGTGGGCCGTATACCTTGACGCGGCCCATGTGGCCGAGGTCGAAGAGGCCCGCGTGCTCGCGCACGGTCTTGGCTTCTTCGAGGATGCCGCGGTACTGGACTGGCATGTTCCAGCCGGCGAAGGACACCATGCGGGCGCCTAGGGCGATGTGGGCGGATTCGAGTGCGGTGGCTTGCATGTTCACCGGCAGTCTAGATGCCGCTGCCGCGCGATCCAAGGATTGAGCCGGGTGCAGTTCGCATCCGTTCTCCGGTTGCGGGACCTAGGCTGGGTCGGAGCTGTCGTCGGCCTCGTTTGCCGCTTCCAGGTCGTCGCCGTTGACAGTCTCCGAGCCGACTTGGAAGTCGCGGGGAACGAGCCCTAGCACCGTTTGACCGACTTTTAATACGGGAGGGCTGTCGGTCGTAATGATCTGCAGCGTCTTGTCGGACGTGACGACGAACAGCGGGCGAGCTTGGTCGCCGTATTGCTCCCGGTATTCGTCGGGTCCGAATTGGTCGGTCAGCTTGGTCGCGCGGATGCGCGCGCCACCGTGTAGCTGGCTGCGCAGTTCTTCCGCGTTGAGGTCTTCAGCGAAGAGTTCGCGGCCGGCGTGGTGCGGATCCTTGCGCTTTTTGTTGGCCGAGGCGACCCGGAACAGGTGGGCGCGCCCAAACGTCGGCACGAATTGTTCGAGGGCCAGTCGGTTGATCTCGTCGCTTGGCGTCAGCGCGATCATGTTGCCAATGCCGTCGAGTTCGGCTTCTTCGGTGAAGCGATGCGACAGCACGCTGCCCTGGAACGTGCGCAGGCCGGAGGTTCGAGCGGTAGTGGTGTTCGCGTGGTTGGTGTCGACCAGTAGGACCTCGAAGCCTTGCTCCTTGAGCACCTGGCCGAGTTCGCGGCTGACGAGGTCGGCGCCAACCAAGACCGCTCCTTGTGGGTCGGCTTGAGCGGTGCCAATCAGGCGAGCGAACGGTCGCGCCAAGAAGCCATAGGCGACGACGGTTAGCACGATGGTGGGGAATACCATCGCGATGACGTCTTGTGCGCCGGGCTCGCCAACGTGTTCGAGGTGCAACGAGAATTCTGAACTGACCGCGGCAACGACGATTCCGCGCGGCGCCATCGCCATCAGAAATCCGCGGTCGCGCCAGTTGAGCGAAGTACCGAGCGTTGATAGTGCGACGGCGGCCGGTCGCACGATCAGGATCAGCGCGGCGGTAAACACGATCGACATCAGGCCGAACTTGGTTAGCGATTCGAGTTCGAGACGTGCCGAGATCGTGACGAACAGCAATGCGAGCAGCATCGTCACCAACGGTTCGTGCCATTCGAGCACGTGTTCGATGTCGAGCTTGCTGCGGTTGGCTAGCACGATGCCCATCACGGTAACGGCCAGTAGTCCCGCTTCGGGTTGCAGCGTGTTGGCAACGGCGAACGCGACGCCCACGGTACCAAACGTGACTGGCACGTGGAGGCGATCGGGAATCGCCAGTTGTTCGAGAGCGCGCGCCAACAGCCAACCAGTGACCGCGCCGAGGGCGCCGCCGTAGACGATGGTCTTGCCGATGCCGGTAGCAATTGCTGCAGCGCTATCGTGGCCAGTGATCGCTTCGAGAACCAGCAGAGCGAGCACGGCGCCGATCGGGTCGATCAGGATGCCTTCCCAACGCAGGATCGGGCCGAGTGGTGCGCGCGGGCGCACGTGGCGAACCAGTGGAATGACGACAGTCGGGCCAGTGAGTACCAGGATGGCGCCGACCAGCAGCGCGATTTTTGGCTCGACGCCAACGATCCAAATTCCGGCCAGCGTCGTTAGCAGCCACGTGACCAAGGCGCCGATGCTGCACAGGTTCGTGACCACGCGACCGACGCCGCGCAGTTCGCTGAACTTCAGCGTCAGTCCACCTTCGAACAGGATGATGCCGACGGCGAGCGAGACGATCGGGCGGAACAGATCGCCGAACGTGTCTTCTGGGGCGAACCAGCCGAACACCGGGCCAATCAGGAAGCCGGCGAGCAGCAGGAACAGGATTGCTGGCACTCGTACCCGCCAGGCTAACCACTGCATGGCGGCGCCGGCGCCAAGCAAGCAGGTGATCGTGAGCAGCGGGTTTGCGTCAGGCATTGCGTTTCGCGCTACTGTCCGTGGACGGGGGAGCTACTGCAAGGCCGATCAAGCGAGAGAGCTAGCCTGCTCGTTGGCGGCCCGTTAGCTCGACAGACGACGCGCCAGTTCGTTGAAATCGCAGCGCGCGATTTCCAGGCGGTCGATTGGGCGACGTAGCTGAAAGCGACGGCGTTCAATCGGAGACGCGAAGTCATCGCGGCTGAGGGCCGCGTCAGGCATGCTCCAGCCAGGCGAACGGAACGTGTCGCCGCGACGGTTGTGCTGATCGTCGAGTCGCGCTTCTTCTTGCCCTAGCGGATCACCTGCGAGCGGGTCACCGGTGTGATGCTCGGCATCCCTGCGGCCTGC